>NZ_JBHJRX010000005.1:102311-202630 GCF_042268605.1 Streptomyces sp. NPDC056296 | reverse complement strand
CAACGCCAGACGGCCTCATTGACCACGAGGTGACGGACGCGTCGATCGTTGCCCATCGAGCCAGCGTAGATCGTTGGCCTGGACGAAAGGCATCTTCTCTTCACACGAGGCGGTCACCCCCATCGTGATCATTTGTCAGACACGGCCTAGCGGGGATGATCCGGCCATGTCGGCCCGAGAGTTGGCCATCTCCCAGTAGGGCCCGCGCGAGCGGGGATGATTCCTCCTCCAGCTCCGAATGAACGCGGCAGTTGTCGTAGAGCCCGCGCTAGCGGGGATGACTCGTCGGACCACGCCAAGATCCGCGTCTACGTCGCGTTGAGCCCGCGCTAGCGGGAGTGACGTATCGTCGGTTGGCCCAGGTACAGCACACGCGAGCGCCGTCGGCGTGGGGGCGTGTGAAGACCATCTCGCTACCTTCAGGAAGAAACAGCAGGTCACAACCGTCTTCGTATTGTGATTCTCAGTGAACTGAACAGGCGATTCTCAGGTGCCTGCGTCAACAGTTCTCATATTGCGTCTGCAGTAGTCACATGACGCCCCAACAACTAGCGGGCGATGGACATCTCTCAGATGACATCGGAATGAGAATCGCCTGTGGCACGGAAGTGAGAGTCAGCAGCCCGCGAGCCGCAGCGAACGCGCGCCCCTCCGCCTCGGCGCGGTCGGCCGCGAGCGTAGGGGTCAGCTTGCTCCGCTCCGCACACACGTACAGCACGGCCGCAGCAGGGGCCGGGACGGCTGACGCGGCGGTCTCTTCCTGTGACGTTCCTGCACTGGTCATCGCTGCCTCAGCAGGTGGATCGGGTCGGCGCCCCGCCGCGCTCGCACGGGGGGAACGAGGCGCGGCGGGGCCGTACACGACACCTAACCGTCCGTCACCGCCCGGGGTGCATGACGAAGTCGGCCGGACCTGCCACGGGCCGACCGACGAATTGGCTCTTCCGTTACCTGCCGTCATCCGGGCGCACGCCCTACCGTGCTGTCGTGGCGGAGACCAGAAACGAACCCTTAGCCGCCTGGTTGAAGAAGCACCAGACGGCGACGGAGGAGCTTGCCGAAGCGGTCAACAAGGCCATCGGCGCCTTCACCGGCCGGGACGGCACGACGTCAGAGCGCACGGTGTACCGCTGGCTGTCCGGTGAGAACCGGTGGCCGCAGGGACGCCAGCGCCGGGGCCTGGAGATCGTCACCGGCCTGCCCGCCACGGCTCTAGGGTTCGTGCCCCGGGGGAAGTCCAAGTCCGTTCCACCAGCACTACCGGAGGACCCTGACGTGCGCCGTCGCCAGTTCTTCGGCGCATCCGCCGGCACCGCGGCCGCCGCCGTCATACCCCTCGCCTCTCCGGTCTCCGCCCGGCCCTCGCGGGTCGGCACCTCCGATGTGATCCGGTTACGCGACGACGTCGAGCGCCTGGTCGCCCTCGACGCCGAACGCGGCGGCCACGGCCTGGAGCAGGCCGCCCTCGACGGGGCCGCCGAGGCGCTGAGACTGCAGAAGCAGTCCACCACCCAGCGCGTGCGACAACGGCTGTTCGCGCTCGCCTCCGACTTCACCGCGACGGCCGCATGGTCCCTGATCGACGCCGGACGGCTCGACGGTGCCGGCCGCCACCTGGACCGGGCGCTCACGCTCGCGGGCCTCGCTCAGGACTCCGAGATGGCCATGCAGGTGTGGAACCTGCGGGCGATGCTCGCCCGGCAGCGCCGCGACTACCCCGAGGCAGTGGCGTCCTCCCAGGCCGCCCAGGCGACGGCTATCGCCCGGCGCAGCCCGCTGCACGCCTCCCTCGCCTACGCCCGTACCGCTGCCGGTCTCGCGCACAACGGCGAGAACCGCGCTGCGCTGAGCTGCCTCGGTCGGGCCGAGGATGCTCTGGCGAAGGGCGACCTGACACAACCGCGGGCCACCTGGATCGCCTTCTACGGGCCTGCGGAGCTGTAGTCGCTGACCGCGATTGTGCGGGACGTCGTGGGCCACCCGGCCCAGGCGGAAGCCGCATCCCACCGGGCGCTCGCCGCGCTGCCGGAGACCTACCGGCGCAACCGCGCCCACACCACGGCCCGGCTCGCTCTCGCGCAGTTGCACCAGGACGACGTCGAGCAGGCGTGCGCCACCAGCGGCCAGGTCTTCGAGATCATGGCGGGCACGCCGCTGCCCGGACGGATGCGGCTGCTCCTCGGTGACTTCCAGCGTGACCTGATCGCCCGTGCTCCCTCCGCGCACATCGCGCATGAGTGGATGGACCGCTACCGGACCGAATGGAGCAGCTCTTGACCACCACAGCCGTTGAACTCCGCCGCTTCGGCCACGAGGACCTGCCGGTCATCCGGCAGACCCTGTTGGACGTACACGCGGACGCCTACGCCGACGAGATGGACGACGAGTTCAACCAGCGCTTCCCCTGGTTCGTGGACCACTGGGGCGGCCATCCCGGGTTCGCCTGCGTCATCGGCTACGACGGCGACGAACCGGTCGGGTTCGCGTACGGCGCCCCGGCGACCGCGGGCAGGGAGTGGTGGCGCGAGCACCTGAGCGAGCCGCCGGCGGACGACTCCACTTTCTCGGTGTCGGAGCTGATGGTGCGCCCGACCTGGCGCAAGACCGGGACCGCCGAGCGGCTGCACGCCGCACTCCTCGAGGACAGGCCCGAGGCCCTGGCGGTGCTCCTCGTGGACCCCGACCACCCGAAGGTCGAGGCGCTGTACGAGTCGTGGGGCTACCGGAAGATCGGCAACCGGCAGCCGTTCCCCGACTCCCCGAACTTCTCGGTGATGCTGCGCGACCTGCGCGTGCCGACCGCTCCCTAAACCCTGGGCACAGCGAAGCCCCCGGCGGCACCGGCGGCTTCTTCGTTGCTGTTCAGCAGCCGTTGGCCCCCTCGGGTCCAACAGGTCTATGGCCGTCGCCCCGGACGACGACGTCGACCGGGCGGTGCAGCTGATGCGGTCCAAGGCGCTGCGTCGCCTGCCGGTCGTCGACAACGGCCGACCGGTCGGCATCGTCGCCCTCGGCGACCTGGCCGTCGAACGCGGCCCGGCCCCCGCCCTGGGCGGTATCAGCGCTGCCGACCCCAACGCGTAACGGCCGCCAAGGGTGGCACGGCCAACAGGCCTACCGGACCATGGCCGGGTAGGCGGACAGCTGTGAGACCCAACCGCGCCAGCGACGATGCAGACCCCGCCGGGGAAAGGCGCGCGGAGCTGGAGCGGCTGCGTGCGGAGAACGCGCAGTGGCGCCAGGCCCTGGCGTCCCGGCCGGTGATCGACCAGGCGCGCGGCATGATCATGGCGATCGGCCGCTGCACACCCGAGGAAGCCTGGGAGGTTCTGGTGGGCGTCTCCCAGCACAGCAACACCAAGCTGCACACCGTGGCCCGGCATCTGGTGGACACCACCGTCGGCCCCCGCCGGCCCCCGCCGATGCGCCAGGTGCTGGGCCGGATGCTGCGCGCCCGCCACCACAGGCCGGGCACGCCATAGGGCTGCGGTGCCGAAGGATTCCGGTCATCTCTGCGACGCACAGTGCCGGTAGATGCGGCTATACCGCCCATCTTCTGAGACCAAAAATCCCGGAAAGCTCCGTTTGTGCTCGGCAAACGGCTGGGCTGATTCCGGCCTGCGTGGAAAGTCAGTTCGAGGGGACGCTGCGCCGGTTTGTGTGCTTCTTGTGACAGCTTGTGCGTCTCTGGTGACCGCTGGGGTTGCCGGGCCTGACTTCCTGTGGGGGGAAGCTGATGCATTCGCGTGCTGGAAGCACGCCGTTTCGGCGTGCCCGGAGATCCTCGCGTTACGGGCTTATAGCGGCCCTGGCGGCGCTGTCACTGGTCGCCCCGGTGGCCCCGGTGTTCGCCGGGCCGACACCCGAGCCGGCGGATCCGGGCCCGACGTCGGCGTGGGGCAAGAAGACCGACTTCGAGGTCCCTCCGGTCAAGGCCGGCAAGACGAAGCCGGTACCCGGTGAGGCGGAGGCCGAACCGACCAAGGAGCAGGCCGCGTGGCGGGCCGAGCAGAAGGAACGTGCACGTACCGGTGAGATCCCGCAGCCGCCGAAGGGCTCGTTGCGGTCGGCGGCGGCCGACGCCGCTCCGACGGTGTACGTCCCGGAGGACCAGGGCGCGGTGCCCTGGCACCAGATCTCGGACTTCCGGATCACCGACTCGCTGGTAGCAAGGATCAACCTCTCCACCGGCAACCTCATGCTTGCCGCGACCGACTTCGAGATCGCCGGCGTAGGCAAGACGCTGCGCCTGGCGCGGACGTACAACTCCTTCGACGCGCCCTGGGGCAAGGTGTCCCAGCGGTGGTGGCAGGAGTACGAGCGCTACCTCCAGCTCTTCTCTGGTGAGGTCGTCCTCTACGACGCCACCGGCGCCACCGTCCGCTACACCGAGAACGCCGACGGCACCTTCACCACGCCCAAGGGCTACTCCAAGGACCTGAAGAAGAACGCGGACAGCACCTACACCCTGACCGACCGCAAGTCCGGCTCCAAGGACACCTACAACGAGCACGGCACGCTGACCAAAGTCACCGACAAGAACAACGGCACCATCACGATCGACCAGCACGACGAGGGCACGGAGCACAAGGGCTTCAAGCTCACCGAGACCCGCTCAGGCCGCTGGATCGACCTGGTCAAGACTGACGCCAGCCAGTGGCAGGCAAAGGACCACACCGGCCGCACCGCCGTCTTTGGCCTCAACCCGGCCGGCGACCTGGCCAAGACCACCGACACCGACGGCAAGTCCACCGTCTTTGACTACGACTCCTCCCGCCGCCTGACGAAGATCACCACCCCGGAGGGGCGGGTCACGGTCTTCACCTACGACGATGAGAACCGCGTCCGCTCCATGCTGCGCGCCACCGAGTTCGACGCCGCGGCCGGGCACACCGGCCCCACCTACACCTACGCCTACTCCAACGCCGACCCGTCGGCGGCCGGGACGACGACGGCCACCGACCCCGAGCAGCACGCGACGAAGTACGAGCACAACGCGGACGGCGGCGTCGCCAAGGTCACTGACGCACTCGGGCACACACGGAAGCGGACCTTCGACGCCAACCACAACATCGACACCGCCGAGGACGCCATGGGCGTCGGCGGCGGCGCGGGCAACGTCACCGCCTACGGCTGGGACGGACGCAACAACCCCACCTCCGCCGAACTGCCCACCGGAGCCACCGCGTCCTTGACCGGGTATCAGACCATCGCCGGCGCGGACCTGCCGAAGTCGTTCACCAGCGCCGACGGCGAGAAGACCGACTACACCTACGACACCGCCGGCAACACCAAATCCGTGGCCGTCACGGGCACCGGAGGCGGCAAGCGCTCCTTCGACTACAACCCGGCAACCCCGGCCTGCGATGGCTTCGAAGGCCAGACCTGCAAGGTCACCACCACCATGTCGGACACCAAGTCGGTGTCCACCTCGTTCGACTACGACGCCAAGGGCAACCTGTCCAAGGTGGACCCGCCCGCCCCGCTGGGCGACACCACCTACACCTACGACGCGCTCGGCCGCCCCGAAACGGTCACCGACGGCCGTGGGATCAAGACAGTGTACGAGTACGACAACCGCGACCGGGTCGTGCTGGTCTCCTCGACCAACGCCACGGTGCGCTACCACTATGACGGCGACGGCAACCTGCGCCAGCGCGACGACAGCACCGGGGTCACGAAGTACGAGTTCGACCCGCTGTCCAGGGAGACGGTCCGCACACTGCAGAACGGCTCGCAGACCAAGCTCACCTACACCCCGGCCGGCAACGTCGACACCTACCAGGACCCGGCCGGCGTCACCGACTACACCTGGAACGAGGTCAACAAGCTCACCGAGCTGAAGGACCCGACCGGTAAGACCACCACGTACAAGTACGACGCCAACGACTTCCGCACCACGACCACCTACCCGGGCGGCACCGTCCAGACGGTGACACCGGACAAGTCCAGCCGCCCGGAGAAGATCAAGGCGACCTCGCCGAAGGGCACCCTGGTGGACCTCGCATACTGGTACTCGAACGCGGGCACGGACGGCGCCAAGATCCGCACCCGCACCGACGCGGTCACCGGCCTGAAGACCACCTTCACCTACGACAGCGCCGGCCGCTTCTCCTACGCCAAGGAGGAGAAGGGCACCACGCTCAATGCCTCCTGGCAGTACTGCTACGACCAGGCCGGCAACCTCACCAGCCAGGGCGTCGACCCCAGTTGCCCGCGCGGCACCACTTACACGGTCAACGACGCCCAGCAGGTCACCGCCAAAAACGGCTCCTCCGCCAACTGGTCCTACGACAAGGTCGGCAACGAGACCGCGGGCGCCTCGACGCCCGAGGGCACCCGCACCGGCGAGACCTGGTCCGACTACAGCCAGATGACGTCGATCACCGTCGGCGGCAAGACCTACGCCGGGCAGTACGGTTCGACCGACCAGAGCGAGCGCATCAAGCTCGGCGACACCTTCTTCCACAACGGCCCGATCGGCCTGGCCGCCAAGACCACGGCAGGCGTGGACATGGGATTCAACCGGGAACCCGGGGCACGCTGAACTCCATGACGACCGGGGGCAAGTCGTACTACTACCTCACCGACGCGCTCGGCTCCGTCATCGCGCTCGCCGACGAGACCGGTGCCAAGGTCAACACGTATGCCTACAGCCCCCGCGGCGTGCAGCGCACCACCACCGAGAAGGTCCCCCAGCCCTACCGGTTCGCCGGCGGCTACCAGGACCCCACCGGCCTGTACCACTACGCGGCCCGCTACTACGACCCCAACATCGGCCGCTTCACCAGCCCCGACCCCTCCGGCCAGGAGAAGAACCCCTACCTCTACGCCGAAGGCGACCCCGTCAACCGCATCGACCCCAGCGGCCTGGCCGCCTGGCAGATCGGAGGAGAGGCCTGCTTCTGGGTGTGTGTCGGAGGCGGCTACGCGGAAGACGACCAGGGCGAAGGAGGCGGGTTCTTCAACATCGGAGTCGGATCTCCCGGCGTTTCCGGCGGCTATGAGGAAAGCACCGGCGACGCCAGCGCCGGACCTTCTGCCTACGGCAAGTGCCAGGCCGCATTCGGCAGCGTCGGCTTCCAGATCGCGCAGGGAGGCTCATTCGCCGGGACGGGCGGCGTAGGCGGCCCGAGAGCGTCCACTCCCAAGTGCTCGGGCGGGCTGCAAGTCCAGTTCTGATCGCAACGCGCCGGGGGTGGCTGTTCGCCGCCCCCGGCCCTCATTGGCAGGAGAGGGAAATGTTTCTCACAACCTTCGCCGCAGAAGGCAAGGAGCCGGTCACAGGGCCGCTGCTGTACGTCCTTATCGCAGTTGCCGTGGTCTTCGCCGTGATCATTGTCGTCGGGCTCCTTCGGAAGCGGAACAGGTGAGCTTTCCTCTGCCCCAGAGCCACGCCTGGTGGCGGAGCACCGTGGTTGGGAGGAACCGATGGAAGAACGCACGCTAGTAGGACTCGGTGCGATAATCGTTGGGCTCGTGCTGATACTCGGAAGCCAGGCATTCGCCAGACGCGCGATGCAAAAGCCCAACGTCTTTGGCCGGGCCAATCGCCAACAGCCCGCAATGGCTCGAGTTATGCCGGTGGTAGTCGGAGCCGGGATGACCTTGTGCGGAGTCCTCGTGCTGGTTGGCGTTCTGGGCGTTCAGTAGTGCACTTCACAACCTCTGACAGCAACATCAGTTTCCTCAACCCCTCCGGGCGCCCTGGCAGGTCCCGCCCCGTCCAGAGCGGAAACCACCGGTGATGCGCCCGCCTCCCGCGCTGGAGAACCTTTGCCCGCACGGTTGCCACGCCACCTCGGGCGAGGGCGCTCCCGGCGCGGCGGCTGACTCGCCGGCCCGCCCAGGACAGCTCATCGAGGGCACGCGGGGCGACGGCGGACTTCGCGGCCTTCTGCGCCGCCGGGTGTCGCGACAACGTCGTCGTCGGGCGGCCGGCGGTCGGACGCGCGGGCGCAGCGCCGCGATCAACTTCGGTGCGCTCCAGCGCAGCTTCGTGCCGACGGCCGGGGCGTCGGGGACGGCGTCCAGGCGGCCGGTGTCCGCGTCGAACGCCGCGGCTTCACGCGCCCGGCGAGCTCGGGCACGGACGCGGCGAGGATGGCGTCGAAGCCGGCGAGGACGGATCCGCCGGCGGCCGGGGCGACCATGCCGCGCTCGGTCATCATCATGCCGATCGCCGCACCGAGCCCGAGCGGCTCGCGCCCGTCACAGCGTACGACGGTGGTGGTGCGCCGCTTCGGCTTCTTCGTCTGGTTGGCGCCGTTCTTCGTCGCCGCCTCCCGGGCCGCGACCAGGGTCTGGCGGGCGAGGTCGACGCCGCTGAGCTCGCCGGTCATGCGGTCACCGCCCCGGTGGCGTCGCCGTCCAGCGGGCGCGCGGCGAGGCCGGGCAGCCGCTCCGTCCACGAAGCAGGCCTCGCGGACCGGGCGGTGGACCCCTCATGCAGATGCTCCAGCCGCGCGGCCAGCAGGTACTCGGCTACGCGCTCCCTCGCCGTGTCGACGGCCTTAACAAGCTGAGGTCGAGCACCACATGCTGGTGGTCGGCGAGCACCGTGCGAAGGGCCGTACGGGCCTCCGGCGCGGTGGCCACGTCGAGTTCCCGGCCACGGTCACCTGGCAGGTGCCGGGTTCGGTGGCCTGGACGACCCTGATCGCATCGTGCACCCCGCCGCTGGTTCACTCGTACGCCAGGAACCGGGCCCTGGTCTGTAGGTTCACAGGCGAGGACACCGCACGGGCCACAGGTCCTTGGTGCTGCTTGGGCAGCGTCGCCGACGCGGCCGTCCGCAAGATCCGAACTGCGATGCTTGAAGCTCCTCGAGGAAGCGTTGAACAGGCCATTCGCCCATAGACACGCGGACTGAGGTGACCGAAGATTTGCTTGTGACTGACGACGACCTCATCCTGGCTGTCCGTGCGCATGTTGCCGACCAGGAATTGCCCGACCCCGCGTCCACGGATGACGTCCGGGCGGTGGAACAGATGGTGGGACACCTGATGCCCCGGCTTCTACGCAGGCTCTACCTCGAAGTCGCCAACGGCGGATTCGGATCGTGGGAGGCGGTGTCCCTAACGGACACCCGCGACTGGTTCAGCGACTGCGCCGACATCACCGAGGCGTATCACGACTTCGCTGATCCCGAGCATCCCCTGCCTCCGGGCATCGTCCCGCTCATGGACCGGGGCTGCGCCATGTGGGCACTGATCGACTTCAAGACGGCCGACGGACAGATGTGGGACTGGGACCCCAACCTCTGCTGCACCGCACACGCCCTGGCCCCCGTTGGACAGTCACTGGCCGAATGGATCACCGACTGGCTGCACGGCACCACACCCGACGGGCCGTATCCGCAACGTGAGACAACCGGCAAGAACTGCACCGCACGCTGAAAGGACCCGAGTCGGCATCCAAAGACCGGGGTGAAGATGCTGCACGGTGAACGAGGCACGAAATCTCGCATGGGCCTTGACCCCTGATCTTGGACACACGAGACACTGAGCCGTTTCCATCTTGATCAGGTGGCCAATTCAAGGGCGGCGACGGCACGGACGACAACGGTGATCCGGGTGGTGCTGCGACGGAGCTCCGCACGAGCCGCCAGCATGTGAGGGGTGGCCATGGCACGCTCGACGAGGTCGCGTATCTTGGCAGTGAACGCGGGCGTGACAGCCGCCAGCCGTGCAGGCCCTTGCCCGGGAACGGGACGCGGACGGCATAGCCTGCGCCCTGGTATGCCTTGTCCGCCCAGCACTTGGTGTCGGCGGCGGCGAGAGCGTCGGGGGTGCCGTGGGTCCGGGCCACGGTCAGATCGTGCACGGCCCCGGGTAGCGCGTCCGAGGCTCAGATCCTCACTATCCGCCTCTGATGTGTCATGATCGATGCAGGGTCCGGTCATTGCGCAGCGGTATGGAGTCCCAGTACAGCCTCTGCTCCTCGTCCACTACCGGCATGTTGCCGTTGAGTGGCTGGCCGGTCTCAAGAGACGTGGCGATCGCCTCCATGAGCGCCGGCAGAGACGTCCACATCTCATGTGACAGGCGCATAACGCCTTCCACGGCCTCGGCTTCGTGGACGCGCCCCCGGTCGATTTCGGGACGGTGGTCCAGCACGATGTGCCCTCCGCCGAGATCCCGCGCGATGGGGATCAACTGCGGGTGTCCGTACAGGACGCTGCTGAACCCTAGCTTCATGAAGTCGTTGTCCGCCTCCTTTCCTTTCTCATCAGCCTCGCACTTGTCGTAGAAGCCGGTGAGGAGTTGCCACGCAGCCGCTATCTCGCGTGCACTTATCGGTCTGTAGCGCCCTGGCAGCAGCGAGCCCCGAAACTGGTTGAGGAAACCGTCGTGTCGCAGCAGCGACACCACCAAGGGCTTCAGCAGCGGGTGGCCGATGACATGTTCGACTGCGGCGATGTCCGCCGGATCCGCAGGCGGTGCCAGCGCGGCGTAGGTCGCCGGCGCGTACTCTGCCAGCCAGTTCTCGATTCGCGTCCACGACTCACTGATCGGTCCGGTCATGGCACAGCATCCTCTCAGTCAGCCGTTTCTGACCTGATGGGTGGTTGGACGTGCGGCACCGGCGGCGGACATGAAGAAAGCTCCTGATAGACGGGTTCACGACCAAGATCACCAGTCCGCCAGGAGTTTTCGCGTGCTTGTCTACCCGTCCGGCATCGATCTGTCCAGCCGCACCCTGCAGCACCTCTCCGGTCTCCTCGCAGGTCACCGCCGCCGCATCGGCTCCCGCTGGCGTCGCCTGACCTGCGGCCGGCAGGCCCTGCTCGTCCTGGCCCACCTGCGCTGCGGCGACACCTACGCGCGCCTTGCCGCAGGCTTCCGCATCGGGATCGCCACGACCTACCGCTGCATACGCGAGGCCGTCGACCTCCTGGCCGCCCTCGCTCCCACGCTCGAACAGGCCATGGAGACCGCGCGGAAGAAGGCGTACGTGATCCTCGACGGCACCGTGCTGCCGATCGACCGCATCGCCGCCGACCGCCCGTACTACTCGGGGAAGAAGAAGCACCACGGCATGAACGTGCCAGTGCTCGCGGATCCAGCCGGCCGTCTGGTCTGGGTCTCGGACGCGCTACCCGGAGCCGTGCACGATCTGACCGCGGCCAGGACCCACGGCATTCCCGACGCTCTCGCCGCCGACGCCGTCAAGTGCTGGGCGGACAAGGCGTATCAGGGCGCAGGTCCTGCGGTCCGCGTCCCGTTCCGAGACAAGAATCTGCGCGGCTGGCGCCGGCGTCAGACCCACGATCACGCCAAGATCCGCAGCCTCGGCGAACGTGCCATGGCCACCCTCAAATGCTGGCGGCTCCTGCGGAAGCTTCGCTGCAGCACCACCCAGATCACCACCGTCGTCCGCGCCGTCGTCGCCTCGAACTCGCCACCTGATCACGTGGAAAAGGCTCAGTGAAGCCTTGTCAGGGATCGTGCATGAGGCACTGGGGGCGGAGGCCCGCGTGGTCGGAGTGGACCGGTTGCGCGGCGGGAGCAAGAAGGGGGTCTACCGGGTTCGCACGAGCGAATCACGCACAGCAAGTGTGATCGTCTACAGCTGGGCCGAGGCCGAGAACTTCTGGCCGGCTGCGGAAGCCACCGACCCGGCCCACCCCTTCGCTCCCGCCTCCGGGCTGGCCTCCTTCCTGGCGGCCCAGCGGATACTGGACGGCCTTGGAGTCCGGGTTCCAGGAGTGCTTCTCGCTGATGGCAGCCGACGCCGCTACCCGGCGGACGTGGCAGTGGTCGAGGACGTTGCCGGTGGCACTCTGGAGGCGCTCCTCAAGACGGATCCCGCACGCGCATCACATACCTTGAGCGAGCTGGCCGCAATGCTCGACGTGATGCACCAGCAGCACAGCCAGCACTACGGCAGGGTGGACGTGCTCGATCGAGGCGACAGAGCCAGTGGCGATTCATGCGAGCAACTGGTACTCGAACGTGCCATCGAGGACCTCGCTGAGGCGGCCGAACGCGACCCCAGCATCAGCTCAGCCGCGGCCCCCTTGCACGACCGCCTGGAGGAGCTGGCCACACGAGTGGCTCCGCGCACGAAGCACGGGCTGATTCACGGAGAACTCGGGCCCGACCATGTCCTGGTCGATGCGTCCGGCCACCCCGTCCTCATCGACATTGAGGGCCTGATGTTCTTCGATGTCGAGTGGGAGCACGTGTTCCTGCAGCTTCGTTTCGGTGACCAGCACCCAGCCTTGTCCCGCCCCGGACTCGATCCGGCACGGCTCGACCTCTACATGCTTGCGATGCGTCTCTCACTGGTGGCTGGCCCCCTTCGCCTGCTCGATGGCGATTTCCCGCACCGCACGGTGATGCAGGAAATCGCCGAGCACAACGCGAAGGAAACGCTGGCTCTGTTGGTCTCATAGCACCGCGTCTGCCACATACGCATCGCTTCCGCCGCTGCATGCCTCGAGGTCGTCCAACGCGACCCCGGCGTCAACGGTTCAAGGTCATCACCCGACGTTGGGTGGTCGAGCCGACCGTCGGCTGGCTGATGCACCACCGCCGACTCGCACGCGACTACGAGACCCATGATCGGCGAAGTCACGCACGGGATGTACTCACCTGGCGAACCGATAAGCGAGATGTCGTTGCGTGGTCCAGGTACCGGTCACGTTGTCAGACGCCAGAGGGACGTGGTCTCGGCGCTTCGTGCTGTGTGGAGTGGGTCGGCAGCGTCCTTGGAGCGTGGGTGACGGGGCTTGGAATCCATCTTGTCCACAACGCGGAGCTGTGCTTCCTGGATGGCGTCGAGCAACTGCTGACGTGTTCGGAGGCCGGCGAGGAAGCTATGGAGCATGATGCTGTCCGGGTCGTAGACGCCTTGTTCCATAGGGCCGGTCGGACGGGCGGGGAGCCAGGGCGGGTCGCAGACGACGAGGTCGGCGCGGCCGTCGGGGAACAGGCCGTGGCCCGACACCTCGATTCGGTCGGTCAGAGCGAGCCGGTGAACGTTCTCCTTGGCGCAGGTCAGGACGCGGGAGCTCATGTCGGTGGCCACGACGCGGTTGGCACCGCGGTGGGCCAGGAGCGCAGCGAGGACGCCCGTTCCCGTGCCGAGGTCGAATGCCGTACTTGTGGGACTGTGCTGGGTCGTCGGTGGCAGTGGCGTGTGGGCGACCAGGCCAACGTACTCGCCTCTGACGGGTGCGAACACGCCGTAGTGGGGGTGGATGCGAGCCCCGAGCGCCGGCACGTCGACCTCTTTCAAACGCCACTGGTGAGCACCGATCACTCCTAGTAGTTCCCGCAGAGAGACTGCCGTGGGTCCCTGTGGGGGCCGTAGGCTTCCAGGCATGCCTGCCGGACGTCGGGGGCCCGGCGCGACGCCAGCGCGTAGTCGTCGTCCAGCAGCACCAGGAGCCTTCCGAGGACGCGGGTGCGGCGGCTGCTGCTGCGTCGGTGCAGGTGGAAGTTCTCGCTCGGGGACGTGCTGGGCCTGGGCGGCTTGCGGTCGATTCGGCGGCCCATCGCCTGCAGAAGTTGCCGGGCGTTGTGGAAGTCGCCTTGCCAGAGCAGGGCCGTTCCTTCGCACGCCTGTCGGTAGGCGTCGTTGGCCTTCATCCGGTCGTCGGCGACGACGGTCGCCGGGGAAGAGGGGCAGCGTTCTCGGAATGCCAGCGGGCGGACTGGTGGGTGTGGTTTTCGGTCCAGTGGATGTCCACCAACTCCGCCTCGACTGCGAGGCCGGCCAGTCGACCTCGGCCGAGTGCCCAGTAGGCGGTCCGGCGGACCTGGACGCGCCAACAGCGCGGTCCCGGCCGACCGTGCACGATCGGCCAGGGCCGGGCACGGACGAACCGTCAGGTCCGGATCAGCCGCAAGGTGGTCAGGGAGAACGGCGCGGCGTTCCAGCGCAGGACGCCGTCCGCGTCCGGGGCGGGCAGCCGTACGGCGGCGGTGTCCGGGGTCTCGTCGAGGCGGCACACTTCGACGCTCGAGCCCGAGGGGATGCGCACGCGGACGTCGGTGGTCTCCGGCGCGGGGTTCGAGACGCGGATGATCAGGCCCCGGCCGTCCTCTGCCTGCTTCAGCGCGGTCAGCAGGGCTCCGGACACGCCCACTCCGTGCGCCGACCCACGATCCTCCGTACCGGGTCGTATCTGCACGGCACGCAACGGCACCCGCACGGACGCGGCGAACTCGGACAGGCCGGTCCGGGCCCCGAGGGCCGTGGCGAAGGTGAAGGCACGGTGGCCGGGCAGTTGGGCGTCGGGGGTGGGCAGCATCGGTCCGGCGCCGGTGGTCCGGGAGCGCAGGTCGAAGCGGGAGAGCCAGCCCACCGAGCGCAGCAGTGTGACGACCATTTCCTCGGTGCCCGCGTCCGCACCGGGAACGCCGCGCATCTCGGGCAGGCCCGGCGCCGCGACCGTGACGCGGCCCGCGCCGAAGCCGATGGCGCCGGCGGACTGCACGGGTGCGGCTGCGCAGACCGCCTCGTGGCCCGGTCGGTCGGGCAGCGGGCCCAGGTCGGCGGTCACAGGGCGCTCGACCAGGGCGTAATGGCCGTCGCCGGTCCAGGTGCCGGTGCCGTGGAGCGTGGGCAGGTGGAGCCTCAGACGGTGGTCGCGTGCGGCGTTGTCGAACTCGACGTTCCAGCGCAGGGCGGCTTCACCGTGCCACGAGGCGATACTCACCCGCAGCGGGAGTTCCACCTCATCGGCGCCGCGCGCGCCGCGGTCGGCGGTGAGGCCACGCGGCACGGTGAGCACCGCGTCGATCTCCAGGGTGGTGCGCACCGGGGAGACGGTGCGGCGCACCGTGCGCACGGCGGGAGTGCGGAGGCTGTCGGTGCGGGGCGGGTCGTAGTTGTAGGTGTCGCCGCTGTCACCGCCGTCGACGAGACGGCCGAAGCCGGTCAGGACGGTGCCGTCGGGGCGGGTGAGGGTGAGGGAGGCGTCGTCCGCCACGGTTGCCACGCTGCCGTCGGCCAGGACGAGTTCGCGGGAGTCGTGCGGGTCGGCGGCTTCGACCGGGGCGTCGGAGAGCCGCACGCGGTACAGGCGGCGGCCCAGTGCCGGCACCCGGTGGGCGCGCAGCCGCAGTCGGTGCCGCTGCGACGGCTTGGAGTCGGGCAGCAGTTCCAGGTCCGCCTCGAAGGACGTCTCGACGCCCAGGTCCTCGGCCTCGAAGGGCACCGGCCGCCCGTCGGGCCCGGTGACCTCGGCGGGGAATCGCCCGACGGCGGTGAGGAGTTCGACGGTGACGGGGCCGGTGTGCTCGTCACCGTGCGGGTTGAGGACGGCGAACGACGTCTCCTCGGCGGGCCGCTCCCCGTACAGCCGGGTGTCCAGCCCGGAGGTCAGCAGGGCACGCTGCAGAAGGTGCTCGCCGATCTGTCCGATCCGCTCGTAGCGGACGTGGTTCTCGCGGTGGACCGCGTCGACGCTGCATCCGCAGATCGAGTCGTGCGGGGCATTGCGCAGCAGCAGCTCCCAGGCGTGCCGGAGTTCGGCGGCGAGCGTGTCGTCGTCGGGGGCGTGCAGGGCGAGGGCCGGTTCGACCCAGCGCTCCAGGAGGGTCTGGGCGGCGGCGTTGGCCTGCTTGATGTCGACGCGGGCGGAGAGGGTGCCGGGCAGGACGAAGGTCAGCCGGTCACCGGGGACGCGCAGTTCGCCTTCGTGCAGGGGCGGGTGACCGTGGGCCGCGGCCGCCTTGCGAGCGTCGGCGAAGAACTCCTGCAGCGTCGACTCGCGGAGGGTGACCCCCTCGGCCGCGGCGGCCCGGCGGGCGTCGGCGACCCGGGCGGCGGCGTCGGAGGGGGCGAGGTGGTCTCCGCCGTTCATCAGCAGCCAGGGCCCGCCGGGCAGGCGGTCGCGCTCGGCCGTCAGGAACTCCGCGACACGGGAGTCCTCTCCCCCGTCACTGTGCTGGGCGGGCCACAGCACCTCGGCGGCGTGGTAGGCCTGGTTGACGGCGAACACCTCGGAGCCGTCCGGCGACCTCCAGCGGAAGCGTGCCACGCCGGGGGGCGCTCCCCGCCACACCAGAGCGGTGTCCATGCCGAACCCGGCGAGGACGCGCGGCAGATCGGCGGGGTGGCCGAAGGCGTCCGGGCTGTAGCCGACGTCGGCGAGGTTCGCGCCCGAGGCCCAGCGGCGGGCGGCGAGGAGGTTGCGGACGAGGTTCTCGCCGGAGACGAGCTGGTTGTCGGCGAGCACGTGCCAGGGGCCGATGGTCAGGCGCCCGGCGGCGGCGTGGGAACGCAGCCGGTCGGCGAGATCGGGGCGCAGGGCCGCGATGTCGGCGAGGACGATCGTCTGCCCGTCGAGGTGGAAGGAGCCGAGCCGTCCGTCGTCGAGCTCCGCGCACACCTGTTCGGCGAGTTCGACGAGACGGGCGCGGAACGCCTCGAAGGGGCGGTACCACTCACGGTCCCAGTGGACGTGGGTGACGACGTGGCACTCGGCGGGGGCGGCGGTGGGGTCGGTCATGTTCTCAGTCGTCCTTCGGGGCGAGGGCCGCGGCGAAGCGGGCGGTGAGGTCCAGCGGGCGGGTGATGGCGCCGCCCACCACGACGGCCCGGGCGCCGGCCTCCAGCGCCAGGGCGGCCTGCCGGGGCGTGTGGTAGCGACCCTCGGCGATGACGGGGAAGCCCGGGTGGGCGGCGGCGAGGTCGGCGACCAGTCGCAGGTCGGGGCCGTCCAGACGGGGGCTGGCGGCGGTGTAGCCGGACAGCGTGGTCGAGACCAGGTCGGCACCGGCCTCGATCGCGGCGGTGCCCTCCGCGAACGTGGAGACGTCGGCCATTACGGCGACGCCCGCCGTGTGCAGGGCGGCGACGGTGGCTTCCAGCGTGCGGCCGTCGGGGCGGGGGCGGGCGGTGCCGTCCAGGGCGACGACGTCGGCGCCGGCCTCGGCGACGGCGAGGGCGTGCCGGAGCGTGGGGGTGATGTAGACGCCCGCGTCGCCGTCCTTCCACAGGCCGAGGACGGGCACGTCCACGGCAGCGCGGATCGCGGCGACGTCCTCGACGCCCTCGGCGCGGATCGCGCGGGCACCACCGAGCACGGCGGTCCGGGCCAGGACCGCCATGAAGTGGGGCTCGTCCAGGGGTTCGCCGGGGCGGGCCTGGCAGGACACCACCAGTCCGCCGTCGACGGCGCGCAGGAAGATCTCCGCCCTGGGCAGCCGTTCGGCCCGTGGCGTCGTCCGTGTCTCCTCGCGCTGTTCCACCGTCGGCCTTTCCCTCGTTGGTGCGGTCTTGTGGGGGGTCATGCGGGCCCCGCCGCCGGTGCGGGCCGCTCCGGGGCGAGGCCGATGGCGGTACCGACGGCGCGGACCTGGTCGGCCCACGAGTCGCCGTCCGCCACGGGTACCCCTGTCAGCGGGCGGCCGGTGAGGCGCTCGGCGGCGGCGTGGAGGGCCGCCCGGTCGGCTTCGGTGGCCGGTTCGTGCGGACGTACGGCCAGGTCCGCCCGACGGCGCCCGGTGAGGCCGCCCGCCGCGACCAGGAGGTGGGCGGGGACGCCGCCCTCCGCGTCGGTGGGGACGTCCAGAAGCCAGGCAAGGGGTACGCCGTCCGCGACGAGGTTCGCCTGGAGGGCGAGTCTCGTGCGGGGGTCGGCGACGACGGCGGAGAGGCTGCGGTGGGTGGCCACGGCGTGCGCGGCGAGGGCGCCCGCCGCCTCGCCCACGGCCCACTCACCGTGGTGGACGCGGTACGCGGCGGCGGCGACCTGCGTCGCACCGAGGTTCTTCGCCGCGGCGAGCAGGTTGCCGGGGCTCTCGGCGACGAGCGCGGACAGCGGCACCTGGAAGGGCGCTGTCGGCGCGTAGGCGGAGCCGGGGTGGCCGACGCGTGCGTGCAGGTCCATGTGGTAGCTGGCCACGCCGCACGCGTCGGGCATGGCGACCGCCCGTGCGGAGCCCGTGACGGGCGTCAGGTCCTGCTCGCGCACGACGCGGGCGGTACGCAGGCGGCGCGCCTCGCGCAGGTACGGTTCGGCGGCGAAACCGTCGGGAGTGCCCGCGATGTCGGGACGCAGCCGCAGGCCGGGGTAGCCGCGGCCGGAGCCGTCGTCGCGGGGGCACTCGGTGCGCAGCCAGTGCAGGAACGCGGCGCTGAGGTGCTTGGCGAGGGTGTAGGCGGCGGCCGGGTCGTCCAGAGAGGAGGAAGCGGCGTAGTCGTTGCCGGACCAGTTGATCAGGGCGGCTTCCGGGGCGCCCAGCAGGGCCGCGGAGCGCAGCCGCCGGTAGGTCCAGAACGGCGGGTGGCCGTCGGGGCCGTCCGTGAACACACGGTAGCGGTGGGTCCGGTCGTCCCAGCCGGCGATGTCGAGCGTGAACGGCTGGGCGTCGCGCAGCGCGGCGTACCCGACGGGTTCGGGCCCGGTGTGGTCCTCGCCCGCGCGGTGTTCGACGACGAAGCCGACGGTGCAGGACTGGACGGCGTCCGGGTGCGGGCCGCCGGGCAGGGCGAGGGACTCGCCGTGGGCGTCGGTGCCCTCCGAGCCGCACACCCAGTCGGCGCCGGCGAGCGGGAGCAGGTCGCCCGCTTCGCTGGCGTCGCAGAACGCCTCGGCTCGGACGGTGAGTTCGTCGCCTCGGGGGCCGGCGAGGACGACCCCGGCGATGCGGTCGGTGCCGTCCGTGGCGCGCACGGCGCGGATCGGCGTGCGGGAGCGCAGTACGGTGAGGCGGCTGGCGTCGACGTGCGGGGCGAGGAGGGTCTCCAGGGCCCGTTCGAACGCGACGGGTTCGGCGCACAGGCGGGACACCCAGCCGTCGCCGGGGTTGGGCAGGCCGCCGTACGCGGCGCGGGTCAGCTCCCGCAGGGCCCGGTAGGAGGCGGAGATGCCGGCTTGCTCGACGTGGGGGTGCTCGTCGAGGGCGGGCACAAGCTGGGTGGTGGCCTGGCCGCCGAGGCGGTCGGCGTGCGCGGCGAGCAGGACACGCCGTCCGGCGCGTGCGGCGGCCAGCGCGGCGGCGACGGCCCCCAGTCCCCCGCCGATGACTGCGACGTCACTCTCCACGGTGTTCAACGGTCCTCCTGGGCCACGGCGGTGGTCACCGTGAAGTCGATTTCGAAGGTGCGGTGCCACGGCAGGCGCACCGAACCGGGTTCCAGGCACAGTTCCGGGAAGATGCCGAGCCCTGTCTGGAACGCGGTCAGCTCCGCCTCGATCAGGGCGAGGACGCGGTGCCCGTCGGGCACGTGGTCGTGGCGTCCGGGGACGCTGCCCAGCTCGGCGCGGGCGGTGGCGCGGGCGCACGTCATGTAGGCGGCGTCCTCCAGGTAGCGGTGCAGCAGCAGTCGGCGGTGCGCCGCGGTGTCCAGCACTCCGGCACTCTCGGCGGCGACGTGGGTCAGGGCGTGCGCGGCGACCGTGCCGAGGGTGTTGCCGGCGGTGTTCCACGCGGCGTAGGCGACGAGTTCCTCGGCGATCCCCGCCCCGGCGAGTGCGGTCACCAGGAGGGGATCGGCGCCGTTGGGCTGAGCGCAGTCGGCGACGGCGACCCGGTGGCCGGAGGCGAGGAGCCGCGCGGCCCGGCCGGCCAGTGACTCGGCCCGTTCGCGGGCGTCGTCCGCGCGGGTGGCGGGCGGGGCGACCGCCCAGTCGGCGCCCGTGCCGTCCGGGGTGTGGACGAGGAGACGGACGTCGGCGTCATCGTCCTCCTGGACGACGATGCCACCGCACGCGGCGACCTGACCCGCGGCGGTGCGGCCGACGGGCACGTTCTCGTAGGGCGCGACGCGATCCAGGTCCCGGCCCTCGATCGCGACGCGGATCGCCGGGCCGCCCAGCAGGGTGCCGACGGTGCGGGCGACGAGCGTCGTGCACGCCTCGTCGGCTCCGGGGCGGACGGCGACGGGCCCGCCCAGCCAGTTGGTCCACCCAGTGAGCCAGCCCAGTTCGGCGGTGGCCAGGGCGTGCGGCGCGGTGTCGTCGGCGCCGACGACGAGGGAGGTGAGTGTGCCGTCGGCGACCAGTTCCAGGGCGACGAGGTTCAGCGCGTGGTTGCGCAGCCGGCGACCGAGGAAGTCGGCGCGCACCTCGTCGGGTACGTCCGTCTCCGGCACCGGCGCGCCGTGCAGTGAGGCCCGGTGCAGGGCGGCGGACCAGCGGTGCAGTGCGGGTCCGTGCGGATCCCAGTAGTCGGGCTCCTCCATGGCGTCGTCGGAGTCGGGGGTGCGGGTGACGAGGGTGACGCCGTGCACGGGGGTGCCCGTGGCCGCCAGCGCGCGCAGCGGTTCGAGGCGTGCGGCGATCGAGGCGACGGTGCCGGGGCGGGTGCGGGAGGCGATGAGGCCGCCGTGTCCGAGGGTCTCCAGGGACACCACGGCAGCGTCGGGGGCCTGCCCGGCCAGCCACCTGCCGATGCCGTCCGGGTCTCCCGGGGTGCGCAGGGCGGGCAGCAGTGCGGCGGGCGTCCGGACGGGGACCCCGGCCAGCGCCGCGACCATCACGGGCAGCGTCGCACAGGCGGGACGCTCGTCGAGGGGGACCAGGGCGATGCCGGGGTGATGGTTCCGGGGGGCGTCGGTGGCGTTCACCGGGTGGTTCTCCTGGAGTGGGGGTTGTTTCGCGGGGTCGTGTGCGAAGGCCCGTTCGGGGGTGGGACGGTGCCCGACGGGCCCTTCGGCGGTGGGTTCGTCACGTCCGTGCGTGCCGCCGTGCCGTGTCCGCGGCGCCGAGCAGGACGGCGTCGGAGCCCCGTTCGGCGCGGCGGACCGTGACACCGGCCAGGGACGGCAGCGTCGCCAGGCTCAGAGCGTCGCGCAGCGCGTCCAGGTACCACGGGCCCGAACCGAGGACGCCGCCGGCGATGACGACGACGCCGGGGTCGAGCGTGGCGACGACGCCGCCCAGCGCGGTCCCCAGGGCGTGGCCGCCGTCGGTCAGGACACGGACCGCGTCCGGGTCCCCCTCGGCGGCCAACGAGGCCACGACGCGCAGATCGGCGACGGGTGTCGTCGGCCGCATACGCCGGAACCGGGCGGTCATGGCCGGCCCGGAGGCGACCGCCTCGACGTGCCCCGTGCGCCCGCACGGGCAGGGTTCGCCCGCGGCTGCCGGCACGGGGACGTGACCCAGGTGGCCGGCCGCACCGGTCGCGCCGCGCAGCACCTCGCCGCCGACCAGGACCGCCCCGCCGATCCCCGTGCCCGCCATGACCCCGACGGCGACATCCGCTCCGCGCGCCCCGCCGGCCACGGCTTCCCCGGCGAGGAATGCCTGGACGTCGCCGAGAACGGTGAAAGGCAGGCCGAGCGCTGCCTCCAGCCGGTCGGCGACCGGGGTGCCGGCCCAGCCGGGCAGGGCGTCGGTGGCGTGGGCGATGCTGCGCCCGTCCGGCGCGACCACTCCGGCGGTGCCGAGACCGGCGGCGTGGACGGGGCCGGTCTCGGCGAGCACGTCGCGGGCCAGGGCCACGGCGGTGGTAAGGACGGCGTCCGGGCCCTCCGCCGCGGGGGTGGGGGCGCTGCGACGGGCCAGGACCCGGCCGTCCTCTCCGATGACGCCCGCCTGGACTTTCGTGCCGCCGATGTCCAGGCCCAGGGCTTCGACCATGGGAGCCGCGGTCATGGATGCCGCTCCCGGAACACGGTGACGCGGAAGTCGTAGCGGTCCGCGCGGTAGAGGCTCTCGGCCCGCTCCACCGCCCGGCCGCGCGCGTCCCTCGTGATGCGCTGCACCAGCAGTGCCGGGAAGTGCGGCGGCACTTCCAGCAGGCGGGCCTGCTCACTGTCCAGGACGGTCGCGCGGATCGTCTGGTCGGCGGACTCCGGGGCGACGCCCGCGCGGGAGAGCAACTGGTACAGCGAGTCGGGTTCGCCCTGGTCGACGAGGCCGGGGACGTACGCCTCGGGCAGCCAGGCGTTCTCCAAGCACATCGGTTCGTCGTCGGCGAGGCGGAGACGCGCGATGTGGACGAGGGGCGCGCCGGGTTCGACGAACAGGTCGCGTGCGCACACCATGTCGGCGCCGGTGCGTTCCAGTTGCAGCAAGCGGCTCCCGGGCACCATGCGGCGGGCCCGGATGTCCTCCGAGAACGACGTGAGGTGCAGCGATTTGCTGATGGTGGCCGGGTCCGCGACGAACGTACCGGCGCCCTGGACGCGGTAGACGCGCCCCTCCTGCGCGAGGCGTTCCACCGCGCGTCGCACGGTCATCCGGCTCACCGCGAAGCGTTGCATCAGTTCCCGCTCGCTGGGGAGGGCCTCGTGCGGCGCCAGTCCGTCGTCGATCATCTTCGACAGGGCGCGCCGCAGCGCCTCGTGCTTGGCCGTACCGGAACCGCCCCGCTCGCCGCCGGGCTCCGCGGGCTGGTCCGCCCCTGTTTCGACCGTCACGCCGGTCATCCCTTCACCGCTCCTTCGCCGACTCCCCGGAAGAAGTACCGCTGGAGGCTGAAGAACAGGACCAGCAGCGGCACGACGGCCATCATCGTGCCTGCGGCGATCACCCGCTGGTCGTTGGTGAACGTGCCGGACAGGTACTGGATGCCCACGGTGAGCGTGAAGTTGTCCGAGTCGGACAGGACGACGAGCGGCCACAGGAAGTCGTCCCAGGCGAAGACGAAGCTGAAGATGGCGACGACGGCGATCGTCCCGCGCACCGAAGGCATGGCGATGCGCCAGAACCGCTGCCATTCGCTCGCGCCGTCCAGGACGGCGGCCTCCTCGATCTCGGCGGGCAGGCCCGCGAAGGCGTTGCGCATGAGGAGCACGGACAGGCCGGTGACGGCCAGCGGGACCATGACGCCCAACAGGGTGTCGTTGATGCCCATGGAACGCACGATGAGGAACTCCGAGACGAGGATCGACTCGAAGGGGATGATGATCGTCGCGAGGAAGCAGGCGAACACGATCTTCCGGCCCCGGAAGGCCATCCGGGCCAGGGCGTAGCCGGCCATCGAGCCGAACACGATGTTGGTCGCCGCGCAGCTGACGGCGACCACCAGGGAGTTGGTGGCGTAGCGCAGCACGGGGACGGTCTCGGTGACGGCGCCGTAGTGCTCGAGTGTCGGCGCGTGCGGCAGAAGCTGCGGTGGGTAGCCGAAGACCTGGTCGCCCAGCCCCTTGAGGGACGTCGACAACTGCCACAGGAACGGGCCGACCATCACGACGAGGACGACCAGTAGTGCGGCGTAGCGCAGGACACGACCGGTGACGGCGCGTACGCGCGCGGCACGGCGGGCGGGAGCAGGCGTCGACCGGTGAGGACGCGTCTTCACGGCGGGTGCCGGGGCGGGGGTGGTCGTGGTGCTCATCAGACCTTGTCCTCCCGGGTGTTGAGTCGGGTGACGGCGACCGACAGGCCGAGGGTGGCGAGGAAGAGGAAGACGGACATCGCGGAGGCGTAACCGGCTTCGCCGCCCAGTCCCAGGCCCGTCTCACGGATGGTGTAGACGAGGGTGCGGGCCTCGCCGCCGGGGCCGGCGCTTCCGTCGGAGAGGGTGTAGATCTCGGCGAACACCTTGCCGGAGGCGATCGCGGCGAGGGTGCCGACGAGGACCATGGTGGGCCGGATCGTGGGGACGGTGACGCTCCAGAAGCGGCGCACGGGACCGGCACCGTCGACCTCGGCGGCTTCCAGGAGGGACCTGGGCACGTTCGCCAGCGCCGCCAGGTAGACGACCATGTAGTAGCCGAGGCCCTTCCAGACCGTCATCGCCATGGCGCTGAACAGCAGCAGCGTGGAGTCGGTGAGGAAGGGGAGGGGCTCGGAGACGATGTGCAGGCCACGCAGTACGGAGTTGACGATGCCGTCGGAGGACAGCAGCCAGGACCAGATGAGGCCGACCACGACCATCGAGGCGACGACCGGGGAGTAGTACACGGCCCGGAAGAAGCCGATGCCGGCGATCTTCTTCTGCACGAGCATCGCGAGGAGCGGGGGCAGGAGGACCAGCAGGGGCACGACGACGACGGTGTAGAGCGCGGTGTTGCGCAGCGACAGCCAGAAGGCCTCGTCGTCCAGCAGGCGGGTGTAGTTCTCCAGGCCGGTGAAGACACCGCCGCCGAGGGTGGTCGCGTCCGTGAAGGACAGGACCAGCGTGTTGGCGAACGGCACGATGAAGAACGCGATGGCGAAGAACAGTGCCGGTGCGCAGAAGAGCCAGGGGGCGTACCAGCGGCGGCCGGTCGTCACGGGGCCTCCAGGGAGAGTTCGGGGGTGGTGCGGTGGGGGACGCCCACCGGGGGCGGGCCGTCAGGTCTGCGGTGGGCGTCCCGCGCGGGAGGGATCAGCCTCGCGTCACTTCGCGCTGATCTTGTTGGCCGCCTCGACCGCCTTGTCAAGGGCCTCCTTGGCGGAGAGGTCGCCCTTGAGCGCCAGCTCGACCTGGCCGATGACCGCGGCGGTCACCCGCTGGTCGTACTGGACGGGGACCAGGTTCTCGGCCTTGGCGATCTGCTCGGCGGAGATCCGTCGGGCCTGGGCCTCGACGGAGCCGTCGCCCTCGCCGGTGAAGTACGTGTCCTTCAGCGAGGCCTTGGTGCTGGGCAGGACTGTGACGATCTTGCTGAAAGCCAGCTGGTTCTCGGCGTTCGAGAGGAACTTGGTGAAGGCTAGAGCGGTGGCCTGGTTCTTGCTCGTCTTGGGGATGAGGTTGCCCATGACCGACATGTTGGTGACGCCCTGGTCACCGGTGATCTGGGGCCCCACACCGGTCGCCTCGGCGATCTCGGGCGCGTTCTCCTTGATGATCGCCAGGAAGTTCGGGCCGGAGGGGAAGAGGCCGATACGGCCCCCCTGGTAGGCCTCGGTCTCCTTGCTGTGGTCCTGGGTCAGGGAGTCCTTGGGGTAGGTGCCCCCCTTGTACGCCTTGACCAGCTTCTCCAGGTAGGCGACGGCTTCGGGCGTGTTGAACGTCCAGGTTTCGCCGTCCTCGTCGACGATCGGCACGCCCTGCTTGGCCAGGTCGGTGATGAACCGGTTCTCCAGCGCGGGGTGGATGCCGTAGAAGTCGCCCTTGCCCTTCTCGGAGAGCACCGCGCCCTGGTCGAGGAGTTCGTCGAAGGTGGCCGGGGGCTTGTTCGCGTCGAGGCCGGCCTTCTTGAACAGGTCCTTGTTGTACATGGTGACCTCGGAGGTGAGGTACCACGGGATGCCGAAGGAGCCGGGCTTGCCCGCGACGGTGAAGGCGTCCCACGCGCCGGGCACGTACGCGTCCTTGACGTCCGCGGCGGCCTTGTCCATGTCGACGAAGACGCCCTTGTCCTCAAGGGCCTGCGCGAACTGCGGGTTCAGATTGACCACGTCGGCCAGTGAGCCGGCGCTGGCGTCGGCCGTGATCTTCTCCTGGGCACCCTCGAAGGGGATGTCCACCCACTTCACGTCGGTCTCCGGGTGCTTCTTCTCGAAGTCCGCGATGACACCGTCGATGTACTCGGTGAAGGTCGGCTTGAGCTGAAGGGTCTGGAAGGTGATCTGGCCCTTCACCTCCCCTTCCGCGGAGGTGTCCGTGCCGGTGTCGGTCGAACCGAGGCCGCACGCACTGGCGAACGTCGCAACACTGACGGCGAGGGCGGCGAGACGGACGCCTCTCTTGGAAGGCATGGCACTCCTTGCGAGTCGGACGGCTGGGTCAGCGGGAGAGGCAGCACACACGACCACTAAGTGGTCCGTACCACTTGCTGCCCGAGTAGTGTCAGTGGGCCTGACCAACAAGTCAATACTCCAAGGAAAGTTCAGCAAACTGGCGTTCAGCCGTTGACTTGTACGGACCTCTTGTCGATGCTTCCGGGCATCCCCACCGATCCGGAGGTCCTCTCCCGTGCCCGTGAACCGGAAGTTCCCGTTGGCCTTTCTCACGGCCGCAGCACTGTCCACCTCGCTCCTCGCCGCCCCGTCCCACGCCGGCACCGCACACCCCTCGTCCGCCGCGGCCACGGGCGGCGAGGCTCCCGCCACGCTCCAGGCCCCCGCCTCCTACGACCTCTCCGCGGTGAACCCGACGGCCGAGACCAACCCCGGCGGCACGGACGGCAACGGCACGTGCTTTCCCGGCTGCCGCGGCACCGACCAGCTCATCGCCTACACACCGGAGTTCGGGTCGCCCACCACGGGGACGAACGAGTACGGTCAGGAGGTCGTCGTCGAGGACGGCCGCATCGTCGCCATCGGCGGCAGCGACCGCGCCATTCCCCGCGACGGCCTCGTCCTGTCCGGCCACGGCAAGGCCGCCAAGTGGCTCGCCGCCCACAGCAGCATCGGCGCGAAGGTGAGCATCGCCGACGACCGGGTCACGGTCACGGTGGACGCCGAGGCGTACGTCGTACGCGCTGAACTGCTGCGCGAGGACGCGCTGGCCCGCCGTACCGAGGCCGCCCGGTCCTGCACCGTGTTTCCCGAGGCGGACGTCGACCGGGGCATCGCCGAGTCCGCACGGACGATCACCGAGGCACGCGACGCGCTGAGGGACGGTCGTGAGGCCGACGCGATCGCGCTCGCCACGACGGCCGCGACCACGGCGACCGGCGCCGCGGACCGCACACGCGAGTCGCGTCCCGTCGAGGGCCGAGGCGTGTGGGTGCGCCCCAAGGAGACGACTCCCGAGGCGATCCGCGCGACGATGGACCGCATCGAGCACGCGGGCTTCAACGTGGTGTTCCTCGAGACGCTCTGGCAGGGCTACACCATCTTCCCGTCGGACGCCGCGAAGGCCGCCGGCGTCGAGGCGCAGCGCCCGAACATGCGGGGCTTCGACCCGCTGAAGGTGTGGATCGAGGAGGCCCACAGTCGGGGCATCGAGCTGCACGGCTGGGCGCACACCTTCTTCGTCGGCTCCGAGGGTGCCGGCGACGACAGCACCGGCGGGCAGGCCGGCCCCGGCCCGATCCTCAAGGCACACCCCGAATGGGCAGCCGTAGAGCGCTCGGACGTCGGCAAGCAGGGTCCTCAGCCCTCGACGATGGAACCCGGCTACTACTGGGTCGACCCGGCGATGCCCGAAGTACGCGACTACATCCGCTCCGTGTTCCGGGAGATGATCAGCGACTACGACCTCGACGGACTGCACCTGGACTACATCCGCTACCCCGTCTCCCTGCCCTATGCGTCGTCCTTCTCCTACAGCGACTACTCGCGCCAGGCGTTCCGGCAGGAGCACGGCGTCGACCCGTACACGCTCAAGGAGACCGACCCCGGGTGGAAGGTCTTCAACTCCTGGCGCGAGGAGAACATCACGTCCTTCGTCAAGAGCGTCAGGGACATGCAGCGCGAGCTGAAACCCGAACTCGCCCTGTCCGGCGCAGTGTTCGCCGACCCGGTGGACGGGCTCAGCAAGAAGTTCCAGAACTGGGCCGACTGGATCGACAAGGACTACCTGGACCTCCTCACCGGCATGTCCTTCGGCTTCTCTCCGGACTCGGTGGGCGAGGACACCGAGGTCATGCGCGAGCGCGTCGGGAACGCCTACCTCTACACGGCCACCTACGGGCCGATCAACGGCTCACCCGCGAATGTCATGGGCGACCAGTTGCAGGCCGTCAAGGACGCCGGCTCCGACGGCACCGCACTGTTCGCGTACAACCAGCTCACCGACGCGCAGATCCAGGCTCTGCACCTCGGGGCCTACCGCACGAAGGCGTTCGCGCCGCACGCCGATCCGGCCAAGGCCGCCGAGGCGGCACTGGGTCCCGTTCTGAGCCGACTCGATTCCGCCTCCGGGGCGTGCGTGAGCGGGGCGGACGCCAAGCAGGCCTCGATCCGGCTGAAGACCGCGAAGAAGCTCCTGGAGACGGCCGGCGATCACGGCCTGCCTGCGGCCCGGCGCCAGGTCGCGGCGGTCGTCGCGAACTCCGCCGACTGGGACGGCGCGCAGGGCGGATTCACCTCGGGCGTCACCCGTGACCTGCGCATGGTGGGCCGCTGGCTGGAGCAGGCCGAGGGCTGAAACCCGCACCGGTGAACAGGGCGGGAGTTCGTCGCGGCGGCACGGACTCCCGCCCCTTCGCGTCCCTGGCTCCTGAGACCAGCACGGGGACCTTCCCGGCAGGTCCCCCGGGGAGCCCGGGATCACTTCCGAACTCCGATTCTGATTTTCTGTTATCCCCAGTCGCCGGACTCGTCTGTACAGGTGAGGCCGCGGGAACGGCCCGGCCCACCGATTCATGTCGTTTCAGGAGATGTCGAGTGCACGAGTCAGAGGCGCAGCTACGCACCGTGATCGCCGCCCGAGCAGGCGAACCACGGGCGCTGGAGGAGCTGACACGGGATTGCCTCCCGCTGGTCTACAACGTGGTGGGCAGGGCCGTGGGAGGGGGCCCCGATGTCGACGACCTGGTCCAGGAAACCGTCATCAAAATGCTCACAGGGCTACGGCAACTGCGGGAACCGGACCGCTTCCGTCCCTGGCTGGTGTCCATCGCGCTGCGCCAGGTCAAGGACCGCTGGCGCTCCCAGAGCCTGGCCCCCGACCTCGTGGACCACGAGGACGCTCAGGAGCACCTCGCCGTGCACACCGGATTCGAGGAGGAGGCGGTGCTGCGGCTGCGGCTCAGCGGGCAGCGGCGCGAGACGGCGCTGGCGATGTCGTGGCTCGACCCCGGGCACCGGGAGACGGCTTCGCTGTGGTGGCTGGAGCTGGCCGGCGAACTGACCCGCGAGGACCTCGCCGCCGCGCTGGCGGTGCCGGCCACGCACGCCGCGGTGCGGGTGCAGCGGATGCGGGAACAGCTCGACGTGACGCGCCGCGTTGTGCGAGCCGTCGGGGCCCGGCACGCGCAGGAGTGCGCGCCGTGGACGGAGCTGGTCGCGGCCTGGGACGGCAGGCCCTCGCCGCTGATGCGCAAGCGTCTCGACCGACATCTGCGGGACTGCCCCTCCTGCGCCGGCCTGGTCGAGGACCAGGACGGACTGCTGCCTGCGGAAGGCCTGTTGACGGGCCTCGGTCTGGTGCCGCTCCCGCTCGGGCTGCGTGACCCCGCCCTGCCCACGTCCCTTGCCGACACCGCCGTCCGCAGTGGTGCGGACGGCGGCTCGGTCACCGTGCCAGACGGTTCCGGCTCAACGGTGCCGGACGGTCCCGGCGCCACCATGCCCGACGGTTCCGGCGCCACCGTGCCGCAGCCGCCGCCCGGACGTGGTCTCGTCCGCCTGCGGCACCTGCGTCGCGGCGGGTCGGTGAAGTCCCTCGCGGTGGCCGGTGCCGGGGTCGGCACCGCCACGGCCGTCGCCGTCGCCGCGTTCGCGCTGCCCTCCGCCGCGCCCGAACCGGCGCGTGCCGCCGGCGACCGTACGCCGGTGATCACGCCGTCCGCCGAGCCGGGGCCGCTCGCCCGGCCCGTGCGCAGCCAGAACGTCGCCTCGTCGACGCCGGCGCGGCGTCCGAGCCGCTCGGCCGCCTCCTCTCCCCGGGCAGAGCTGGGCGACGCTCTGCCCGCACGGATCATGGCGCCGCCCGCGGTGACCGGTCCGCTGCCGCGCATCGCCGACACCGCCTACCCCGTCCCGGCGGACGCCGTCCACGTCGCGCCCTCGGGCTCGGACTCCGGTGACGGTAGCGCCGCACGCCCGTACGCCACCGTGCGGCGCGCCCTGTCGGCCGCGCCGGCCGGAGGGACGGTGGTGCTGCGGTCCGGCACCTACCGGGTGGCCAAGGCGAGCATCACCAAGCGCCTGACCCTCCAGGCCGCGCCGAACGCCCAGGTGTGGATCAAGGGCAGTGAGGTGGTCGACTCCTGGCGAAAACGCGACGGGCGCTGGTGCACGCCGTGGGAGCACAATCTGCCGACCCCCGACTGGGAGGACCCGAAGGACTATCTCGACCCCGAGTACCCCCTGGCCCACCGGCGCGAAATGGTCTTCTCCGACGGCTCCGCCCTGCGGCAGGTCTCCGGACTCGCGGACGTTGGGGCGGGCACCTTCGCCGTCGCCGACGGCTCCCTGTGCGTCGGCGGCGATCCGGACGGACACGAGATGGAAGCGGCCGCGCACCCCTACGGGCTGACCGTCTGGGGGCAGGAGGCCGCCGGTACCGTCGTCCGGGGCATCGGCTTCGCGCACTTCGGCGACGAGGGCCTGCGCATCGGCGCGCCGCGCGTGACGGTGGAACGGGTCACGGCCGTGCGCAACGGCGTGTCCGGGGTGAACCTCCTGGGTGCCGGCAAACCCGACGAGATCGTCGTGCGCGGCAGCAACCTCAGCTTCAACGGGCGCAAGGGCATGGGCGGCGGCCAGGCACGCGGTGTGCTGCTGGAGAACAACCTCGTGTCCTACAACAACACCGAGGGCTTCCGCACCGCCTGGGACGCCGCCGGCGTCAAGATCATGGACTCCACGAACGTCACCGCGCGCGGCAACCACTTCCTCGGCAACTACGCGCACGCCCTGTGGCTCGACATCGACATACGCGACGCCACGGTCGTACGCAACCAGTTCACCGCCAACCACCAGTTCGGCGCGTTCTTCGAGATCTCGCGCGGCGCCCTGTTCACGGGCAACATCGCGGCGAACAACGGCACCGGGCTCGCCGTCGCGAACGCCTCGGACGTCGAGCTGGTGAACAACACCATGTCGGGCAACGTCACCAACCTGCTGGTGAAGGAGAACGCGGACCGCGAGCCGCAGCCGTGGGAGAAGGAGGCCGGAGCCACCTTCGTGACCAGCAACGTCAGCGTGACCAACAACCTGTTCGTGGCCCCGAGCACGGACACCACCCGCAAGCACCTGATGATCCAGCGGTGGCCCTGCGCCGCCTCGCCGTCGATGCTGTCCGCGCTCGACCACAACGGCTACGTGAACGACCCGGCCGCCCGCTCGGTCCGGCTCGGCACGCTGCAGCCCGCCGGTTCCTCCTGCGAGGCGCTGGAGCCCTCCTCCCTCGAGGAGCTGCGCTCCCTGTCGTACGAGGGCGCGGGACTCCAGGTGACCGGCGAGGACGCGGCGGCGGCGGTCACCGACCCGGCCCGTGGCGACTTCACCCTGCCGTCCAAGAGCCCGGTGCGCGAGAAGGGGGCGCCGCTTCAGAGCCGCCCGGCCGGCCTGATCGACGCTCCGGCCGGCGAGCCGGTGGACCTGGGCGCGGTCGTCGCGACCGCGGGCACGGCGCCGGCCGCCGATGACCTTCCGGCCGGTGCGGCGCCGCGCCCGCAGGGGACGCCGTCCTCCGCCGCGCCGCTCGCCGCCGGGCCGGACGAGGGGACGCGTCCGCAGGGCGGCGGGGGCGGACTGGCCGCTACCGGCGCGCAGGTGTGGCCCCTCGCACTGACCGGCCTGGCCTGTCTGGCCGGCGGCACGCTGCTGGCCCGCAGGAAGAAGCGGAACGCCGCGGGCCGTCACCGCTCGGCCTGACCAGGCGGCCCGGGTCCGGAGCGTCACTCCGGCCCCGGTGTCCGGCTTCGTTCACCGCTCCCCCACCCGGTACTCCAGGGGACGGTCCGCCCTCAGCACCAGTTGGTGCTGACGGCGCCTGCCGTCCCGGAAGTACGGGGTGGGCATGAGCAGCGGCCGGTTGCTCGCGTACGGCAGTGCCGACCGGCTTGTCGGTGATGTGTCTGAAGGGCGGGTCGGGCAGGCCGTTCGGAAGGCCGGCGCCCGGCGGCGCCACAGGTGGCATGTCAGGCAGCGGAATGAGGAGGTCGACAGAGCGCGGGCGTGGCCCAACGAAGCGGCCACGGCACTGGGAATTCAGAGAGTCGAAGTTGACCCCGAGCGGGCAGGCCCGTGCCGGCAGCGGGTCCGCTCGGCGAAAGCGGCACGGCACCGCATCACCGGGTCGTCGCCTCAGACGGAGGAACGTGCCACAAACTCGGCCTTCACGTGCACCGTCTTGGGAACCTGTCGGCCGTTCAGCCGCTCGATGAGCAACTGGGCGGCCGACCGGCCGACCTCGGTGGCCGGGTAGCGGATGGTGGTCAGCTGCGGGCGCACGAGCGAGGCGAAGGAGGCGTCGTCGTGGCCGATCAGGGCCACATCACCCGGGATGTCGACACCCAGTTCATGCGCCTTGTCCATGGCACCGACGGCCATCACGTCATTGGCGCAGAAGACCGCGTCGGGTGGATAGCGGCGGCTCATGAGCGTGCCGAATCCGGCTGCTCCGGCCTCCCTCGTGTGCTCCCCCCGGACGACCAGTTCGTGCGGCAGTGACATGCCGAACTGCAGGGCGAGGGCTCTGAGGTGTTCCAGGCGCGGGTCCCCGCCGGTGGCGTCGCGGGGACCCGCGATCATCGCGATGCGCCGACGTTGGGCCGTGGCCACCCGTTCCAGTGCCCGTCGGGTGGCCACCCGGGCGTCGGGCGTCACCAGATCGATCGGGCCGAAGGAGACGTCGGCACTGACGACGACGGGCAGACCGGCGTCGACGAGCGGCTTGAAGTCCTGCGGCTTGAGCCGGAAAGGGGTGATGACGACCCCGGCGAAGTGCTGGTGCACCGCCTCCGCGAGCATGGCCCGCTCCTCGTCCCGGCGCGCGCCGGTGTCGCAGACGACGACGTGCAGCCCGAGTCCGCGCAGTTGCTCCTGAAGTGTGGCGGCGAGTTGCGCGAAGAATGGGTTGGCGATGTCCGGCACGATCAGCGCCACGAGACTGGACCGACCGGTGCGCAGGCTGCGGGCCGTGACGTTGACGGTGAAGGACAGCTCCTCGATGGCGGCCTCGACCGCGGCCCGGGTCTCGGGGGCCACCGGCCGCTTGCCCGAAAGGACGTAGGAGACCGTCGCGGACGACACCCCGGCCGCACGGGCGACGTCGGCCATGGTGACCCGCTCACGCACCACACACGCTCCCTTCCATGGTCACCCTACTTCACGTCCGAACTGACCCTGGAAGCGCTCTCACCGTTGCCGTCGCAGGCGCACCAGCGCGCTCGCGCAGTCGCCGGTAGGCAGGTCGGGCATGGGCAGGCCGAAGCTCTGAAGGGTCGACCCGAACCATGCGCGTCCGGTCTCCTCGTCCCGGTACCGGGCTTCCTCGTCCAGTCCGCGCAGTCGCAGGGGCGGCAGCGCGGGGCCGAACGCCGTGCTGGGCCGCCAGATCAGTACGACGGCACGGCCGCCGTCGTCACTGACGTACTGCACGGCGGCCAGGGGTCCTTCGCCCGGGGCCAGCAGGCGGTACTGCCGCCCGTGCTGCACCACGGGCCGGATGTCCTTGTAGACCCGGGCCAGTTCCGCGGCCTCGGCGAGTTCCGTGTCCGTCCAGCGGGTCAGGTCCCCTCCGATGCCGAGGACGCCCGCCATGGCGCTGTGGAAACGGAAACGCATGGGCACCACGCGGCCGGTCAGCGGGTTGGGGCTGTCGGTCACCCAGGCGGACATGACACTGGCCGGGTAGAGCCGGCTGAAGCCGTGCTGGATGGTGAGGCGGTCCACGGCGTCGGTGTTGTCGGAGGTCCACACCTGGTCGGTGCGGGCGAGGATGCCCGGGTCGACGCGTCCGCCGCCGCCCGCGCAGGCCTCGATCCGCAGGTGCGGGAAGTCCCCGCGCAGCTGGTCCAGTACGCGGTACAGGCCCCGGGCGTGCTCGACGTGGACGCGTCGGGCGTCCGGTCCTGCCGGGTGCGCGCCGGCTTCGGTGAACGCCCGGTTGAAGTCCCACTTGAGGAAGTCGACCGCGTTGTCCGCCACCACCTCGCGCAGCCAGCCGAGGGCCCACTCGGTCACCTCCGGGCGGGAGAAGTCCAGGACGAGCTGGTTGCGCAGCTCGGTGGCGGTGCGGTCGGGCTGGTGCAGGACCCAGTCGGGGTGGCTGCGGAACAGGTCGCTGTCGGCGTTGACCATCTCCGGTTCCACCCAGAGGCCGAACGCCATGCCCATGCGGTGGACCTCGTCGGCGAGCGGGCGCAGTCCCCGTGGGAAGCGCGCGGGGTGCGGTGTCCAGTCGCCGAGTCCGGCCCGGTCGTCGTCGCGGCCGCGGAACCAGCCGTCGTCGAGCACGAAGAGTTCCGCGCCCAGGTCGGCGGCGCGCCTGGCGAGGGCCAGCTGATTGTCCTCGCTGACCTCGAACGAGGTCGCCTCCCACGAGTTGTACAGCACCGGTCGCAGTTCTCCCGGGTTGGGCAGGACATGCGTGCGCAGATGGTGGTGGAAGTCCCTGCCGGCCTGCCCGAAGCCGTGCGCGGTGTACAGGGCGAGGCTGACCGGCGTGCGGTGGCTCCCGCCCGGTGCCAGCCGCAGCTCGATGCCCTCGTGGCCCTCCCCCGCCACCACACCGGTCCGGCCGGCGGCGGTGCGCTGGGCGGTGAGGCGCCAGCTGCCGCTCGCGGCGAGCGCGACGACCCAGACCTCGCCGTGTTCCTCGCCCGCGTCCCCGGCGTCCAGCGCCAGCCAGGGGTTGGCGTGGTGTCCGGTGTGGCCGCGGCGGCTGCCGATGACCGTCTCGCCGACCGGGAGGACCGACCTCTCGAGGCGGCCCTCGCCGGCCCAGCCGCCGTGCACCGAGCCGGTCCGCCAGGCCGGGCGGTGCGGCAGTGGCCAGTGTGCCGAGGCGTACCGCAGCAGCAGGACGTCCCCGTCGGCGTCTGCGCCGGTGTGATGGAACTCCGTCCACCGTTCCAGCACGTCGCCGTCGGCGGGGACGCGGTAGTGCAGGTGCCAGGCCAGCGGCCGGGTGCGGTCCCGCAGGCGGACCACCACGTGATCGGCCGCCCGCCGGGCCACGTCCAGCACGGTCGGCTCCAGCGGGCTGGAACCGTCGGGGAAACGGACCTCCAGAGCGGGCACACCGAAGCGGGCACCGCCGTCGACGGGGTACTCCTCGACGCCGTCCCACCGGCCGGCGAAGCTGTTGTCGTGTTCGGACCAGACCGGCAGCGTCACCGCGTCGGCGAGGGGCAGCGGAGCGCCCCAGTGGATGTGCCGCACCGTGCCCGCGACGCGGTCCACCCTCAGTACGTAGGCGCTGTGAGTGGTGCGCAGCAGCACGGTGCCGCTCGCCTCGTGGGTCTCCACGGAGGGCAACGGGGCGGCAGGCTTCTTCATCGGGGCGCTCCTCGCGGGTGCTTCTCTGGCGCTGGGGTGACGGCAGGTCAGGCCGGGGCGGTCGTGAGGTCCTCACGGACCACGACCACGTCGCCGGGCGGGACGACCACCCGGCCGCCGGTGATCTCGGCGCCGGTGGTCCCGGCACCGGCGACGGCCACAGTGACGGCCACACCGGTGACGGGGACGGCGACCGCTTCCCGCGTGTGGTTGATCAGGAAGAGGTAGGCATGCTCTTCTCCCGTGCGGCGCACCGCCTCCAGCCCCGGGGGTGCCTCGACGACGGGGCCCGCGCCGGCCTGGGCGCACAGGGTGCGCAGCACCTCGCGCAGAGCCGGAACCGGCAGGCGGGCGGCCGTGTACCAGCCGGCGCCCCGGCCGAAGGTGTGCCGGGTGACGGCGGGGCCACCGCGGGCGGGGCCGCCGTCGGCGGTGTCCGCGAAGCGCAGCACCGGGTCGCAGCCGCGGGATTCGACGCGTTCCACCCACTGCCGGACCTGTGTTCCGTCGTCGAGCCGGGCGTGGTCCTGGGCGCGCAGCGGCAGGTACTCGTCCACGACGAGCCCGAGCACCTCGCGCAGGGCGCCGGGGTTCCCTCCCGGGTGCACCCTGTCGTACTCGTCGACGACCCCGCTGAAGCAGCCGACGGCGAGATGCCCGCCCTGGTCCACGTAACGGCTCAGGTTGTCGGCATCGTTGTCGGACAGCAGGTACAGACCGGGGGCGAGCACGGCGCGGTAGCCGGTCAGGTCGGCGCCGGGCGGTACGAGGTCGCAGGTGATGTTCAGCGTCCACAGTGCCTCGTACCAGTCGCGGACCGCGTCCAGGTAGCGGGTCCGGTCCGACGGGCGTGCCTGCAGCTCCAGGGCCCACCAGCTGTGCCAGTCGAACAGCATCGCCACGTCGCCGCGCACGCGGCTGCCGGTCACCTCGCCGAGCGTGGCCAGTTCGGCTCCCAGTGCTTTGGCCTCCTTCCAGACACGTCCCTCGGTGCCGGCGTGCGGAAGCATCGCGGAGTGCCATTTCTCCGCGCCGGCGCGGGACTGCCGCCACTGGAAGAACATCAGTCCGTCCGCGCCCCGGGCGAGGTGGGCCAGGCTGTTGCGGCGCATCTCTCCCGGTCGTTTCGCCACGTTGACCGGCTGCCAGTTGACGGCCGAGGTCGAGTGCTCCATCAGCAGCCAGGGCCGGCCCCCGGCCATGCCCCGGGCCAGGTCGGCGTTGAGCGCCAGGTCGATGTGTCCGTCGGGGTCGGCGGCCGGGAGGTAGTGGTCGACCGATACCAGGTCGCACTCGGCGGCGAAGGCGTAGCCGTCGACCTTCTTCTCCAGGGTGCCCATCACGTTGGTGGTGATGGGCACGCCTGGAGCGATCCGGCGCAGGAGGGCGCTCTCGGCGCGGTGCCGGGTGAGCAGCGCGTCGGAGGAGAAGCGGTGGTAGTCGAGTTCCTGACCCGGGTTGCGGAAGGCGGTGGTGTCCCGGGGCGGGTCGATCTCGTCCCAGTCGCCGTAGCGCTGGCTCCAGAAGTCGGCGCCCCAGACGTCGTTGAGCGCGTCGAGGCTCTTGTACCGCTCCCGCAGCCATTGGCGGAAGGCGGCCGCGCTGGTGTCGCAGTAGCACAGGGCGTTGTGGTTGCCCCATTCGTTGTGCACGTGCCACATGACGAGTGCGGGGTGCTCGCCGTACCGTGCCGCCAATGCCGTGACGAGGGCGTCCGCGGCTTCGGCGTAGGCGGGGCTGCTCGGGCAGAAGACCTGCCGGCTGCCGTGTGCGAGGCGGGTGCCCGAGGCGGTGACCGGCCGGGCGTCGGGGTGCTGCCGGGTGAACCACGGGGGCGGGGCGGCGGTGGCGGTGGCGAGGTCCACCGCGATGCCGTGCGTGTGCAGCAGGTCGAGCACCTCGTCCAGCAGGCTCCAGTCGTAGGTGCCGGGGCGCGGCTGGATACGGGACCAGGAGAACACGCCTACGGTGACGAGGTTGACGCCCGCCTCACGCATGAGGCGTACGTCCTCCCGCCAGACCTCGCGCGGCCACTGCTCCGGGTTGTAGTCGCCTCCGTAGGCGACCCCGCCGAGGGCGCGGGTCACGTCGGTGAGGGGGTGGTTCACGATTTCACGGCTCCAGCGGCGAGTCCGGCGCGCCAGTAGCGCTGCAGGAGGAGGAAGGTGAGCACGATGGGCACGACGGAGATCAGGGCGCCCACGATGGTGAGGGTCTGCAGTTCGGGCATGCGGCTGGTCTGCGACTGCCAGGTGAACAGGCCGAGGGTGACGGGGTAGAGACGCTCGTCCTGCAGCATGATCAGGGGGAGCAGGAAGTTGTTCCAGATGACGACGAACTGGAACAGGAAGACCGTCACCAGGGCGGGCGCCATCAGGCGCAGCGCGACGGTGCGGAAGATGCGGAACTCGCTCGCGCCGTCCATGCGGGCGGCCTCCATCACCTCGTCCGGGACGGAAGCGGCGGCGAAGATGCGGGAGAGGTAGACGCCGAACGGGCTGACGACGCTGGGCAGGAACACCGACCAGAAGGTGTTGGTGGCGTCGAACTCGGCGAACATCAGGAACAGCGGCAGGGCGAGTGCGGTGGCCGGTACGAGGACGCCGCCGAGGACGACGGAGAAGACCGCCTCCCGGCCGCGGAAGGTGTACTTGGCCAGGGCGTACCCGGCGGCTGCGGCCAGGAGGGTGGCGACGGCCGCGCCCAGTCCCGCGTACAACAGGCTGTTGAGCAGCCAGCGGGCGTAGACCCCGTCCTGCTGGGCGAAGAGCGAGGAGAGGTTGTCGCCCAGGTGCCATGCGGCGGGGAGGAAGCCGGGGGTGCTGACGAGGTCGCTCTGGCTTTTGGTCGACGACACGAGCAGCCAGTACACGGGCAGCAGCATGTAGCAGGCGACCGCGATCATGAAGGTCACGGCGACGGCGGTGGACACGCCGGTGCGCGGCCGTCGGCGCACGGTGGGTGCGGGAGCGTGCGCCCCCTCGGTGCGGGTGAGGAAACTCATCCCTGCCTCCTGGAGGTGAAGCGCAGGAACGCGAACGACAGGACGAACGTGACGAGAGCGAGGATCACGGACAGGGCGGCGGCCTCGCTGTAACTGTCGCCCGAGGCGAGCGAGTACGCGGCGATGTTGGGGGTGTAGGTGCTCGTCACGCTGGTGGATATGGAGCGGAAGACCTGCGGCTCGGTGAAGAGCTGGAACGAGCCGATGATGGAGAAGACGCCGGTGAGCACCAGGGCCGGCCGGATGATCGGGATCTTGATGCGCAGGGCGATGGTCCAGGCGCTCGCCCCGTCCACCCGGGCCGCTTCTCCGATGTCGGAGGGCACGGCCTGCAGGGCGGCGTAGATGATCAGCATGTTGTAGCCGGTGTAGGTCCAGGTGACGACGTTGGCTATGGACCACAGGATGGCGTCCGGGCCGAGCAGGTCGACATCGGCGCCGACGTCGCGCAGCAGGTCCACCACGGGCGACAGCCGCGGGTCGTAGAGGAAGGCCCACATCAGGGCCGCCACGACACCGGGGATGCCGTACGGCACGAAGTAGACGAGCCGGAAGAACTTCTTGGCGCGCGCCACGGCGGAGTCCAGCAGCAGGGCGAGGACCAGGGAGAGCAGCAGCATCACGGGGATCTGCACGAGGGCGAAGCCGAGGACCCGCAGCAGGCTCTCGGTGAAGTAGTCCGCCTGCAGGACCCGCGTGTACTGGTCGAAGCCGGCGAACACCATCTGCGTCTTGCCGAAGGTGCCGCCGGTCCGCTCGGTCTTGTGCAGGCTCTGCCAGAAGGCATAGCCGACCGGGACGAGGGTGAACAGGACGAAGGGGATGAGGAAGGGGGCGAGGAAGGCGTACGGGGCGAGGATCCGGCGCGGGCGTCGGCGCGCCGGGGCCGGTGCGGCGGTGGTGGGAGTCACGGGCAGCCTTTGCGGTGCTGTTCCTGCCGCCCCGAGGCGGCAGGAAGGGCAGGAGGGGTCCGGCGACGCGGTCTACTCGGTCACGTCGAGGGACTGCTTGCGCAGCGAGTCCGCGCTCTTCGCGCCGGTGTCCTTGAGCACGTCGCCCAGGGTGTTCTCGCCGCCGATGACGTTCGCCGTCCCGTCGCTGAGGTACCGGTAGGTGTCCGTCATGGTCGGGCCCCAGGTGAAGCCGGTGTCGACGCCCGCGGAGGCCTGCGCGAAGACGTCGAAGATCTTCTGCTCGCCGTAGAAGTCGACCGGCTGCTGCAGCGCGGGCAGTTCCAGGCCCGCCTTGGCCGCCGGGTAGAGCCCGCCCTCGCGGTTGAGGATCGCCAGCGCCTCGGGGTCGGTGTTCAGCCACAGGGCGAACTTGGCGGCCTCGGCGGGGTGTTCGGTGCCGTGCATCACCGTGGTGGTGGAGCCGCCCCAGTTGCCGGCCTGCTGGTCGCCCGCCTTCCACTGCGGCATCGGGGCGACCGCCCACTTGCCGGCGGTGGACTTGGCGTTGTCGCGGATGGTGCTGTAGCCCCAGGCCGCGCTCACCCAGGTCACGACCTCGTCGGTGTTCCAGGCCTTGTACAGCGCCGGGGAGAAGCCCTGGAGGTCGGTGGCGACGAGCTTGTCGTCGATCAACTTCTGCCAGTAGTCAGCGACCTGACGGCTCTCGGGCCGGTCGACGGTGACCTTCCAGGCGTCACCGTCGCGCTCGAACATGGTGGCCTTGTTCTGCCACAGCAGACCGGTGAACCAGTTCGGGTCGGTCTGGGAGAAGTGGGTGATGAACTTCCCCTCCTTCTTGAGCTTGCGGGCCTGCTCCGCGTACTCGCCCCAGGTGGCGGGGGCCTTCATGCCCAGCTGGTCGTATATGTCCTTGCGGTAGAACAGGGCCATGGGGCCGGTGTCCTGGGGCACGGCCCAGACGCCGTCCTTGCCGTCGGCTCCGAACTCCACCTGGGACCAGGTCCAGTCGACGAACTTGCCGCCGGCCTCCTTGACGCCGGGGCAGGAGGAGATGTCGGTCAGGCCCTCCTTGAGCCGGAAGCTGGCCAGGGAGTCGTACTCGACCTGGCCGAGGTCGGGAGCCTTGTCCGCCTTCAGGGCGTTGGACAGGTTCTGGTAGGTGCCGGCATTGCCCGAGGGCACGGTCTTCACCTTGACCTGGATGTCCGGGTTCTCCTTGTTCCACACGTCGATGGCCTTCTGGATGCCGGGGACCCAGGACCAGTAGTCCAGCGTGACCTTGCCGGAGGCGGGCTCGCAGGACCCGCCGGCCGCGCCGTCACTCTCGTCGCCGCCGCCTCCGCCGCAGGCGGTCACCGCGGTGAGGGTCAGGGCCACTGTGCCGAGCATGCAGCGTCTGGCCAGGGATGTACGAGCACGCGTCACCATGAGGTCGCTCCTTGCGCCGAGGTCCGCTCCGACGAAGCGGTGGGCAAAAGAGATAATGCGAACCGACGGAAGTCAACAGGCCTGGAAGAGAAAATCGGCCTCACGCTTCGTTCGCAACCACACCGTTACTTGACGCAGAGTCATAATATAGCGTCTGAGCTGGGATTCAAGGGGTTCAGCCATGATGAGCACCGACTGCTCTCGCCACGCGGAATCGATTACGTTACGGTGGCAATGTGGGCGAGGGCCCCGCGGCCGGCCGGAGCACGAGAACGCTCCCCGAACCGGGCGCGGTGCATCCGGCGCGTCATCGGTTGCCCCTTGCGCCGGTCCGATCGCCGCGTTCAGCGGCGCCGGTCGACCACGGCGCTCACGATGGCGGCCACCTCCCCGCGGTCGGTCGGCCGGAGGTCGACGGAGTTGTGGATGGAGAGTCCTTCGACCAGGGCGTCGAGGGCCCGGGCGGTGAGCGGGTCGAAGTGTCTGGCCAGCGCGTCCCGGCTGGCCTGCATCCAGGACCGCATGACGGCGCGCACCTCGGGGTGGCGGGCGGCGAAGGCGTAGAGCTCGTAGCCGAGCAGGAGATTGCGGTCGGTGCCCCAGACCTTGCCGCAGATGATCTCGACGACCGCCTCCTGTGCTTCCCGGGGAGACCGCGCGGCCTCCAGGAGCGCTCCGTAGCGCGTGGAGACGGACTCCGCGTGCCGGGTGAAGGCGTCGGTCAACAGGTGCTGCATGTCGTCGAAGTAGTAGGTGAGCGAGCCGAGCGGTACACCTGCTGCTTCGGCGATCCTGCGGAAGGTCACTTTGATGGCGCCGTGCTCGGCCACGACGTCGAGCGCGGCGTCGAGGATGCGTTCGCGGCGCCGGGGGTCGTTGGGGCCGCGCGTGCTGCCTGTCATCGCCGTTGTCTGCCTCGTCTTCTCGGATCCCCACCCGGTGTGTACATTTGTACATTCCCGGCGGGTGCGCGGAATCGTGCCTGCCAGTCCATTCTGTCGAACGCCCGCGGAGCCCCTTCTTGATAGACCGCGCCGTACGCCGACGCCGTCGGGCACTGTTCCTGTTCTTCTTCCTCAACGGCATCGCGATGTCCTCCTGGGTCACGCGCACGCCGGACATCCGTGATCACCTGGGAGTGACCACCGGGCAGATGGGCCTGGTGCTCTTCGGCCTGTCGGTCGGCTCCATGGCCGGCATCCTGGCTTCCGGCCACCTCGTGTCGAGGTTCGGCACCCGGCCAGTCACGGCACTGGCGACCGTGTTGGTCATCGCGAGCGTGGTCGTCGTCGGGGTCGGCAGCGCCCTCACCTCCGCTCCCCTGGTCACCGCGGGACTGTGTGTATTCGGCACGGGGATCGGGTCGGGTGAGGTGGCGATCAACGTGGACGGCGCCGACGTGGAGCGGATCACCGGCTCCGCGGTGCTGCCCACGCTGCACGGATGCTTCAGTCTGGGCACCGTGATCGGAGGGCTGGCCGGCATGGCGGCCACCGCGGCGTCGTTCCCCGCCCACTGGCACCTGGCGGCGGTCGCCGTGGTGGCGGCCGCGCTCTTCGCGTACGGCATCCGTGCCGTGCCCGCCGGGATCGGGATCCGCACCGCTGCGCCCACTTCGGAGGCCGCGCGGCGTTCGAGGCCGCGGGTGTGGCGGGATCGGAGGCTGCTCCTGATCGGGGCCATCGTACTGGCCATGGCTCTCGCCGAGGGCGCCGCCAACGACTGGCTGCCGCTGCTCATGGTCGACGGCCACGGGCTCGACGCCGCGGCCGGCTCACTCGTCTACGTGGGGTTCGCCGCGGCGATGACCCTCGGGCGCTTCAGCGGCACGTTCTTCCTCAACCGCTACAGCCGGGCGACTGTCGTGCGGGCCAGCGCGATCTCCGGCGCCGTCGGCCTGTCCCTGGTCATCTTCTCCGACAACGCCGTCGTGGCCGCGGGTGCCGTCCTGTTCTGGGGCCTGGGCGCGTCCCTGGGCTTCCCGGTGGCCCTGTCGGCGGCGGGCGACTCGGGGCCCGACGAGACCGCCCGGGTCAGTCTCGTGGCCACGATCGGCTACGTCGCCTTCCTGGTGGGGCCGCCCGCTCTCGGCTTCCTGGGCGATCACTACGGGCTGCGGCCGGCGATGGTGGTGGTGCTGGTGTTCGTCGCCACGGCCGTCATCGCAGCCCCTGCCGCCGGTACCCGCGCGCGTACCTCTCCCCCGGTGCGCGTCGGACCCGAAGACGTGGCCGCCCTCCACCCCCAGGACCCGGCCGGGAGACGGCCGAGTCAGACCATCGAGGAATGATCGAGTGTCCAGCCTCCGCCAGCGGACCGAGCGACTCGGCCCTCTCCTCACCCGGATCGGGCAGCCGGTGCCCGCGGCCGTGCTCCTCGCCGCCGCCCTGCACACCGTCTGGGTACTGGTGTTCGCCAACAGCGGCGGCGACCTCGCGGCTCAGGACGCCTGGACGGCCTTCGCCGCGGAGCACCCGGACTCCGCGTACAACTTCGCCTGGTTCGGCGGCATGCACCCCGCCTCCTACAGCGTCCTGTCCCCCTATGTGATGGGTCTTCTCGGCGTGCGCACGACCATGGCCGTGTCCGGTACGGTCTCGGCCGCCCTGCTCGCCGTGCTGCTGGTGCGAAGCGGGGCGGTGCGCCGGCCCCTGTGGCCCGCGCTGTACGGGGCGTTCGCCCTGACCTGCAACGCGGTGTCGGGCCGGGCGACGTTCGCGCTGGGCACCGTGTTCGGTCTCGCGGCGCTGGTGGTCGTCCTCGGCGCCGACACCGCGCGTCCCGTGACGTTCCGACGGTCGTCCCGCGTCGCGTCCCTTGTCATGGTGGCGCTGCTGGCGGCACTGGCGACCATGGCCAGCCCGGTGGCCGGCCTGTTCGTCGGGATGGTGGCGGGGGCTCTGTGGCTCACGAAGCGACGCGCCGGTGGGTACGTGCTCGGCGGCGCGCCGCTCGCCGTCGTCGCCCTGACCTCCTGGCTCTTCCCCTTCTCCGGCGAGATGCCGATGAACGGATGGACGGCGGCGCTGTCCCTGCTGTGCGGCCTGGCGCCGCTGGCCTTCACACCGAGGCATTGGCGCACGGTGCGTGTGGCGGGGGTCCTGTACGCGCTGGCGGTACTGGGCGCGTGGCTGATCCCGTCCCAGATCGGCAGCAACATCACCCGCCTGGGCATGCTCTTCGGCGGTGTCGTGCTCCTCGCCGCACTGCCCGAGGTCCGGCTGCCACGGCCGGCCACGATGCGCACGACGGCGCGCGGACGCGTCGCGCTGATCGCGGCGATCTGCGCGGCCATCGTCTGGCAGGGCACCGGCGCGGTGGCCGATGCCGTGCGGACCGCCCCGACCGCGGCGTGGTCGCAGGGTCTGGAACCGCTGCTGCACCAGTTGGAGCGCCACAAGGTCCGCCAGAAGGGGCGGCTGGAAGTCGTACCGGCCAGCAGTCACCGGGAGTCCTCGGCGCTCCCCGAGTACGCCTACCTCGCGCGTGGTTGGAACCGCCAGGCCGACCTGGGACGCAACCCCGTCTTCTACGACGGCACGCTCACCGCCCGCAGTTACCGGGCCTGGCTCGACCGATGGGCGGTCCACCACGTGGTCCTGCCGTCGGGACCACTGGACTCGGCGGGCCGGCAGGAGGCGGAACTGATCCGGCGGGGGCTGCCCTACCTGAAGCAGGTGTGGTCCGACGCGAACTGGAAGTTGTACGCCGTCCAGGACCCGGCACCGCTGGCCGGGCCGGACGCCACCCTCGCGGACGCCTCCCACGACCACCTCACCGTCACGGTGCGCAGGGCGGGACCGGTCAGGCTGCGCGTGCCCTACTCCCCCTGGCTGACCCTGGTCGACAGCCAGGGCCACCGGATCGAGGAGGCGCGGCCCGACGAGGGCGGCGGCGAGCACGTCGACACCCGGGGCTGTCTGAAGGAACAGACGCAGGACGCCGGTTCCGGCCGGGCCCAGGACACCTGGACGGTACTCGTCGCCCCCCGGACCGGCACCTACCGCATCGCGGCCGACTACGGACTGCCCCGCGGCACCCCCTGCCCTCCCGGACGCTGAGCCGAGCTTCCCTTCGGACGGAGCCCACCACCGCGTGCAGGCCGTCCTGGCCTGTCGCAACGCCTGACCCCGCCACCGCGGTCGTCGTTCTGCGGCGGCGCACGATGACCAGCAGGCCGGTGGCAGCCGCCGCGGCCGCGAGGGCGACGAGTGCGGTGCCGCCGTCGGTGACGAGGTCCTCGGCCGAGACGGCGGCCGCGTATCCGACACCGGCCTCGGTCGCGCGGTGCCAGGCGGTGCAGGCACGCGCCGTCCGAGCCGGCCGTGGCGCAGCCGCCTGCCCAGCAGGTGCCCGGTGCGGTGGGCCAGGGCGTCCCCGGTCACGACGGCCGCCGTCGCGACGGCGATGACGAGCGGAAGGCGCAGCGGTGCCGCGCGGGCGAGGGCCCCGGCGCGCTCAGCGCGTGTCTCTTCCTGAGGCGTCGGTTCCGCGGGCATGCCGCGAGGGGGCGGCCCCCGCCGCTCCCTCGCGTCGTCACGCCGTCACCAGTGCCGGCTCATGGCGCCCAAGGTGCCTCGACCGCCCAGGTGGTGTCCTGCGTGAAGCCGGCCGGGTTGTCCCACTCGTGTGCGCCGCCCGGGGTCGCCAGCCACAGCTCGGCCCGGTAGTGGCGCAGGTACTGGTCGGGGAAGTTGTAGGCGGACAGGCGCACACCTCCTTGCCCCTGGACGGCGCACCAGGTGGCGTCCGCCCTGAACAACGCGGAGTCGCCGCCCTCCTTGTGGATCCGGAACTCCCGGTGACGCAGGTACTGGCCGGGGAAGTTGCGGGACTCGAAGGAGTAGCACCTGCTGTCGGCGAGGCCCGGCACGATCTTCCACGTGGCGTCGTTCTTCAGCAGGCCGGAGCTGCTCGCGTCGACGACCTCGGTGAAGCCGAGTCCGTCCTGGTGACGCGCGTACCTGGTGGTGTATCCGGGGGTCGTCACCCGCAGGGACCTGTACTGGTCGGTGGGCAGGGTGGCCGGAGGCCGTGCGCCGCGGGAGGCGTCGATCAGGGCCTGGTTGGCGGCCTTCAGCCGGCTCTCGTCGACTTTGACGACCTGGCGGTCGTAGGTGAGCAGGCCGTTGACCTCGTTCTCGACGTCGGTGATCTCCGTGTAGACGGAGGCTGACAGGCCGAGCGGCATCTGTGTCTCGCGGATCGCGTCGATCAGTCCGACCAAGCGGTTGTCGAGGTGGGTGAGGCTCGGCTGGTTCTCGTAGCTGAACCCGCCGCCCGGGTACCACTCGTGGCCGGCCACCTTGTATCCGAGTCCACCGAACTCGCCGAGGACCGCGGCCCGGGTGGCGGACGGTCTGGTGACGCCGGGGCCCACGTAGACGTGGTGGTCGATGACGTCGCCGTTGCCTCCGTCGACGGAGCCGCAGCAGTTGATGCCGCTCATGTTGTTGACGAGGCGGGAGGGGTCGTACGCCTTGACCTTGTCTGCGATGCGGGCCTGGTCGTACTGGCCCCACCCCTCGTTCTGGTTGACCCACATCACGACCGACGGCGAGCTGCGGTGCTGGTCGATGACGCGCTCGTACTCGGCCTCCCACTGCACACGGGCGGCGCTGTCGGGGGTGCGCAGGTCCATCGACGGCATGTCCTGCCACACCAGCAGTCCGAGCCGGTCGGCCCAGTAGAACCAGCGTTGCGGCTCGACCTTGATGTGCTTGCGGACCATGTTGAAGCCCAGGTCCTTGTGCTTCTGCAGGTCGTGGCGGAGGGCCGCGTCGGTCGGGGCGGTGTAGAGACCGTCGGGCCAGTAGCCCTGGTCGAGGGTGCCGGTCTGGAAGACGAACTCGCCGTTGAGGAGGGGCCGCAGTACGCCGTCCACCTTGCCGAGCGAGACCGAGCGCATGCCGGTGTAGCTGCCGACGGTGTCGACGGCCGCGGAGCCGGAGAGCAGCTCGGCCTTCACGTCGTACAGGAAGGGGTCCTCCGGTGACCACAGGCGAGGGCCGGGGACGGGCACGGTGAGCGGGGAGCCGACCGCGCCGGTCGCGCTGCCCACGGTCGAGCCGCCCGCGGACACCGTGACCCTGGCCTGGTGGCCGCCCACGCCGGCGCCACGCACCGTCACCCTCAGGGTGTTGTTCGACAGGTCCGGCACCATGTCGAGGCGGGTGATTCGGGCGGGTGCGGTGGGCTCCAGCCACACCGTCTGCCAGATACCGGACGCCGCGGTGTAGAAGATCCCGCCACCCGGGTGCGGGGCCACGTCCCGGATGCGCTGCTTGCCGACCGCCTGGCCGCCGGTCTCCGTCGGGTCCCACACCGAGACGACGATCGTGTTGGTACCGCCGTTGAGCAGCGGGGTGATGTCGTACGTGAAGGAATCGTAGCCACCGCTGTGGACCGCCCCGGCCTGCTGTCCGTTGACCCAGACCGTGGTCCGCCAGTCACTGGCGCCGAAGTTGAGCTGGACGCGGCGGCCGTTCCAGTCCGCCGGGACGGTGAAGGTCCGTTTGTACCACAGCTTGTCGTTCTGGGTGATCTTGCGCTGGATGCCGGAGAGCGCCGACTCCGCGGCGAACGGCACCCTGATCTGCTCCGGGAAGGAGGCGGGCTGCCCGGCGTCGGCGGCCGTGACGGCGAAGTCCCAGATGCCGTTGAGGTTCTTCCAGTCGGGGCGGGTGAGCTGCGGCCGCGGGTACTCCGGCAGCGGGTCGTGGACCGGGACCTCGTCGGTCCACGGCGTCGTCATCGGCGCGGGTTTCGGGGTCCACGCGGCTGTCCGGGCGGAGGCCGTCGACGTGGTGACGAGGAGGCCGGCGCAGAACATCACGCAGGCCGTCGCCAACGCCGCGAGGGCATGCCACCGTCGTCTTGCTCCGGGGGTGGGGGAAAAGCGCATCGGTACTCCTTCGTGGAGGAGGTGCAATGGCGCAGGGCGACACGCGGGCACAGAGCGGTGCCGGAGAAGGGGAACGACAGCCGTCCGGTCGGTCCGCACGGAGGTTTTACATCGTTAGAAGGGTGCTGTAAAGGCTCCTCGCAAGGCGATGTCCCGGTGGCATGATCGGAGAATTCGCACCTCTGCGCACCAAGCACCCCACGGACCGGCCAGACTTTTCCCTCATCGGTGACAAAGCATGGACGACCCAGGGAGAAGTCCCTACTGTGTCGGATGCGGCGCCTGGCGCCTCACGCCCCAGGCCCGCCCGCACCCCCCTCCGTATCCGGGACGACGGCGCGTCCCGGCAGCGGTGGATCTCCCACTTGCCCGACCGAGTTCCTCGTGTCCGAGGGACCGTCAGGAGGTCACGTGTATCCACGGCTGTACCCCCGCCGGCTCGGCAGACGCCTGGCCGGAACACTCATCGCTTCGTTACTGGTCGTCGGTCTGTCGGCGTCCCCGTCTGGGGCGGACGACTCGGCCGCCGCGGATCTTCCCCCTCAGGAACCGGGTGTCACGCTGCGCGTCTTCGACGTCCAGGCCCCGCTCAACGAGATCTGCACTCTCAAGGCGGGCCAGACCCCGAACATCGACAAGTTGATGCCGGTGGTCGACTGGTCCTCGGCCGAGGACTTCGGTCTGGAGAGCAACTTCGTCACCCACGTCCTGGGCAACCTCGACGCCGCGCAGGCGGGCAGCTACACGTTCAGGCTCACCAGCGACGACGGTTCTCGTCTGTGGATCGACGACCAACTGGTCGTCAGCCACGACGGTCTGCACGGACCGGAACCCAAGGACGCGACGGTCGACCTGACGGCCGGCTCCCACTCGCTGCGCATCGAGCACTTCGAGCGGGACGGCGGTCAGCAGCTCACCCTGTCCTGGAAGCCGCCGGGCGCCTCGGGCTTCAGCGTCGTACCGAACTCGGTGCTCAGCACCGACGCAGACGTCGTACGGGTGACCGCGCCCGGACGCAAGGAGTGCGAGGGCGGCACGGACTCCCCCGGAGACGGACTGCCGCTGACCGGCGTGCACCCGAACTACACGCTCACCAACCTCCGGCCGGACGGCTTCGAGCCGCAGGTCTCCGCCATGGACTGGCTCCCGGACGGACGCCTGGCCGTGGCCACCTGGGGCGGCAGCAACAACACCGCGGGCGAGGTCTACCTGCTGAGCAACGTCACCGGCGACACCGGTCCGGACAAGGTCACGGCCAAGAAGGTGGCCTCCGGCCTGAAAGAGCCCATGGGCATCAAGCACGTCGACGGCAAGCTCTACGTCTCCCAGAAGCACGAACTGACCGAGCTCAACGACACCAACGGCGACGAGGTCACCGACCAGTACCGGCGCGTGGCGACCTGGCCCTTCGGCGGCAACTTCCACGAGTTCGCCTTCGGCCTGCTGTACAAGGACGGGTTCTTCTACCTGAACCTGTCGGTCTCCATCAACTACGGCGGCGCCACCACCGACCCGCAGCCCGCCGAGAACCGCGGCACCACCATCAAGGTCGACAAGAATACGGGCGAGGTCTCCTACATCGCCGGCGGTCTGCGCACCCCGAACGGCATCGGCTGGGGCCCCGAGGGCGACATGTTCGTCACCGACAACCAGGGCGGCTGGCTGCCCTCGTCCAAGCTCGTGCACATCAAGCAGGACCGCTTCTTCAACCACTACACCAACCCGGACGGGCCCTTCGACTCCCAGCCGGTGACCAAGCCGGTCCTGTGGCTGCCGCAGAACGAGATCGCCAACTCACCGAGTACGCCCCTGCAGTTGACGGAAGGCCCGTTCGCCGGCCAGATGCTGTTCGGTGACGTGACCTACGGCGGCATCCAGCGCGGCTTCCTGGAGAAGGTCGGCGGCGAGTACCAAGGGGCGGTCTTCCGTCTCACCCAGGGCCTGGAGGCCGGGGTCACCAGGATCAGTGTCGGCCCGGACGGCGCGCTCTACGCCGGTGGTCTGGGCGCGGGCGGCAACTGGGGCCAGGAGGGCAAGCTCACCTACGGCCTGCAGAAGCTGAGTCCCAACGGCGCCAACGCCTTCGACATCCGCGCCATGCGCGCCGTACCGGGCGGCTTCGAGCTGGAGTACACCCAGCCCCTGTCGACGGACACGGCGAACGAACTGGCAGGCCGCTACAAGCTCAAGCAGTGGCGGTACGTGCCGACGGCCGACTACGGCGGCCCCAAGGTCGACGAGGAGACACTCACCGCGCAGTCGGCCACGCTGTCCGCCGACCGCAAGACCGTCACCCTCGCCGTCCCGGGGCTCAAGGCCGACCGCGTGGTCCACGTCCGCTCGCCCCGTCCCTTCAGCTCGGCCGGCGGTGAAACGCTCTGGAGCACCGAAGCCTGGTACACGCTCAACAAGCTGCCGGGCGCAACGTCCGGGACGGGTGAGGTGAAGGGCGTCAACGGCAAGTGCCTCGACGTCGACAACTCCCAGACCGCCGACGGCACCAAGGTCCAAATGTGGACCTGCAACGGGACCGGCGCCCAGCAGTGGACGCTGCCCGGCGACGGAACCGTACGCGCCTTGAGCAAATGCCTGGACGTGTCGGGTGGCGGCAGCGCCGACGGTACGAAGATCCAGTTGTGGACCTGCAACGGCAGCGGCGCGCAGACGTGGGAGCCCCAGGCCGACGGCACGGTGCGCAACCCTCAGTCGGGCAAGTGCCTCGACGCCTCCGGCGGCACCTGGAACGACGGCACCCCGGTCCACCTGTGGACCTGCCACACCGGACCCAACCAGAAGTGGACCCTGCCCTGACGGTCGACCGGCCCCGCTTCAGGTGATGTCCATGTAGGCGGGCTCCGGCGTCCCCCGCGGGGAGGCGCTGGAGCCCGCTCGGTCACCACCGGGTACGCCGGCCCGTTCACACGGGCCAGGAAGCAACCGCCCTCGGCGGGCGCGTCGAGGCAGAGCACACAGGCAGGGTGGCGGGGAACGCCCGTGCCGCCGCCAGCGGGGCGGCGAACGACGGCACGGGCGCGATACCGGCATGGCGGGTGCGTACACGGGGATTCCGCCGTCGGTCAGCGTGCCATGCCACCAGCTCCGAGCACAGGGTGACCCTCTGTCAACGTTCTGACGCTTCATCAGTCGCCCGGCCCGCTGCATCATCGTCTTCCCGCCCCGAAGCCGGCGCCGGCGCGCCCGGCCGCAGGGGCGTGTCCCACACGGGGGCGGAGCGGCCGGACGCGAGGAGAGACATCGTGCAGGACACGCCGTACAGCAATGCCACGGAGCGCGCGGCAGGCCCCCTGCCACCCCGCGAGGCGTGGCGGCTGAGGATGCGCAACGACGTCCTGGACGCGGCACACGCCATGGCGGCCGAGAAGGGCTGGGACTCCGTGAGCCTGTCCCAGGTGGCGGCCCGCGCCGAGGTGTCGCGCCCCTCGGTCTACAAGGAGTTCGGCAGCCGCGACGGCCTGAGTCGGGCACTCGTCCGCCGGGAGGCCGAGCGGTTCCTCACCGGCGTGGCCCTGGCCCTGCAGCAGCCGGCGCCCGGCGCGCCGGACGCCATGACGGCCGCCGTGCTCCACGCCCTGGAGGAAGCCCGGAAGAACATCCTCGTCACCTCGGTGGTCAGGGCGGCCCGCGTCGGCACCGACGCGCTGCTGCCCTACCTGACGACCCGCTCGGAACCGGTGGTCACGGGAGCCCGGCACCTCGTGCGGACCTGGTACCGGACCCACTACGGACACCTCGACGCCTCACACACGGACCAGGCGGCCGACGTCATCGTGCGCCTGACCTTGTCGCACATCGTCCTGCCCCCTCCCGACCGCGCCCTGCGCGAGTCGGCCGGCCTCATCACCGCGGCGGGTCTGGGGGTACTGGGGTTGCACTCGACGGACCTGTCTGACCTGTCTGGCATACCTGACGTGCCTGACGAGCCGTCAGAACATTGACAGCGCGTCACGGATTGTCAGCATCCGAGGCCGGTGCCACGCTCGGCCGGGTCGCCGAACCAGCGATCGCCCCAGGGATGCGGCACACCCCGTCGCGGTCGCTCGGCTTCCCGCCTTAGCACGACCGCCCACCCCGAGGAGCGCACCCCGATGACATCGCCGTCGACGACGCCCCCCACACCCCCCGCCGCCCCACCCTGGCGGGACCGCAAGCGCTACGCCTGGCTGCTCGGCCTGGCGGTCCCCACGCTGCCCTTCCAGGCTGCTGCGCTGGTCGCGGTCAGCGACTGGTCCGTCCTGTGGTGGTGGGGACCGTTCTTCGCCTTCGTGATCATTCCGGTGCTCGACGCGATCATCGGCCCGGACCGGGAGAACCCACCCGACGAGGCCATCGGGCGGCTGGAGGAGGACCGGTACTACCGCTGGTGCACGTACCTGTACCTGCCTCTCCAGTACGCCGGGTTGCTGTACGCGTGCCTGCGCTGGGCCGACGGCATGTCGGTGCCGGACGCGCTCGGACTGGCGGCCACCGTGGGCGTCGTCGCCGGTGTCGCCATCAACACGGCCCACGAACTCGGTCACAAACGTGAGACGGTCGAGCGCCGCCTGGCCCGCATCGCCCTGGCCCAGGCCGGCTACGGACACTTCTACGTCGAGCACAACCACGGCCACCACATACGGGTCGCCACACCCGAGGACCCCGCCAGCTCACGGCTCGGCGAAAGCCTGTGGGCGTTCCTGCCGCGCACGGTCGCCGGAAGCGCACGGTCCGCCTGGCGGCTGGAGGCCCGTCGCCTCAACCGCCGCCGGCACCCCACCTGGTCGTACCACAACGACGTACTGACCGCGTGGGCCCTCACCACCCTGCTCTTCGCGACGCTCGCCGCCGGCTTCGGGCCGGTGGTCCTCCCCTACCTCCTCGTCCAGGCCGCGTGCGGCATCCTGCTCCTGGAGTCGGTCAACTACCTGGAGCACTACGGCCTGCTTCGCGGGCGGCGCCCGGACGGACGGTACGAGCACGCCGCCCCGCGCCACAGTTGGAACAGCAACAACACCACCAGCAACATCTTCCTGTACCAATTGCAACGGCATTCCGACCACCACGCCAACCCGCTGCGCCGCTACCAGACACTGCGGCACTTCGACGAGGCACCCCAACTGCCCTCGGGCTACGCGTCCATGATCGTCCTGGCCTGGGCGACACCGCTGTGGCGGCGGGTAATGGACCCCAGGGTGCTGGCGCACTACGACGACGACGTCCGGCGAACCAACCTGCACGGCCCCCGCGCGCACCGCTACGGCGCGCCTACCGTCCGCAGCCCGCGCAAGGCGTCGTCCCGGGGCAGGCGGCCCGCACGGTGAAGCGTCCGCCTCCTGGGCGCAGCGCCACACCGCCCACCGACGATCAGACGCGCGAACTACCTCGGCCACCGGCCGACCGCCCACGAGCAGCACGTCGAACCGGTCCGCGCCGACTGCGACATGGTCGTCTACCGGAGCGGTCTGAGGAAACGACGCCGCGGGGTGCCATGGTCAGCCCCGCCCGGTCGATCTGCACCGTTTCTTCTGGCGCGAACTCACCCTGATCGGCGCCCGGCTCTACGACCGCGAGCCGACTTCGAGAGCGCCGTACAACTGGTGGCCGAGGAGAAGGTGCCCGCCGCGCAGTTGATCTCCACCGTCGTCCCGCTGTCCGACGCCGCCTCGGGATTCGCCGCCCTGGAAAACGGTGGCTCCGGTCAGATGAAGGTGCTCGTCGACTGCGGCGCCGCCTGACGCCGGAACAGACCGTTCCCTCCCTGCACGCCCCCTTCTGAAAGGACGGCCAGACCGTGCGCCCTCCACCCCCCTGTTCGACCTGACCGGCCGCCGCGCCGTCGTCACCGGCTGCCGCCGGGGCATCGGCCTGGCCATGGCCGAAGCCCTCGCCGAGGCCGGCGCCGACATCATCGGCGTCAGCGCGCAGCTGGAAGCCCACGGCAGCGAGGTCGAGCGCCGCGTCACCGAGCACGGCCGCTCCTTCGCCGCCTACCGCGTCGACTTCGCCGACCGGCAGGCCGTCACCCGCTTCGCGGAGCAGGTCGAAGCCGACCACGGGCCCGTCGACATCCTGATCAACAACGCCGGAACCATCGCCCGCCATCCCTCGGCCGACTTCCCCGACGATGTGTGGGACCACCTCATCGAGGTGGATCTCACCAGCCAGTTCGTCCTCAGCCGCGAGCTCGGCAGGCGGATGCTGGAGCGCGGCCACGGAAAGATCGTCTTCACCGCGTCCCTGCTCAGCTTCCAGGGCGGCGTGTTCGTTCCGGCGTACACCGCCGCCAAGTCCGGTATCGCCGGCCTCACCAAGGCCCTGGCCAACGAATGGGCCTCCTCCGGAGTCTGCGTCAACGCCATCGCCCCTGGCTACATCGCCACCGACAACACCGAAGCCCTGCGCGACGACGAGGCCCGAAGCGCCGCCATCCTCGACCGCATCCCCGCCGGCCGGTGGGGCGAATCCCGCGACCTGGCCGGTGCCACCGTCTTCCTGGCTTCCCGTGCCTCGGACTACGTACACGGCACCGTCCTCCCCGTCGACGGCGGCTGGCTCGGCCGCTGAACACGAGCGTGACCCAGGAGGCGCGAAGGCCCAAGCCCTGCGCCTCCTCAGCCCCGCGCCTCCTCACGGCCGTAGTCGACGCTTCGGGCTCTCAGCGGTCCGGCCCGTGGTCAAGCGTTACCCAGCGGTGGTGAGGCCGTGCCCGTACGGGTACAGGACGCCTGTGCCGTCGGCGCCTGGGATGGTGACGGGCAGACGGCCTTGCGGCTGGATCTCGCCATGAAGGACACGTACCGCGGATTCGAGGGAGACGGGCGCGTACGAATACGTCGCCAGATAGGTGCGCGTGCCGGGCAGCGCGGCGATGTCGTAGGGGTCGCGCACCGCGATCACGATCACGGGGCGCCCTGTACTCTGCAACGCCGCGACCAGTTCTCGCTGCTCCGGATGGTCGCCGGCCTTGTTGGTGGCGACGACGACCAGGTCCTGGTCCCGTGCCGCCCGTGCGGTCTCCTCGACGCGGGCCGCCGTGGGAGACAGTCCGGTCTCCCGCTCGACGGTGTCGGCCCCGCGGTCACGAAGGGCGGTGGCGAGGGCCGCGGTCGTCGTCGCTCCCCATCCGGTGACGAGGACCCGGCGGTTGCCGGGAGTGAGCGGAAGCACGTCCTCGTCGTCGCGGACCAGGGTGGTGGTGCGGTCGGAGACGGCCTGTGCGGCGGCCTGGTGGTGAGGCGCGCCGACGAGCGCCGACACGTCGGACGGGTTCGTGTACCGGTTCTCGAACAGGCCCTGCCGGAACTTCATACGCAGGATGCGGTAGACGGAGGCGTCGATGCGCTCCTCGGTCAGCTCGCCGTCGGCGACCGCGTCGAGGACGGCCCGGTATGCGACCGCGGTGTTCGGCGGCATCAGGAGCTGGTCGGCTCCCGCCTTCAGCGCGAGTACGGGTATCTCCGCGTCGGTGTGCTTCTGGCGGACCCCGGCCATCTCCAGGGAGTCGGTCACGATGACCCCGTCGTAGCCCAACTCCTCGCGCAGCAGTCCGGTGAGGATCGGCCGGGAGAGAGTGGCGGGCTCGCCGGACGGGTCGAGGCTCGGTACGACGATGTGCGCGCTCATGATGGAGTCGACGCCCGCGGCGATCGCCGCGCGGAACGGCGGGGCGTCGACGCGCTCCCACTCCTCACGGCTGTGGTCGATGACCGGCAGGCCGGTGTGGCTGTCGACGGCGGTGTCACCGTGGCCGGGGAAGTGCTTGGCCGTGGCGGAGACACCGGCGTGCTCGTAGCCGTCGATCTGCGCGGCGGCGAGTGAGGCCACCAGGCCGGGGTCCTCGCCGAAGGAACGCACGCCGATGACGGGGTTGGCCGGGTCCACGTTGACGTCGGCGATGGGGGCGTAGTTCTGGTTGACGCCGACTGCGCGCAGTTCACGGCCCCCGATCAGTCCGGTGGTGCGCGCGTCGCCGGCATCGCGGCCCGCTCCCAGGGCCATGGCGCCGGGGAACTGGGTGGCGGGCGGCCCGAGCCGGTACACGACGCCGTGTTCCTGGTCGGTGGCCACGGTCAGCGGCACCGGTGTGCGGTGGTGCGCGGCGGAGTGCTGGATGCCGTCGGAGAGGGCGGCGACCTGCTGGGGGTTCTTCAGGTTGTTGGTCCAGGCGAAGTACACGATGCCGCCCACGTGGTACTTCTCGATCAGCTGCCGCGCGTTGTCGACGCCGTGGAGGCGGCGGTTGGCGGCGACGTCGGCCGGTGCCGCGGTGTCGGCGCTGTCGCCGTAGACATAGGTGACGAAGAGCTGGCCAACCTTCTCCTCGAGCGACATGTGGCGCAGGGTCTTCATGATCCGGCCGCGCAGGGTGGCGTCGTCGCTGTGGCCGGGGCCGCTCGCGGCGGGGACCCGTGCGGTTGCGTCGCGCGGATGTGCGGCACCGGCGGCCGGAACGGCGCAGGTGAGCAGGAGGGAGGCGGCCGTGAGGGACAAGGCCGTGCGGACGCGGGTGTGTGAGGGCATACGGGCTCCTGGGAGACGAAGGCTCAGCATGTGCCGTTCACCGGTCCGTCGACGCCGGTCCACACGAAGGCGTCGCTCACCCACGTCCCGTCGTCCAGACGGTGCCACCAGGCGGTGGTGCCCCAGCGGCCGGTGTGGGTGGTGCCGGTGCGTGAGCAGGAGATGGTCACGGTCGCCCCGTCCGCGAGGGAACCGGCCGTCGCGTATCCGGTGCCGGGTCCGGTGCGGCGGGTGAGGGCGGCACCGCCGTTCGCGTCGACGACCCCCTGGGTGAAGCCGAGCGGGCCGTGGTTGTACAGGGCTCCCCCGGCCGTGACCCGTCGGCTGCCGTGCAGGGCCGAGCCCTGGTAGGCGCCGCCGCCGTTCTGGAGGACCCATTTGCCGAGGTTGTGGCCGGCGATGTCCGTGTAGGCGTCGTTGTGGCGCAGCCCGAAGTGGACGTGGCGGCCGCTCGCCGCGCCGCCGCAGGTGACGTCGGTGCCGGTGTGGCCGAGGAACGCGCCCGCACTGACCGGGCGGCCGTCGGCGGTGATGTTGTCCCACAGATGGTAGTAGTCGGTCGCGTAGCCCCGGTCGTGCAGGACGCGGATCCAGCCCGTGCACATGGTGTAGGCGGTGCCCGAGCGTACCGCCCTGACGATCTGGTCGCCGCCAGCGAAGTCCAGCGAACTCCACGGGGCGGCCGCACCGGACCAGCCGTGCGGTCCACCGGCCATGGTCCAGCTCTGACCGGTCGCGTAGGGCAGGGCCATACCGGTGCGGAAGTCCCCGCCGGCCATGGTCCGTCGGCCGGTCTCCCCGGTGGAGAGCAGGCTCCGTTCGCGTGTGTTCATGAGGGGGCTGCTGCGGGCGAGGCGCGTGAAGGCCGGCTCACCGTCGAAGGTGACCCGCCAGCCGGACGTGCCGCGCTGGGCGAGGAACAGCCGGCCTTCCGGGAGTCGCGGAGAGCCGGGGGCGGTGGCGAGCACCGCAGTGCCGAAGGCCCACGCGTCCGTGTGGCGAGTGACCTTGATGCGGGTGGCGGTCGCGGCAGCGACGGCTCGGGAAGCGGTGGAGTCGAGTCGGGCCGCGACGGCGGCGTTCAGGCCCGCGTCGGTGTCCGCGGGTGCGGCGGTGGCACGGGAGGGAAGGGTGAACAGGCAGGAGGCGAGGAGCGCGAGGGCACAGACGGCAAGGCGTCTGACGCCTGGCAGGGAAGTGTCACGAGCGGACATGGGGCGTCCTTCCGGCGGGGTGGCAGTCCGGCCCGCCGCTGGGGGGTGGGGCCGTGCGGGCGGCGGGCCGGACGCTGGTCGGGTCAGTAGCCGTTGGGGGTCAGTACGTCGACGTAGATGGGGTCGCGTTCGGTGCCGCCGAGGGTGACCGTGTCGTACTTGACCCGGCCGTAGTAGGCGTTGGCATCAATGGCCTGGCCGTTGCCGATGTAGACGCCGGTGTGGTCGAGATCGCCGCCGTAGCGGATGCCGTCGTGCGGGTCGGTGTCCCAGAAGATCAGGTCGCCGGGGCGCGGGTTGCTGGTGCGGCGGCCCTGGTTGATCTGGCCCTGGAGCCAGTAGTTCAGCTGGAGGCCGCGGCCGGTGGCCTTCTTGGTGCCGTCCCAGATGGCGTGGCGGTTGAGGCACTCGCAGTCGACGCGTGCGGTGCCGCAGGTCCAGCCGTACGCGAGCTTGTAGGGGGTGCCGAGGTAGGCCTTGGCCGCGTTGACGACGGCCTGTCGGACGCCCGCCGCCTGCGCCTCGGTCGATATGGGTGCGGGGGCGGCGGTGGCGGGCGAGGCGAGGCCGCCGGCGAGGGCGGCGACGGCGGCCAGCGCGGCGATGGTGCCGTACCGGCGGCGCGGGCTCGTCTTCGTGGGCCTGGGCTGCTGCATGCGGTCTCCTTGTGGGAAGGGAGCCTTCGGCATCGCGGGTTCAGTCGAAGGCGTGGTGGTCACGCAGCAGGTCGATGACCTGCTGGTGCGGCAGGGCGGGCAGGTGGTGCCCGTCCCTCCCGGTCATGGGGGTGTTGGCGACCAGTGCGTCGGCCACGGCTTCCTCGACGCAGTGCACGGTGGCGTCGAAGAGCCGGTCCATGTCGCCCCAGGGGACGAACAGGAGTGAGTCCAGCCGCTCCGCCCGGTGGCCGGCGGGGTAGTGGCTGGCGAGCGCGGAGGGGTTGGCGGTGGAGAAGGCGAGGAACAGGTCGCCGGAGAAGTGGGAACCCGTGGTCCCCGAGCGAGCCAGGCCGAGCGGGACGCGTCGGGCGAGGGCCGCGCACTGACCGGGCAGCAGGGGGGCGTCGGTGGCCACGGTGACGATCACGGAGCCTGCTCCGGAGGGGACCGGCGCTCCGGCGGCGCCCAGTGGGTCGTCGTGCCGCAGGTGCCGGCCGACGGGGACGCCGGCGAGGGTCAGTTCGTGCCGGGCGCCGAAGTTCGCCTGGACGAGGACGGCGACGGTGTAGGTGGTGTCCGCGTGGATGATCAGGCGGGAGGCGGTGCCGGTGCCGCCTTTGAAGCCGTAGCAGCTCATGCCGGTGCCGCCGCCGACCGAGCCTTCCTCCAGCCGGCCGCCGTCCGCCGCGTCGAGGGCCCGGCGGGCGACGGCGGGGGTCACGTGGTCGCCGTTGATGTCGTTCAGGTAGCCGTCGTAGGTTTCGGCGACGACGGGCATGTGCCACCGGTCGCGCAGGTCCGGGCGTACCGCGTTCAGCCAGTCGATCGCACCCCGGTGACAGGCTCCGACGGCGTGTGAGTTGGTCAGCAGCACCGGGGTGGCGAGGGCACCGGTCTCGTTGATCCACGCGGTGCCGGTCATCTCGCCGTTCCCGTTGAGGACGTGCACCCCGGCCGCGCACGACGTGCCGAGGCCGTCCCGCCCGCGCGGCAGGATCGCGGTGACCCCGGTCCGGACCGGGCCGTGCCCCGTGTCGAGGGGGCCGTCGCCCTTGACCAGGGTGACCAGGCCCACTTGGACGCCGGGCACGTCGGTCAGCGCGTTGTACGGGCCCGGCGTACCGGTGAACGGCAGACCGAGCCCGCGGGCCCGCACGCGTCCCGAGGGGGTGGAGTGGTGGGGGTCAGCCGGGGGGTTGGTGGTGTGCTGCGCCGTGGGTGCCGTCATGCGGGGTCCTTCGTGCGGGCGGCCGGGTGGGCCGGAGCGTCGAGTGCGAGTCGGGCCGCGGTGATGTCGTGCACGTTCCATCCCGGGTGTGGGACGGAGGCGCGCAGCAGCCGGGTGTAGGGATGGGCGGGTTCGCGCAGGACCTCTCGGGTGGCGCCGGTTTCGACGATCGCGCCGTGCCGCATGACGGCGATGGTGTCGGTGATGTGTGCGACGACGGCCAGGTCATGGCTGATGAACAGGTACGCGATGTCGGTCTCGGCGCGAATGTCGGTCAGCAGGTTGAGGACCTGTGCCTGGACGGAGACATCGAGGGCGGCCACCGCCTCGTCGAGGATCAGCAGCCGGGGTCGCACGGCGAGGGCACGCGCGATGGCGACCCGCTGCCGCTGTCCGCCGGACAGTTCGCGGGGCAGTGCGCCGGCTTCCCTGGGGCCCAGGCCCACGAGGTCCAGCAGCGAGGAGACGCGGCCGCGGATCGTCGTGGCCGGGGTGCGGTGGAGGCGAAGGACCTCTGCCAGCGTGTCGTGGACGGTGATGCGTGGGTCCAGGGAGAGGTAGGGGTCCTGGAAGACCATCTGGATCTGGCGCGCCCGCTCCAGTCGGGCGGCCTTCGCGAGGCGACGGCCGGGTGGTCGCGGCCGGCCGTCGAAGGTGACGGTGCCCGCGTCGGGTGTCTCCAGTCCGAGCAGGATGCGCGCCAGGGTCGTCTTGCCGGAGCCGGACTCCCCGACGAGCGCGAGGGAGCCACCTCGCGCTATCCGCAGGGTGACGTCGTCGACCGCACGGGTGTCGCCGAAGTGCTTGTGGAGGCCGTCCACGGTCAGCAGCGCTGCACTCATCGGGCAGCCACCTCCGCCGGGTGCAGGCAGGCGACCTGACCCGGTGCGGATGGCTCGTCGCCGATGGCGGTGAGGGGGACGCTGCCGCGGAGGCAGGCGTCGGTCGCGCCGTCGCACCGTGGGGCGAAGCCGCAGCCGGGTACGGACTCGTCGAGTCCGAGGGGACGGCCGCGCACCGCGTCGAGCCGGTCGGCGGCGCGGTCCAGCCGCGGACGGGAGGCGAGGAGCGCCGCGGTGTACGGATGGCGTGGTGAACGGAACAGGTCGGCTGCCGGGCGGTGTTCGACGATGCGGCCGGCGTACATCACGTAGATCCGGTCGCAGATCGCGCCGGCGAGGTCCAGGTCATGGGTGACGAACAGCAGGCCGAGATCGCGTTCGGCACGCAACCGCGCCAGCAGGGCGATCACCTCGGCCTGGATGGACATGTCGAGGGCGGTCGTCGGTTCGTCCGCGAGCAGCAGCCGGGGTTCGCCAGCCAGGGCGGCGGCGATCATGACGCGCTGGAGCATGCCGCCGGAGAACTCGTGCGGGTACCGCCTCAGCGCCGTGCGGGGATCGCGCAGTCCGACGGCCGCCAGCAGTTCGGCCGCCGCGGTCGTCGCGGCGCCGCGGGTCAACCGGTCGTGCGTGCGCAGCGCCTCGGTGAGGAAGTCCCCCACGGTGCGGAGCGGGTTGATCGAGGAGCGCGGGTCCTGGAACACCATGGCCGCGTCGCGGGCACGCATACGTCGTCGTTCGCCGCGGGTCATCGTCAGGACGTCTCGGCCCGCGACTCGGACGGAGCCGTCGAGGTGCGCGCGTGCGGGAAACAGGCCGAGGGCGGCGCGGCAGGTGACGGACTTGCCGGAGCCGGATTCGCCGACGAGCCCGACGGTCTGTCCGGCGTGGACGGTGAGTGAGACGTGGTCCAGGACGGGGCGCGCCGCTGCCCCGCCCGGCAGGGTGACCGACAACCGCTCGATGCTCAGCACCGGGTGCTCGGTGCTCGTCACCGGGGCGGCCTGTGTGCTCTGTGCCATGTCAGCGCTCCCTGCGGGCGACGCGGTCGGCGAGGGTCTCGCCGACGACGGTGAAGACGACGACGGTCACCATGACGGCCAGTACCGGTGCGGCTGCCGACAGCGGTGAGCCGGCGAGGACCGCCTGCTGTGCGATCTGGATCTCCGAGCCCCAGTCCGGTGTGGGTGGCTGCACACCGAGACCGAGGAAGGAGAGGACGGCGAGGTCCAGCAGGGCGTAGCCGAAGTTGAGTGTGGACTGCGCCAGGAGCACCGGGGACACGTTCGGCAGGACGTGACGCAGCGCGATGGCCGGTCCGGAGAAGCCCTGCACCCGGTAGGCGGTGATGTAGGGCTTGAGTTGTTCGCCGATCGCCGCGGCGCGCACCAGGCGGGCGACGTACGGCGTGTACGCGACGCCCATGGCGAGCGTCGGGGCCAGCAGCCCTGGACCGGACACGGCGACCACGACCATCGCCAGGAGCAGGCCGGGAAAGGCGAAGACGAGGTCGAGACCGCGCGAGATCACCGTGTCCACCCAGCCGCCGCGCCAGGCGGAGACCAGCCCCAGGACCGCGCCGAGGACCGAGGAGACGGCGACGACACCGAGCGGGCCGAGCAGGCTGGTCCGGGCGCCGTGGATGAGGCGGGAGAGCGTGTCGCGGCCGGAGAAGTCGGTGCCGAGCGGGTGGTCGAGGCCGGGCGGGGCGAGCGAGGCGCCGAGGTCGGTGTACTCGGGGTCGTGCGGGGCGAGCAGCGGGGCCAGGACCGCGGTGACGACCAGCACGCCGAGGACGACCAGCGACACGGTGAACAGCTTGCCCCGGCCGCCCAGGTGCCGCAGATGCCGGGTTCCGGGCCGGCGGCGTACGGTGGCGACACTCATGCGGTGACCTCCTGACGCCGTGCGGTGCGGCGGCGTTCACGGAGCCTCGGGTCGACGAGGGGTGCGAGGAGGTCGACGACCGTGTTGGCCACGACGAACGCCAGGACGGCCAGGAGGCTGACGGCCTGGATGACCGGAAGGTCCTTCGCGGTCACCGACTCGACCAGCAACGATCCGACGCCGGGCAGGCCGAAGGCCACTTCCACGACCGCGGTCGCCACGACGAGCCCGGCGACCACCAGGCCGGTCACGGTCATGACCGGCGGCAGCGCGTTGCGCAGCACATGGCGCCGTACGACCCTCGCCTCGGGCAGACCGCGGGCGCGCGCCACCTCGACGTGCTCGCGGCCCAGTTCGGTGAGCATCGACGTACGGGTGATCCGGGCGAGCAGTCCGGTGATCGACAGCGCGAGCGCGAGCGCCGGCAGCGTCAGATGCCACAGCCGGCCCGTGAATCCCTCGCCGGGGCCGAACACGGGGAACCAGCCCAGGCCGACGGCGAACACCCCGGTCAGCACGATCGCCGCGATGAATCCCGGCATCGCCGACGACACGGTGGAGGCGATCACGACGGCGCGGTCGGCGAGTCCCGGCCGCAGGGCGCCCAGGGTGCCGAACGCCAGGCCCGCCACCAGGCTGAGCACCGTGGCGTAGCCGGTGAGAAACAGCGTGGTGGGCAGGCGGGAGGTGATCAGTCCGGCGACGTCCTGACGGAACTGCACGGAGCGGCCGAAGTCTCCCTGGAGCGCGCCGCCGAGCCAGTGCGCGTACTGGGCGGGCAGGGGGTCGTCGAGCCGGTACTGGGCGCGGATCTGCGCCAGGACCTCGGGATCGACGGACCTGCCGCGCAGCAGGAAGGCGGCCGGGTCGCCGGGGGCGATGTGCACGAGGCCGAACACGAGGACCGAGGTCGCCAGCAGGGTCAGGGTGAGTCCGGCCAGTCGGCGCAGTACGAACCTGGTGGTGTTCACCGGCTCGTGCCGATCTCGGCGGCCCAGGGGTAGTACAGGTAGGCGTTGGTGGCCGGCGCCCCGGTGATGCGCTTGTTCATGAAGAGCGTGCCGGGTGTCTGCACCAGCGGTATCCACAGCAGTTGTTCGCTGACGACGCGCTGTGCGCGTGCCGTCAGCTCCGCCCGCTTCGCCGGGTCGGGCTCGGCCAGGGCGTCGGTGATCAGCCGGTCGTATCCGGCGTCCCGGTAGCCGCCGTAGTTGGCGAAGCTCTCGCTGTGCCAGTTCTGGTAGACCTGGAGCGGCTGGGCGATGTCGGCGTACCAGCTGGTGTGGAAGAGGTCGACGCCTTCCCGGGCCTTCGGGTCACCGAAGAGGGCGCCGTAGGCTTCCGGTGCGACGGCCTTGATCTTCACGTCCAGGCCGATGCGTTTGCCCGCGGCCTGGACCTCGGTGCCGATCAGCGGATTGACCGACCCACCGTTGCTCGCGGCGACGACGATCGGCCGGGAGGGTTTGCCCGCTTCCCGCACGAGCCGTTTCGCCTCGGCCAGGTCCTGTTCGGCCGGCGGCAGTGCCTTCCACGCCTTGTCGAAGACGGCGCGGGCGGGTCCCTTGCCCCACGTGAACTTGGAGGCCACGGCACGGGACGGCTCCGCGTGGCCGCCGAAGGCGGTCTTGGCGAAGCCCTCGCGGTCGAGGGCCAGTGACAGGGCACGGCGCAGCCGGACGTCGGCGAGCGGGCCCTTCAGGTCGGCGACGACGAGGTTGACCGTGGACGTCGTGGGACCGAACGTCAGCGTGCCCTTGCCCGAGGCCCGCAGGCGGGCGAAGCTCGTGGCGGCCACTCCGTAGGCGCCGTCCACCTCGCCGGAGACGAGGGCGTTGGTGGACGTCGACACGTCCTTGAGGAAGACGAACTCCACGGACGCGGGCTTCGCCGCACGGGCGGTGTCCCAGTAGGCGTCGTGCCGTTCCAGAGTGATGGAGCGTCCCTTCGACCAGCGTTCCAGGCGGAACGGCCCGGTGCAGTTGAGTCCCCCGTCCGGAGTGCCGAACCGCTTGCCCAGCTTCCGCAGCGACGCCTTGCTCGCCACCACGCCGGGCGGGGCCGCCATGAGCTGGTTGAACAGCGCGTCGGGGCGGGCCAGCTTCACCGTCACCCGGTCGGGGCCGCTCACCTCGATGGAGGAGACGTTGGCGTAGGCGGTCGACCAGTAGGAACCCACCTCAGCGTCGCGGTGCCGGGACAGGCTGTGGGCGACGTCCTGCGCCGTCATCGTCGTACCGTCGTGGAACTTCACACCCCGGCGGAGGGTGTAGACGTAGGTGAGCGGATCAGGGTGATCGACAGCGCGCGCGAGGCCCGGCCGCACGGAGAAGTCCGGGCCTATGCGCATCAGGCTCTCGCACACGTTGGACAGCACCGTGTTGGGCGGGTAGTCGTAGCCGTACACCCAGTCCAGCGACGGCGGTTCGGTGCCGACGTTCCAGCGCACGGAATCGACGGGCCCCTTCGCCGGTGGCGTCGTGATCTGGAGTTCCGTCGTCCGGGGGTCGGACGGAGCGGAGCCGGTGGATTGCTGACAGGCGGTCGAGGCGCCGACCAGGCAGAGCAGGGCCGCGGTCAGACGCAGGGGTTTGGAGATCATGCCGTGATGCCTCGCAAGGGACGCGTGCGCGGTGGCGCGTGGGAAGAGGAGGCGGGCGGACGGTGGTGTCCGCGGTGCCAACAAAGACGTGGGCACGGCCGGGCGGGACCGGGAAGCGGTCGCGGCGCGCTCAGGAGGGCAGGCCGAGGGCGTCCCAGAGGATGAAGGGGTTCATGTCCTCGCACGGTCCGACGGGGCTCGCCCCGTGGTTGCCGCGGGCGGCGCGGAAGTGGACGTGGGAGTGGTTCAGGCCGTCCGCCTCGGTGCCGACCTTCGCCCACCGGGCGCCCCGGGTGAACGTGGTCCCCACGCGCATCTCGGAACCGTCCAGCAGGTGCCCGAGGGTCAGGCTCATGTCAACAGAGGGGAAGTAGACCTGGATCCACCGGTTGTAGCCGCCCGGGTCGTAGCCGCGTCCGACGACTCTGCCGCGGCCCCAGGCGTACACGCGGTTGCCGGTCGGCGCGCCGACATCGACGCCCTTGTGCCGCTGGTCGCCGTCGCAGCCGAACCGGTAGCCGGGGAAGAACTCGTTGTAGTGCGAGGTCGTCACCCCGCCCTGGACTCCCCACCACGTGCCGGCGGGCAGTTCCGCCGCCACCGCCCGGGCGGTGGCGGACTTCTGGTCGGGGGCCGCGGCGGCGGGCGCGGCCGCCATGAGGCCGGCGACCATGGCCGCGGCCGCCGCCAGGACGGGGAGCGAGCGCGGGAGCGAGCGTGGAAGCGATCCGATGAACGCTGATCTGGGCATGTCGGCCTTCCTGTCAGCGGTGCACAGGGCGCGACGGCAGGGGCCGCCGCGCCCGTTCGAGAACGTGAGCACGACACCTCGGACGAACCGCCGAAGGGGCTGGTTAGTTATTCGTACGAGACGACAAAAAACTAGAGAGCAGTGGTGTTCACGTCAAGAGGCCGGGGCTAGCATGAGCGCAAGACGCATGAACCCCCAGCCGAGGAACGCGATTGGCCAGACCCAGACAGCAGGACGCACGCCGGGAGCACCTCGTCGGCGCCGCTCGCGCCGCGATCATCCAGCGGGGCCTCGGCGCCACGAGAGTGCGGGACGTCGCCGACCAGGCGGGGGTGGCGACGGGCACCGTCACCTACTACTTCCGGGAGCTGGACGAACTCTTCGACGTGGTCTTCGCCGAAGCCGTCGACCGGTTCTGCACCGACCGTGAACGGCAGGCCGACTCCCACGACGACCCCCGCCGGCGGCTCACCGCCGTCCTGAGGTCCGGCCTGCCCACCGGGCCGGACGACGAACTGTGCTGCCTCCTGTACGAGTTCTCGCCCCAGGCCCGACGCCGGCCCGGAGACGCCCTGCTCCGCAAACAACTCTACGAACGTCAGGTGGCCCTCTACCAACGCATCCTCGTCGACGGGGCCGAGCGTGGCGCCTTCACCCTGCGCAGCCCCGCAGGGCAGGTGGCCGCGAACCTGGTCGCCCTCGAGGACGCCTACGGCTACCACGTCATCGCCCAGACCTCCATGCGGCGGGACGATGCAGAGCAACACATCTTCGGCTATGCCGCCCTGGCGACCTCCGCGTCCCTGCCCTCCCTGGAGGACACCCGGTAACAGCTAACAAGCTCGTGCACGTTGTGAAGTGAGACGTCGAGAACCTCGGTGTGGCCGTTGCAACGCGCGTGCAGGGCTGCCGCCCGGGGTCGCTGGGAGCCCGCGGCCCGGCTCTTCGAGGACGCCGGTCAGGACTGGGAGCGCCGCTCCCTGTACGCCCAGCGGTTGGGGGGCGTCGCCGCCAGAAGGAGCGACCGTTGGCTGAAGGCATGGGAGGAGGCCCGGCCCGGAGACCCGGACGCCGCGCTCGTGGTGGCGCGTGCCAGAGTTTCGTACGCGTGGGGCACCGAGGATGGCCGAGCGTCTGGTCGAGGACATCTTCGACGCGCTGGACGAGCAGACCGTGACCGTTCCGGGGACCAAGGCGGCTGCACTGATCGTCCCGAGCTTGGCCGGATCCCTGACCACTGTCCTTGACCAGCGGAAACTGCTGGCCGGGCGGATCGAGGAACTGCTGGAGGCCCACCCTCTTTCCAAGGTCCTGACGTCGATGCCGGGCATCGGCGTCAGGACCGGAGCACGGATCCTGATCGAGGTCGGCGACGGCAGGACCTTCCCGACCGCCGGCCACCTCGCCGCCTACGCAGGACTCGCCCCGGCGACCCGGAGCTCGGGCTCCTCGATCCGCGGCGAACAGCCTTTCCGGAGAGGAACAAGCAGCTCAAACGCGCCTTCTTCCTCTCCGCGTTCGCCGCCCTGGGCGACCCTCCGTCCCGGGCCTTCTACGACAAGAAGATCGCCCAGGGCAAGCACCACATCCAAGCCCTGCTCTGCCTCGCCGACGCCGGGCCGACGTCCTCTTCGCGATGCTCCGCGACGGAACCTTCTACGAACCCCAGCCCGCGCGTTCAGTTTGAGCAGACACCAGGCCGAGGGCTTCACGACTCTTGCTGACCTGCGAACTCTCGGTACTCGTCCACAAGTTGGAAGAAGGCGTCAAGCGGAGGTTCGCGAGGAAGGTTCTCTATGATCGCAGCGTCCCACCCGGTCGCCATCGCCATCGACCATCCACGGGTCCGGCTGAGCCAAGAGGCAAACCCTCCACTTCCACGGTGGAACTCGAACGCCTCGTGCACATCGTGGACCTGAAGGGCGAGGTGGTAGCCGAACATCATGACCGCCAGTTCCTGCAATGAGCCGTCTCGCACCCATGCATTCGGCCGCCGCCGAACGGCATCCAGCAGGTCGTAGACGTCCCGCCACTCTTCGACGGGCCGCCCCTTCGGCCCTCCATCTGCCGCCCCCACCGCATCTCCCTCCCCAGCTGATATCACCAGCAACCTAACCCGTCACCTTGACGAACTAGATAGGGGCCCCATGTCCCATCTCAATCGATCCGGCCTGTCGGCGGCGCTTCAACCTGCGACGACCAGATCAGTCGAGACGCTGTCTGGCTGGGAATCTCAAGGGAACTGTCCAGAGAAGGCGGGGGCGGATGCGATCTCAGTTGACCTGGTCCGGCTCCGCTGCCGTGGCATCTGATGCGCTCATTCCCGGCTGGAAAGAGGAGCGCGTAGCTCGACGCGGAGTCGGACGGAGGTGTCGACGGGCAGTCCCGAGCTGGAGTGGCGAAGATCGTTCGAGTAGCGTGCGATGAGGTCCAGATCCCGCAGTTGCCGCCGCAGTTCCAAAACGAGCGCTTCGTCCGTGTCCTCGGGGAGTTCGCCTTCTTCTTGCTCAGCCAGGTGCTCGAGGTGCTGGTCGATCGCCTCGACCGCCCGGCCACTGGTCCGGACGGCGAACTCCTGACAACTGAACAGGTAGGCATGCGCGGCATACAGCGTCGCCGACGCAGCCGACTCGTCCGCGTCGTCCGGCCCGTCCTGGCCGTCGTTGTGGCAGTACTCGCTGAGTAGGTACTCGCCGACCCCGTGCTTGACGGCCGAGAAGGCCGCCGAGTCACCGAGGACGCCCTCCCACACGGAATCCAGCAGAGGTCGCAGACTCACGGTGGACGGCGCCCGTTCGTCCTCGGGCAGTGCCTCGTGCCAACTCATCAGGCGTTCCGCCGCACCGGCGGCGAACACACCACGCTCGCCGGCCGACGCGGCCTTCAGCCGCTCCTCCACCAGCATCGAAAGCTCCTGCCACGTATCCATTCAGCCCACCCCGCAGCCGCGACACCGGCGTGCTTTACGCCAGCAGGCCGATCATCGCAGTCACCAGTGACAACTCCGTACCCGAGCCCTCACCGGCCGCTGCGCTCACCGGCGAAGGCTGCCTGGCTGCCTGCCTGGCTGCCGACAGGTGTCCTGGCGGACCAGATCCTCTGAGATGCCGAGCGAAGCGGACCAGACGACTCGATACCCGCGACCAGATCGCCTGAGACGGGACACCCCACGATGCCAACAGAGAATCGAACGCGCGTGTCCTGTGCCACTGCTCTTTGGCCGATTGCCACTGAAGTGAGACTGAGCACGATAGGTGGCCCTTGAGCACGCGTGTTGGCCTCTGAGCGTGTCAGCTAGCCCGCAGACGTGATCCGCGGCGCGGGTTCAGGTGCCAGTCGCTCGGGCCGAGTGGGGTCGGGCGCGTAGGACTGGCAGCCGGGCGCAGTCTTCGGGTCTGGCCAGGCTCTCGCCCAGGGCCAAGAGCGAGAGGAGTTGCACCGGTCGGCTGGCTGCGGCAGCGGCTTCGAGTTTGTGATGGCCGTCGAGGAGGAAGTGGGTCAGGCCCCAGTGGCTGTAGTAGTCGGTCGACATGTCGAGGGCGGGCGCGCACACGTCCAGCGTGGAGATCGCCACCGCCGTCGGGACCGTTCCCCGCTCCATGAGCGCCACGTACTCCTCTACACGCTCCCTCTCGTTCCACGTCGGGGGAACCATGGGCACGACGAACTCGTAGAGGTGGGCGTCCGCGTCGACGGAGGTCTCGAAGGTCCGGTAGTACGGGGTGTGCGGATACTCCGGGAGGCCTCAGAACTGGTCGATCCCCCACGTGGTGATCTGTTCGCCGCTGAAGTAGTCGCCCTGCTGGCCGGGGACGACCAGCCGGGGTTCCACTCTCAAGAGCAGCGGAAGGTACTCGCCCTCCGGCAGCAACGCACCGAACGCGTCGATCACGCCGCCGTCGTCCGGATCGTCCAGTACACGGGTGAGCCGTCCCTGCACGCTCTCCAGGGACACCTTCTGCCTCGCAGTCTCCAACCGGCGAAACAGGAGCGGGCACGTTCCGCAATATGCGCTGAGCTCGAAGGCAGGCTCGTCGTCGACCATGAGCAAGCGTCGCCGCGGCCCGCCGCCGATCTCCTGCCGTTCCGCCTCGTTTTAGGACCCCGTCCGCTGCTCCGGACCTCGAAGTCGCCGCTGGCAGCTTTCGGCAGCCTGCCTCGGCGGCCTGCCTCGGCGGCCTGCACATGGCCGTCGCGTGGTCCTTGCCGGTGAGGGCGTCAGAGAAAGCGGGCGCTGGACACCGGACCCGCTGACGACAGGCCCGCCCGATCGCCCCGCAGCCAGGTGTCGCGGACAGCGGACACGAAGTCGGTGAGCCTCTCGACCGGGTCGGCGGGCGTCGCTCCGTCCCCCTCGTCGGACGTGGCATCGGCAGCCAGGATGTCAGCGGCGATTTCCTCCTCCGGCCTGCTGTCGGGCGCGCCTCGCTCGACGTCGCCGTCCTCGCCGGCGCGCAGCTGCCCGTCCCAGGGCGCCGTCGCCGACTGGTGCAACAGCGTGACGCTGTCGGCGGCGACGACCGGCGGGTCGGTCCAGTTGCTCGCGTGTTCGTGCAGGATCTGGCCCGGCGTCCGCTCGAAGAGCCTGCCGAGGATCTCGGGCCCTTCCTCGGTGCCGGCCACGTCGTTCAGGTCGTAGGCGACGACGACCGTCTCCTCGCGCTCGGGCGCGAAGGGCTCCGCCGGCAGCTCCAGAAGTCGGGCCGCCGCCAGCCCGAGGATGCGGCTGGCCCGGTCGGGCAGCAGGGACACCGATGTGGGACGCACCCCGGCTGCGCCGATGATCGCCTTCAGCCGCACCAGTCCACCCAGGCACTGGTCGTGGGTGTCCTGCAGCCAGGCGAAACGCCCGCTCATCCCCGCGCCGAACCCGTACGGGGACAGGGTGGTGAGCACGGTGCCGCCGATGACGTACTGCCAGCCCCGCAGATCGGTGGCGTCCAGCGGGCTCACTGGTCCGGCCCCGGCGGCCCGCTCCAGCATCGCGCGCTGGCGGGCCCGCGCGGGCAGCCACATCGCATCCTGCGGATCGGGCAGCCGCGCGTGATGACGGCGGGCCAGGGCGAGGTCGCCGGCCATGAGCGCGTTGAAAACCAGCAGATAGCGGTCCGGCCAGTCGGCGAGCCCTCTCTCGTGTGCAGTGAGCACGTCAACAGCCTCGCGGTGCCGGCCCTCGCGCTCGTACGCCGAGACCAGTTCCCGCAGGATCACCGTGGAGTCCGGCGACTGCCGCAGCGCCTGGCGCAGGGCGGGTATCGCCAGGTGAGGCACGCCGCGCTCGATGCACGCGTAGCCGAAGTCGTAAAGTGCGCGGGCCTTTTCGGGGCGGGCGGTCAGGGCGTCGGCGGCCGTGCGCAGATCCTCGAAGCCGGCGCGTCCGGCGATCCGGGCAACCACGGGGGCGAGCTGGTCGAGCGGCAGGTCGTCGGTGCCGTGCCGCAAGTGGCGCAGGGCAGCCGGGATGTCATCCTCGTCAAGGGCCTGCCAGGCCTGGAGGAGTTCGGGCGTCTTCGGGCGGCGATACCTGCGCGAGAACATGCCTCGGATCTTTACCGATGGCCCCCATACCCCTCAACCGCATTACGCGGGCGGAAAGTAGGCCGTCAGAACTCCGGCAGCCCTGTGAGCGTCGTAAGGCGGTCCAGGACCCCCACCCCGGCCGCCGGGTTGCCGCGCTCGTTCAGCTCGGTACTCCACACGCGCAGCGTGCAGCGGCCCGGCACGACGGCGATGTCTCGCCTCCCCCGCCCCTTGTGCCGGGCAGGCCCATCCGATAAGCGAAGCCGCCCGCGGCGTCGTGCGTCCCGCGGATCAGCACGCTCGCGTTGATATCGCTGCCAGGTAGGAACCAGCGTCAGTGCCGCAGGGAACTGAGCTCCGTAGCTGTCCATCGTGGCCAACTACGGAGCTCAGTCGCAGGCACAACGGTTTGCGAGCGGAGCACGACAGCTTGCGAACGAGTCGCCAGTGACTCTCTGGACGGCGGCTTGAGGGAGCTGCCCTGTCCCCGCGATGTGTAGGCAGTCCGGTTCTTCTGTAGGCGGGTGCGTCAGGGTCCCGGTCATGTGTAGGCAGGCCCGGCTGGAGATCCGTGGACCGGAGGTCACCGGCTTCGTCAACTCCGGCCTAGAGGCGCCGGTTGTCGGACACGGCCTCGCTGGGCTGTTCCCGCCCGACCTCCCCGGATACTACGACGGTGCCGAGGTCTCAGTGTCGGTCGCGTTGGAGCTGGTCCGGGCCATGACACAGGCTGCGGACGAGGAGTTCTGGGAACGAGTACGCGCAGAACGGGCCGCACCGCAGATGCTCCTCCTGGAGGAGACCGACCTCCGCAACGCGATCCGCTGGCACCGCCTCACCGAGAACAACCTCGATACCGTCCACGCCGTGCTCGGCCCACGCGCGCTCCTGACCGTCTGGCCCGACCTAGATGTACTGCCCAGGGACGTTGGTCAACCTGGTGACGGGTGGTTTGCCGCCGGTTGCGGTGTGGGGGCGGTGGTGATTGTAGTGATGGAGCCAGGCCGGCAGGGCTTTGCGGCGGGCTGATTCGCTGGGGTAGAAGCGTCCGAGGGCCCAGCCGTCGGCGAGGGTGCGGTGGAAGCGTTCGACTTTGCCGTTCGTCTGTGGCCGGTAGGGCCGGGTCTTCTTCGGCGTGATGCCGAGTTCGGTGCAGGCGCGGTTCCAGTGGCGGGAGCGGTAGGCGGAGCCGTTGTCGGTCAGGACCCGCTCGACGCTCACGCCGCGGGCGGTGAACCAGGCCACGGCGTGGTGCAGGACGTCGACCGCGGTGTCGGCCGTCTCGTCGTCGCGGATCTCGGCGTAGGCGACGCGGGAGTGGTCGTCGACGACGGTGTGGACGAAGGCGGTTCCCAGCAGCGGGCCGCGGTACTTGTTGCGGGGCTTGTCGGGTGTTGCGGCACGGTTTCTGCGGCCCTGGACGCGTCCGACGTAGCGCCAGCCGCCGCCGTCGGGGACGTTGCCGAGCTTCTTGACGTCGATGTGGAGCATGGCGCCGGGGTGGGGGTGTTCGTAGCGGCGGACCGGCTCCCCGGTGGCGCGGTCGATGTGGGAGAGGCGGTTGATCCGGCAGCGGGTCAGGACGGCGTGGACGGTCGAGGCGGGCATGCCCAGCCGTCCGGCGATCTGGACCGGTCCCAGCCGCTGCTTCCAGCGCAGGTGCACGATCTTGCGGACCTGTGGCTGAGTGGTCCGGGCCGGGCTCCTGTGAGGCCGTGAGGACCGGTCGGCCATCGCGGCCGGCCCTGATTCGGCGTACCGGTCGGCCCACCGCTTCGCGGTGGCCCAGGACACGTCGTAGCGCTCGGCTGCACGGGCGATGGGCCATCCCTCATCCACGATCAGACGCGCCAGGCGAAGACGTGCACGGGGCGTCAGAGCGGCGTTAGCGTGAGACATGAAGGCCTCCTGGTTGGCGGAGCGGTTCTTCGACAGCTCCACTCCACAACCGGAGGCCTTCGCCGTCCTACAGATTCAGACCGTGTCGTCGCACAAACTCGACCAACCTGGCTGGGCAGTACATCTAGAACACACGTATATTCCGCACGACGAAGGAGCATTGCGGTGGGTTTCAAGGGAATGGACGACGTCCAGGCTCCCAAACTGGCAGCGGCGGTCGACGTACTTGGGGGGACACTCAGCGTACAAGGGGGCCTGATCAGCGGAATCATGGCCAAGTGGGATGCGAAGGCAGAAGGTGTCTCCGACTTTCCCAAAAAGTCCACTTGGGCACGGGACGAAGCCAAAGATATTCGCCGCCGCTTGGGAATCTCTCTCGATGATCCAGAAGCAGTCCTAACCTTTGCTGGCTTGGCCGGCGTACTGGAGACTTGGCAGGAATTTAAGGACGGAACACTCAAGGACATCAAGACGCCTCTCAAGATCCTAAAGATTCCGACAGCCATAGAGGCGTCACTGCGTCTTTACAAGATGTGGGCTCAAGGTCAAAATATCGACGGGGCTCGAGCAGTGTATGAGCTCAACAAGTATTTTGGCTCGGCGGCGTCTCGCATCAAGGCTACGCGCGGCGAACTGCTACAGGAACTCCTCAAGGCCCAAGGGATCAGAAACCTTTATAAGGAGCCCTGGAAATGGCAACAGACAGTTCGTGCAGCGCTGGTCAAGATTAAGGTTCCATACGCTGATAAGCTCTTCAAGAATGCGCCGGGAGCAGGCGCACTAGCCCGACGGGTATTCTTGCCTCTCACCGTTGTCCACGGCGTGAAACAAATGTTCTTGCCGGACCATGAAGGGGCTCGGGGCTGGGTTGACCGCGGCATGGGTGGCATCGAAGCGGCTGGCGCCGTGGCGGTCCTTGGCGGCGCCAGTATGGCTACGGCGCTTGGCGCATCTGCCGCAGTGGCCGCAGCCGTCCCTGTCGTTGGCTGGGTCGCACTCGGCGTGACTGGTGCCTACTTTCTAGGAAGCTGGGCCTGGGACAAATGGGGAGACGACATCACAGCCGGAGCCGAAAAGGCATGGGACGCAACTCAAGAGTGGGCGGGAGAGGTGAAAGATAAAGGTGAAGAGATTGTCAACGGTGCAAAGAGCGCCGTCACGAACCTAGTTCCTAACGCAATCCAAAAGTATAAGTTCTGGTGAACAGCATAAAGGACAAGGTAATGCACACTCCCGAAATCGACATGGATCTTGACGAGTTCCGTGAAATCCTCAGTGACGCTTTGAAAGAAGGAGGAACTCAGCATCTCCTCAGGCTCACAGACGAGGAAATCGCAGTCCTCGATCCCGATTCTCTGACAGAATGTGTTGCTCCTACACCCAGGCTCGGCGAGCTCTCGGCACAAGAGCGCGAATGGGCCTATGCTACAGCTCTGCGCTCCCTCGTTTCACGAGAGGCCGTCGAGGTGGGAAACATTGATGAACTGGACTCCGTCGTTCGAAGGGCCAAGAACTCCAACGACGCAGCGGCAGGCACCACTCCCTCAGGTATTGACCTTGATCTGCGCATCACCCCCGAGCTCAGTCTCGCGCTGACTCTCCGGAGAACGGCTACCCAAGCCCTTGCCGTCGAACAGAACACTTCGGGCGGTGCCACACATGCTCTGGTATATGTTCATTCGGTCGACCTCTATCTCGTGGAACGTGTGACGTCGGGAGGGCTTCACGCATTCACTCTGGCGAGCTCCGCGGAGGATGCGGCACAGCTGGTACAAATGTTCGTCGATCCTTTTGATGTCGCGGACAAAGATGGCCCCACCCATCACTTGACACCCGAGCAAATCAGTCAGGATAACGTCGGTCGGTCTCTGACCGAAGCAATCAATGGCGCCCTCGTAGTCAGTCAGGTTGTACTTCTCGCTGACCGCCCCGGTCCACTCCTCACAACCTATGCCACTGACCGCATGGTCTGGACCGTATTCGTAGAAGCGCCCAACTCTCAAACGGGAATCCAAGCTCGACCGGTCGGAAAGCTTACTTTGAAGAAGATGATTAGTCAGTTGCTGATTCCCGAAAACGCCAAGGAGTCAGAGTGACTCGAGAGTCAGAGTGCCGCGAGGATCTCCGCAAACTCAGGAAGTACGCCGACGAAATCGACCGCGCATGCAACAACGTGCAACTCCTTTCTGGCGAGGCAACCTGGAAGGGTCCTAAGAGTGAACGGTTCCGCAGCGAGTGGGCTACCCACAAGAAGCAGATATACAACGCGCTGACTGATGCCCGAGCTGCAATGGCAGCCGCACTCAAGCGCGTGGAAGAGGAAGAGGCCGAGAAGAAAAAGCCGGGAAACGGAAGCTAAGTTTTATAATGGGCCGCAAGTACCCCGCCTCCGCCCATTGGGAGACGCCCTCTGAAACCCGTCGGATCGTCTCGGTTTTCATCGATGCGATAACAACGATCCTGGCTGGTCTCGCGGCTGGCCTAGTAGTCGGAATCGGGAGGGTCAATGGCGTGCCACAGATCAGGATCGATTCTCTCACCGTGTGGGGTACGGCCGTCTGTGCTGGTATCACGTTGTCGTTCTTCAATCACGTAGTGGTTGCGTTGATTACTCACAGAAGCCTGGGAAAGGCGATCGCTGGACTGCGTATCGTCAGAGAGACTGACGCTGGCCCTCCAAAACTCCTCCAACTCGTTGGGCGCTGGCTCTTTGGATTCCTATGGATGATCGCCTATGCGCCGATACATCTGGCTGCAGATAGCAACGTGACGCAACAGGACGCGGCGGGCCTGCGTATTGTGCGTCGAGCTAAGACGTGACAAGCAGATGACGGGACAGCACAATTTACGATAGTGTCGCCTCGGCGGGCAGATGGTTCGCCTGACTCCGACACACGGGGAGGCTTCTCATGAGCTTTAAGGGTGCAGATACAACTCGGCTTCGCAGCCTTTCAACCACGTTCAAGGCTCAGCACAAGAACCTTGACGACCTGATTAGGGCAATCTCAAACGGGACTCGGGACAGCGAGGACTTCTGGAAGGGCCCCCGGGCCAATCGATTCCGGGATGATTGGGACAAGCTGAAGCCGCAGCTCGTGGCCTTTTTGGAGTCGCTCGAGAACGCGCGCAAGGAAACCAGCGACGCTGCTGACAAGAACGACCAGGTCAACGACTGACCGGCTTTTCCTTACTGGTGACTTGACGTCGTGGTGAGGGCCGGGCACTTTCAGTGCCCGGCCTCACCACATGGTTGTTTACCCCGCTCAGGCCGGCAGAACAGCCTGCGCCGGCATGACTTCCCCGCTCGCCACAAATAGACCACGCCCGACGGGTCCACCCCCGACGTTCCCGGGCAGACGGATGCTGAACATCTCGCCGTCTTGGGAGCCCTGCGGGGACAACAGCAGCCCGTTCCTCGACCGGCGAGCCTGAACGACAAACCCTCGATACTGCGAGGAAAGCGTGTCTACCGCCCCAGCAGCAATCAGCCCCAAGCCGCCGTCCATACCTCGCCGCAGCACTTCCTCAAGCGCTTCGTCGAGCGCCGAGTCGTAGAGCAGTTCCGCATCATCGACCAGCACTACATAGGGCCCCTGAGCCCTGTCGATCAGAGCCTCCAGATCCTCCGCTCTACTATCACTGTCCAAGCAACCGAGGACTTCGCCTCCAGTAGCCAGTTCACGTAGCGGGGAGCGCCGCGGTGTAATCAAGATGATGTCGGTGCCCCGCTGGAGCAGCGATTGAGCTGCAGTCATCAATGTGCTGGACCGTCCAGACTTAGGCGGTCCAGAGATGACGAAGCCAGGCCCTGCTTCCTCCAGGTCCATGCCGAATGGCCCCAGTTCGTCGCCACCCACTGCGAAGAGTGCCCACAGTGGTGACGAAGGGCTGAAGTCAGGCCGCAGTGCCATAGCTTCGGAGACCGTTACCCGGCTGGGGAGCACGTCCACACGAATCGGACGCTGATGTGCAGGAAGCCGGACGGTGTCTCGTTCCGACGCTCGAGCGATCTGCTGAAGTGCAGCCACTTGTGCCTGGCCCGAAGGGTTCTCGGCGAGCAAAGCGATCTGGCTCTCCTGAACGCCATCGTCGGTTGCCCTGAGAGCACGCCCAGTGGGGACCTCCTTCGGAATATCCTTCGTGGACATGCCCGCGAGCGAGTAGTCCGCTGGATCGGCGAGGCGCAACACTAGCCGATCGCTGAAGCTGCTCGAGATCTCGCCGGTCATCCCGCTCCGGTCGGTGGTGAGGACCACTTTGACGCCAACTGCTGCTCCTTCTCTGAACAAGCGCTTTGCCGACTCCACAAGCCGCCCGTAGTCGTAGTTCTCGAAAGCCAGCCGAAAGGCGTCCCACCCGTCGAGCAGGACCACCATCCAGGGCAGCCGTTCCCCGAGCTCAGCAGCGGCACGCTGCTCCACCGCACTGGACTGCCCATGCTCAGCAAGAAGCAACTGGCGTCGGGATACTTCACCCAGCAACCGTCCCAGGAGCCTGTCCACTCGCCCTGTCTGATCTCGGGTCACTACGGCTCCGCAGTGCGGCATTGCAGCAAGCGGCAGGAGCGCATTGGCGCCGCAGTCGATGCCGTAGAGGTGCACGTCGCTCGGTGGACAGTCCTGTGCTACGGCTCCCGCAATCGAGCGTAGGGCGGTCGAGCGCCCTGACCGAGGCCCGCCAGCGATCATCAAATGCTCTCCGTCAGTCAGGTCGAGCACCAGCGCTGCTCGGGCCTGCTGAGCGGGCAAATCGGTCAGGCCGAATTTGAGGGGAGCTATCGAATCCTGACTCATTTGTCTGGCCGGCAACGAGGCCACATCGGCCAACACGACATGCGTGGGGATAGGCGGCAGCCACGGGCTGCGGGGCTTGGCCATGCCGAGCTGTTGAGTGCTGCTTCTGATCGCATCCACGAGGACGGCAAGATCTGTGACCATCGTTCCGTCGTCTTCGGCCTGCTGTGCGACGTTTGGCAGGGGACGCCCATAGGCCGCCCAGTCAAGGATGTTCACCGTCACTTCCGGCGCGTTGTCCGTGCCCGGTCGTCTGCCACCGATCCGCGCGGACTGGACACCCACCAGAGATTGGGAGCCGGAACGCACGTAGCATCGCCCCGGTGTGGCCTTCGAGATCTTGCCGGCATCGACTGCATCGATGACGTCACGTGACTCCTCTGCGTTGGTCACCCGCAAGGCGATACGCAGGTTAGTGTTGGCCCGAATATCCGCACTGACCACACCTGCAGGACGCTGTGTGGCAAGGATCAGATGGACGCCCAGAGAGCGACCACGACGGGCGATGTCCACCAGGCCGGCAATGAAGTCAGGCAGCTCGGCAACGAGCGAGGCGAACTCATCGATAACGAGCACCAGTCTCGGCATGGGCTGAAGGTCTGGGCGCAGCCGTCGGGCATCGTTGTAGTCTTCGATATCTTTCGTTGCCGCATCAAAAAGGATCTCCTCTCGCCTTCGCAGCTCAGCGGCGAGTGAGGCAAGTGCTCGCTCCGTCAGATGGGCATCGAGGTCGCTGACCATGCCAACGGTATGCGGCAGCCGAGCGCAGTCTTGGAATGCGCTACCGCCCTTGTAGTCGATCAGAACAAAATTCAGCGCTTCAGGGGTGTTTCCCACTGCAAGCGATGCGATGATCGTCTGTAGAAGTTCCGACTTACCAGCCCCTGTGGTTCCTGCGACCAGGGCGTGCGGTCCATCCCTCCGAATGTCCAGAACAAAGGGCCCATCCGCGGCCAGACCGATCGGCACGGCCGTCGTCGAACCATTCCGCTGCCAGATGGCGATGACATCTTCCCCAGTAGGATTCGGCATGCCAAGGAGGTTGAGTAGCCGGGCGGCAGTGGGCAACGAACCGTCCGCGTCATCCCGACTTACGTCGCGCACGGGTGCCAGCGCGCGAGCGACCTGCTCGCACCAGGCAGCCGAGACCTGATCTGCCAGTACCTCGCCCGCCGACTCATAGCCATAGCCTCGTAGATAGACTCGGCCGGCCGAGTGCGGTGTCCAGCAGATGGCTGTGCGGCACTCCTCGGCCAGCAGCCGCTCGTCCTCATCGACGCACAACGCGAAGATCCCATGGGCTGGACCTTCCTGAAGGATCTGTGGAACGCCAGGAACTCTGCGCAGAATACGTGCCCCATCAAGAACCACCAGTATGTGCGAGTCTGGCCGGAGAGCCACGACACCGCCATTCTCGCGCGCAGACTCTTGACGCCTGGTCAGCTCTGCCAGGAGTTCGTTGATTCTACGTGAAATCGACTCCGCATCAGTTCCCATTAGTGCAACGCAATTCTGACCCTGCCGTGGAATTGCATGCGGAAGCCACTGAGCCCAGTTCCAATTGGTATTGGCATCAGGAACCGATGAGAGGACCACAATAGAAAGGTCCCGCGGACTATGTAGCACCGCTGCCTGCATAGTCAACCAGCGGGCAGTTGCGGAGGCTCTGGAGCGGTCTCCGGCAATGCCAACGACCCCAAGTTCGGTGAGTGGAATCACCAACGGTACATCAGCAACTACTGGAGGTTCGGGATCCTTCTCATCGGCATTCACGCCTCTTGCATGCACTAGGTCGATTTCTGCTGGGAGATCACTGAACCCCACACGCAGATGCATGGCGTCAGGGTCGGTTATACGCCGCTCCCACAGACGCCTACGAGGCCCAGTTGCAAACATCAGCAACTGTCCTGCATCCGGGTAGGCATCGCGGCGCCTTCGCTGGTCAGACTCGCTTAGTTGCGCCAGCTTGGTTTCCTGATCCTGCCTCGCCTTGTTGTACTCCTTCAAAGCGGCTCGGTATTTCTTCTTCCCATGCCGTCGGTCACTCAGCCACTGACCAAGCATCATCAAAGGCGAGAGGAGGCAGAACAGCAACATGTAAATCGTATTGGTGATGAAATACATCGCAAGACCGAAGAACAAAGGCATCAGCATGGAAATTAGCTGAAAGCGAATTCCCTCGTCTTTACCCGGAGGTGCTGGAACTACCAGTCTCGGTCGAGGCATCGGCGACGTAAGGCGCGGCGGACGGTTATACGCGAGCCCTGCCTCTCCTGTCGGGGAGAGGTGTGCATCAGGTTCACCCGGCTCAGCGAGGCTAAAAAGTGATTCTCCAGAGCTCAGCAACATGCCCGGATGCCATACGCTCGTTCCGCTTACCTGTTCGCCATCAAGAAACAGCTGGACATCTGAAGCAGGCGTAACCTTGACGCCTCCTCTGCTGTCTACCGAAACACGAGCTGCTTGAGGCGCTAGGTGACTATCTTCAGTAACGGAAAGCGAATTAGTAGAGGAGGAACCGATGGATGTGAAGCCGATGGAAATCCGTGCAACCCGCCCCGATCCTGGACCACCAGTAACTCTGATCTCATATCTTCCTGCTGGTTCACCGGTGCCCAAGAAGGGACCGATGGCAGAGTCGAGCGTGAGACGACTTCCGTCTCTGAGCCCTTCGCCAACTGAATAGGTGGGTGGAAACGGGAACCCGTCGACCCAAAGAGCAGGTTCTGTCAAACTTCCTGTCATTCCAGTCGACGCCAAACGCCCTGTAAAGGGGGTCACCACGCCTGAGGGCCAACGCTGGGGCGCTGCTCCACCCTGCTGCATTCCCCTCACCGCCTCGGCTACTTCCCCGGCGGTCACACCTTCGCCAACGCTCAATATCGCGTCCTGAGGTGCAACTCCTTCCCGGACCAAAGTCACCCGCACTCGCATCGAGATCTATCCCCTCTCGCTTGCTTCTGTCAGCGAAACTCGATGATGACGTTAGTCGACGTTCTCAACTGGAACGTGGGGGGCGAAGGCGCGTAGCGCGTCCACAAGTTCAGTGCGATTTAGGTTCCACAGATTGATGGCCCGACTCGCTAGGAACAGTTGATGATCGACATGCGGGGCAAGTGCAGCAGTCCGCTCCGGGCTGAGAGATGCGTTCTGACCCGGGAGCGCCGGGGCCCCCGGTCGCCTCCTCAGTCCGACATATTTGATGGGCTTCAGGGCAGCCGTCTTCTGCTCCCAGAGAACCACTGCTTCGATGTCTTCCCACGGAACGAAGGCAGTTTGCTTTTCATAGCGCGCCGGCGCACCTCCCAAGGTCACACCTCGTTCATCAACTCGGAACGCGACGAGCCTCTTCGTCCACGCTCCACTGAGAATTTGAACTGGGCTCCAGGTGAACCGGACCTCAAGTACGGGCGGAATCGGGACAGACATTAGTGAATCTCACTTCCCTTCCTGTTTTAGTCACTACTCAGTGAACTTTCCTCAGTGCAGCTTCATACGGCTGGCAGCGCGTATACTTCGTGCCCGTGCGTCACCAGCAGCCGGTTGCCATCGCCGGTGACCTGCCACGGCTCGCCCACCGACTTGTTGTCGCTGTAGGTCCACCGCAACTTACCGGTCCTGGCCTCCAGGGCGACGATGCCGCCGTCCAGGGAGCCGGTGGCGCCGTACAGGGTCGAGCCCGCGCGGAGGAACGACTCCGGGCCGTCGACGTCCAGTTCGTCGCAGAGCCAGGTCCGCTTTCCGGTCTTGACGTCGACGGCCCATACGCCGTCGTCGTGGTCGCTGACGTAGAGCACGCCGTCGAAGACCGTCGGGTTGTCGAAGCCGCGGCGGCCGGCCGGGGCGAGCGTCCAGGCGGTGCGGCCCTTCTCCACGTCGACGGCCTTGAGTTCGTCGCCCGGCAGGAAGACGAGGCCGTTCGCGACCGTGGGCTGCCAGGACCACTCGTCGCCGATCTTCCGGGTCCACACCTGGCCGCCGGTGGCGGTGTCCCGGACGGTGAGGTTGAGGTTCGAGTCGGCGTAGATCAGGTACTTGCCCGAGGCGGTGCCCTGGACGTCGTAGTCCTTGGTGCCCCAGTCCCGGTGCTGGACCCACGCCGCCTTTCCCGTGGTGTGGCTGATGGCCGCGACGGCCGTGCGGTACTTGGTGGCGCTCTTCGACTGGCCGTAGTCGGTCGCCGTGACGTAGACGTTCTTGCCGTCGATGGCGATCGTGTCCTCGACGGACAGCTGCTTGCCGAGGCGGCTGCGCCAGGCCTCTTCGCCGGTCTTGACGTCGTAGGCGACCAGGGCGCCGTCGTAGTCGCCGTCGGCGAGGAACACCTTGCCGCCGTGGAAGAGGAGCTGGGCTCCGGGCCGGCAGATGCCCGCCTTGGTCCAGCGGGCCTTGCCGGTCCGGATGTCGTAGGCCACGAGCGGGTCGCCGCTGACCAGGAGCAGTCCGTCGTGGGTGAGGAGCGGTACGCGCGTGCTGGTGCTGTCCTCCTCGGCCGACTTGTGCCACAGCGGCTGCGGGGCCACCCCGGCGGGCGGGGTCGTGAAGGTCTCGTCCACTGGCTCGGCCGTACCACCCTTGCCCGGAGCGTCCGTCGCCTCGTCGGAGGCGCCGTCCCCGGAGGCGAGCACCCACGCGGCGCCGCCTCCGGCCACCGCGACGGCCGCCGCGCCGCCGAGCGCCATGCCGAGCGCCCGCCGCCGGGAGCGGACCGGCGCCGACGCCCCGTCCGCGCCGACCTGCACGGTGCCGGGGAGGGGGGTGCCGTAGCCGGGTGACGGTGCCGGCGTACCACCGGGCGGCGTGCCGTACCCGGCCGATGACGTACCGGCCGGAGGTGTCCCGGTCGGCATCGTCGGCGCCGGACCGAATGCGGACGCTGCCTGCGCCGACGGAACGTTCGCGGGTGCGTCGGGCGCCTCCAGGTCCAGGATTCCCGCGGCGTGGGTCGCGATCGTCGAGGCCACCGCCGAAGGCAGCCAGTCGTGCAGGGCGGCGTCGATGCCCTGCCCGGCCAGTGCCGTGAGGATCTGACCGGGCACCGGGCGCTGCGCCGGGTCCTTCAGGAGGCAGGCGCGGACGAGTCCCAGCAAGGACGAGGGTACGTCCGTCAGGTCGGCCTCGCCGTGCACGACCTGGTAGAGCAGCGAGGCGTGCGAGGCCGTGCCGTCGCCGAAGGCGCCTCGCCCGGTTGCCGCGAAGGCGAGCACGGAACCGAGCGAGAAGACGTCGCCGGCCGTGCCGACGTCCTTGCCCATCGCCTGCTCCGGCGACATGTAACCGGGCGAGCCGACCACGACTCCGGTCTGCGTCATCCGACTGCCGTCCACTGCCCGCGCGATGCCGAAGTCGATGAGGCGGGGGCCGTCGGCGGCCAGCAGGACGTTGGATGGCTTGAGGTCGCGGTGGATCAGGCCCGCCGCGTGGATATCCTGGAGGGCGGCGGCGAGTCCGGCGGCCAGCGCGCGGACCGTGCGCTCCGGCAGCGCTCCGTGGGCCGCGACCACGTCCGTCAGGTCGGGCCCGAGGACGTACGACGTGGCGAGCCACGGCAGCGGCGCGTCCGAGTCGGCATCAACGACGGGCGCGGTGAACCGGCCGGAGACTGCCCTCGCGATCTCGACCTCGTGCCGGAAGCGGGCCCGGAAGTCGCCGTCTGCCGCGAGGTCGGGGCGGACCACCTTCACGGCGACCGTACGGCCGCCGGGCGACCGGGCGAGGTAGACGCGTCCCATGCCACCGGCACCGAGTCTTCGCAGGAGGCGGTAACTTCCCAGCTCCCGCGGATCGTCCGACTGCAGTGACTCCATGGCGTGGCCTTCCCCGTCGTGTCGCGTCGACGAACTCCGAACTCCTGGTCCTGGGCGCCGGTGTTCGCTGTCGCAGACACAGTAGTAACAGGGATACCGGGGCAGTTACACGGGGACAGCCGGCGGGCAGCCGGTGCAAAGCGATCGGGGGCGGATGCCTACTCGACTCTCGACAACCGCGCCTTCGGCCGCCCCGAGTCCTCGCTGTCGGACTCGTACCGGAGGTCGTCGCCGACAGGTGTGAGGCGGACGGTGTGGAGGGCCGGGTTGCAGACGTCGCGGTTGCCCTCGGCTCCCACGGCGCTCGCGACGATCTGTTTCTCCGTGACCTTCTTGAGGGTCAGTACGTCGTCACAGGTGCCGGCGAAGATGTCGGTGTGGCGCAGGGTGCCCAGCTTCTCGCCCACCTCGGCCTGGCGGACGGTCAGGCGGAACGTGCCGAGGGGCAGGTTGCCCTCGACGGCGACGGCCTGGCCCTCCCAGGTGCCGACGTAGCGGGCGGGGACGGTGCGCGGGGAGGAGGGTGTCTGGGTGGCGGTGTCCTGGCCGCCCGGGCTGTTGCCGCCGCCGCCCGGCAGCAGGTCCAGGACGAACACCGAACCGACCGTCACCGCCGCCAGCGCTCCCGCCACCGCGAGCGCCACGGTGCAGCTGAGCCGCCGGCCGCGGCCACCGGCGCCCCGTGTGGAGGTCGCCGCGACGGACAGGGCGAGCTTGCCCGGCGAGCGGTCGCCCTCGCGCGGGGACGGTACGTCGGCGGCGCGCGCCGTCGGCGCGGGCATCACCGGCGGGGGCCCGAAGACGCCGGGTGCCGCCCCGCCGACCGAGCCCGCCCCGCCGACCGAGCCCGCCCCGCCGACCGAGCCCGCCCCGCCGACCGAGCCCGCCCCGCCGGCCGAGCCCGGCGCTCCCACCGAGCCCGGCGCTCCCACCGACGGCCGGCTGAACCCCACCGGTCCCGACACAGGCCCCGGTCCCGACACAGGCCCCGGTCCCGACACGGGCCCTGGTCCTGACCCGAGCCCCGGTCCTGACCCGAACCCCGCCCCCGCTCCCGCCCCCGCCGACTCCGCCGACTCCGCCGCCTCCAGATTCAGCAGCTGTACGGCGCTCCGGCTGACCCGCTCCACCAGCGCCCCCGGCAGCCAGCCGCCGGTCACCAGGCGTGCCGCGCCCTCGGGAGCGAGGCGCCGGGCCACCTCACCGGGGGTCGGGCGGGCCGCCGGGTCCTTCGCCAGGCACGCCGCCACCAGGTCCCGTAGCCCTCCGTCCGTCGCCCCGTCCCTCGCCCCGTCCAGGGCGCCGAGCTGCGGCTCCTCGTGGACGACCTTGTAGAGGAGGGCGGCCGAGGAGTCTCCCGGGAAGGGCGGCGCGCCCATCGCGGCGAAGGCGAGGACGGCGCCCAGCGAGAACACGTCGGCCGCGCCCGTGACGCCCTTGCCGAGGATCTGCTCGGGGGACATGTAGCCGGGCGAGCCGATCGACACGCCGGTCGAGGTGAGGGACGCGGTGCCTTCCGTGGCGCGGGCGATGCCGAAGTCGATCAGGAGGGGGCCGTCGAGGGTGAGGAGGACGTTGGACGGCTTCACGTCCCGGTGGACCAGGCCCAGCTCGTGCACCGCGGCCAGCGCCTCGCCGAGGCCCGCGCCGAGCGCCCGTACCGAGTGGGAGGGGAGCGGACCTCCGTCCGCGACGGCCGCCGTCAGGGACGGGCCGGCCGCGTACGCCGTGGCGACCCACGGCACGCGCGCCTCGGGGTCCGCGTCCAGTACGGGCGCGGTCCAGGCGCCGCCCACCCGGCGCGCCGCGTCCACCTCGCGCCGGAAACGGGCCCGGAACTCCTCGTCGAGCGCGAAGTGCGGGTGCACGATCTTCACGGCGACCGTGCGGCCGCCTGCGCTGCGGCCCAGGTAGACCCGGCCCATGCCGCCGGAGCCCAGTCGGCCGAGCAGCCGGTAGGGCCCCACGGCGGTGGGTTCGTCGACGTCGAGCGGCTGCATGGCGCCCACCCCTCCCCCGTACGCCATTACCTGTGAGCAGGGTAGTGGGCCGCCCGTGCCGGGGGCCCGGTGGAATCAGGGCTGGAGCAGGTCCACCTTCACGTCCGCCGGGAAGCCGGTGGTCGGGCCCACGCGGCGGGCGAACTCGGTGACCGCCTCCAGCTGCGGGGTGCCGAAGCGGAAGTCGAGGGTGGTGAAGTACCGCGCGAGGGTCTCCTCGTCGAATGCCTCCCAGCGGGCCGCCTGCTCGGCGACCTTGCCGACCTCCTCCAGGGAGAGGTTGCGGGAGGCGAGGAAGGCCTCGTGCACCTTGCGGGTGATGACCGGCTCGCGTTCCGCGTAGTCGCGCCGGGCCGCCCAGACCGCGAAGACGAACGGCAGACCCGTCCACTCCTTCCACAGCGCGCCCAGGTCGTGCACTTCGAGGCCGTAGCGCGGACCGTCGATCATGTTCGCGCGCAGGGCCGCGTCGCCGATGAGGACGGCCGCGTCGGCCTCCTGCATCATCAGGCTCAGGTCGGGCGGGCAGGAGTAGTAGTCCGGCTGGACGCCGTAGCGCTCGGCCAGCAGGAGCTGGGCGAGGCGGACGGACGTCCGCGAGGTGGAGCCGAGGGCGACGCGGGCACCGTCCAGCCGGTCCAGCGGGACCTGGGAGACGATCACGCACGACATCACCGGGCCGTCGCAGCCGACGGCGATGTCGGGGAAGGCGACGAGATCGTCGGCGTTCTTGAGGAATTCGACCAGGGTGACGGGTCCGATGTCGAGGTCGCCCTGCACCAGCTGCTCGCTGAGCTTCTCCGGGGTGTCCTTCGTGAGCTCGAAGTCGAGGAGCGTGCCTGTTCTCGCGAGCCCCCAGTAGAGGGGCAGGCAGTTCAGGAACTGGATGTGGCCGACGCGCGGCCGGGTGCGAGAATTGTCCACATCGCGAGGCTAGCCCTCCCCCGGCATCCACCCGCCGCCGCCCCCCGGCGTCAGCCGAACGGCGGAGGCGTTCAAACATTCGGGTGAAGTGATCTTGGCCTCTGTTGCGCTCGGGTGCCTGCGTGCTACGCTCACAGCAAGTTGCAGTTTGGTTTCCCTTGCAGTACAGAGCCTGCGGAGCATGTGACCGCGGGCTCTCGTCGTTCTCAGACGTATGCAGTTGTGCAGAATTCCAGTCTTCACACTTGCTGGTTCTGGAGCAGGGCAACCCTTTGGGCCCAAGGAGGGCTTATGGCTACCGGAACCGTGAAGTGGTTCAACGCCGAAAAGGGCTTTGGTTTCATCGCCCAGGAAGGCGGCGGCCCGGACGTCTTCGTCCACTACTCCGCGATCAACGCTCAGGGATTCCGTTCCCTTGAGGAGAACCAGCAGGTGTCCTTCGACGTCACGCAGGGTCCGAAGGGCCCGCAGGCGGAGAATGTCACTCCTGTCTGATTGACAGCAGTACCCAAGGAGCCCCGCGCCATTCTCGGCGACGGGGCTCCTGCCCTTTTTCGGGCCTTTCTTTCTGAATTATCGCTGGATTCTCGGTGAATTCTCGGTGAGTTCTCGGTGAGTTCCGGCCGCGGCTCGTTCCGACGGCCGGCTGTCAGTGCCGGGCACTAGGGTCCCCGCCATGACCGACGACACCCGGCACGACACTCGGCACGACACCGGGCGCGACACCCGCCGCGACACCGGCTTCCTGGACACCACCCGGACCTTCTACGACGCCATCGCCGAGGACTACGCGGACCGCTTCCACTCCATGGGCGCCGGCACACCGCTGGACCGGGCGCTGATGGGCGCCTTCGCCGAGCTGGTGGGACCGGAGGGGCAGGTGGCCGACCTGGGCTGCGGGCCCGGCCGGGTCACCGCCCACCTCGCCTCGCTCGGCCTGCGGGTCTTCGGCCTCGACCTCTCCGCCTCGATGCTCGCGATCGCGCGCCGCGAGAACCCGGACCTGCGGTTCGAGCAGGGATCCATGCTGGAGCTGGACCTGCCCGACGGCGCGCTCGCGGGGGCCGTCTCCTGGTACTCGTCGATCCACACTCCGTGGGAGCGGCTGCCGGACCTCTTCGCGGAGGTGCGGCGCGTGCTGGCCCCCGGCGGGCACCTGCTCCTCGCCTTCCAGGTCGGCGACGGGCCGAGCCGCCTCCACCAGCCCTTCGGCCACCCGGTCACCCTGGACTTCGAACGGCGGCGGCCGGAGCCGATGGCGGAGCTGCTGGAGGAGGCCGGTTTCACGGTCCTGTCCCGGACGGTGCGCGTGCAGGAGGAGGGCACGTCCTCGAAGGTCCCGCAGGCCTGCCTGATCGCCCGCCGCTGAGCGCACGCCGGCCTAGGCAGTGCCGTACAGCCGCTAATGCGTGCCGTACAGCCCCTCCACCGCCCCCGCGAAGTCCCGCATGATCACGTCGCGCCGGAGCTTCATCGAGGGGGTCAGATGGCCCTCCCACTCCGTGAAGTCCCTCGGCAGGACGGCGAAGCGGCGGATGGACTCCGGGCGGGAGACGAGCTTGTTGGCCTCGTCGACCGCGCGCTGGAGCACCGCCAGTACGTCCTCGTCGTCGGTCAGCAGCTCCGGCGGCACCGGGTGCTTGCCGTTCATGCGGCGCCAGTGGGTGACGCCGTCGGGGTCGAGGGTGAACAGGGCGGTGACGTAGGGGCGGCGGTCGCCCAGGACGATGCACTGGGAGATCAGGGGGTGGGAGCGCAGCCAGTTCTCCAGCGGGGCCGGGGCGACGCTCTTGCCGCCCGCGGTGATCAGCAGTTCCTTCTTGCGGCCGGTGATCGTCAGGTACCCCTCGTCGTCCAGGCTGCCGATGTCGCCGGTGGCGAACCAGCCGTCGGGGGCGGCCTGCACGACGCCGCCCGCCTGGGTGTCCCAGTAGCCGTGCAGGACCTGGTCGCCGGCGACCAGGATCTCGCCGTCGGCGGCGATCCGGACGCGGGTGCCGGGCAGCGGCCAGCCGACCGTGCCGAGGCGCGGCTTCAGCGGGGGCGTCACCGTCGCCGCGGCCGTGGTCTCGGTGAGGCCGTAGCCCTCGAAGATCTCGATGCCGGCCCCGGCGTAGAAGGCGGCGAGGCGGCGGCCGAGCGGGGAGCCGCCGCAGATGGCGTACCGGACCCGGCCGCCCATGGCGTTGCGGATCTTCCGGTAGACGAGGGGGTCGTAGAAGGAGCGGGCGGTCTTCAGGGCGCGGCCCGGGCCGCCGCCCGTGCCCGCCTGGCGGGCCTCCATGGCCTCGCCGTAGCGCTCGGCCACCGAGACGGCGCGGTCGAAGGTCGAGGCCCGGCCGCCCGACTCGGCCTTGGCGCGGGCGCTGTTGAAGACCTTCTCCAGCATGTACGGGATGGTGAGGAGGCAGGTCGGGCGGAAGGCCGCCAGGTCGGGCAGCAGGTCCTCCGGCTTGAGGCTCGGCGCGTGGCCGAGGCGGACCCGGGCGCGGACGCAGGCCACGGCGACCATGCGGCCGAAGACGTGGGACATGGGGAGGAAGAGCAGGACCGAGGGGTCGTCGCCCGTCTTGGCCTTGAAGACGGGGTAGAGCAGCTCGATCGCGTTGTCGACCTCGGCGAAGAAGTTTCCGTGGGTGAGCGCGCAGCCCTTCGGGCGGCCGGTGGTGCCCGAGGTGTAGATGAGGGTGGCGAGCGTGCTCGGGCTCAGCATGCCCCGGCGGACGTCCACCTCCGCGTCCGGCACCCGCTCGCCCAGTTCCGCCAGTCGCTCCACATGGCCCTTCTCCATGATCCACAGGTGCTTGAGGTCGGGTATGCGGTCCAGCTCGGGGCCGAGGGCCGCGGCCTGCGCGGTGGTCTCGGTGACCAGGGTGACCGCGCCGGAGTCCTGGAGGATCCAGCGGGTCTGGAAGAGGGAGGAGGTCGGGTAGACGGGGACGGTGACCAGGCCGGCCGCCCACGCGGCGAAGTCGAGCAGCGTCCACTCGTACGTCGTCCGGGCCATGATCGCGATGCGGTCGCCCGGCGTCAGGCCCTCGGCGATCATGCCCTTGGCCACCGCCAGCACCTGTTCGGCGAACTCGGCCGCCGTCACGTCGGACCAGTCACCCTCCGGCGACCTGCGGCTGAGGACCACCTGGTCCCCGGCCGCGGTCGCGTTGTCGAAGGGCAGGTCGGCGAGCGAGCCGCGCCGCGCCGGCGGGGCGAACGGCGGTACGTACGCCTCCCGTACGGCCCCGTCCAGCCGCCGCGTCTCGGGCGCCACCAGGGTGGGGCCGGGCGAGTCGGCGTAGGCGGCGGATGCGGCGAAGGAGGGAAGCGGGGTGGACACGGGCGGCTCCTGGGACGTGCAGCGGCGAGACTGCTTCTGCTGTCACTGGCTCGGCTGGCGCTGGCTAGCGGCTGTCACTGGCTCGACTGTCGCTGGCTCGCGGCCGTCACTGGCTCGGCTGTCGCTGCTCTGCTGCATGACGTACGTGCCTCGCGCGCCGAGGCGTTCATCGCCGGGTTCCGCGGACATGGGTTACCGGCGGTCAGTGTCGGGATCGTACGGGGCCCTCGTGGGGAGTTCGTGCGGGTTCGGGGATGGTCCCGCGCCGGACGTGTGCAGTCTCGGGGGTTACCTGCCAGTAGGTCACGTTCGTTCCAGTATGGCCGTGACGCCCTGGCCACCCGCCGCGCAGACGGAGATCAGGCCGCGCCCGGGACCGCCCCGCTCGGCGAGCAGTCCGGCCAGCGTCGCCACGACGCGGGCGCCGGTCGCGGCGAAGGGGTGGCCGGTGGCGAGGGAGGAGCCGGCCACGTTCAGGCGGGCCCGTCCACCGGGGCCAGGCCCCGTTTCTCCCAGGCCGCCAGCGTGGCCAGCACCTGGGACGCGAACGCCTCGTGGATCTCGACCAGGTCGAAGTCCTCGATCCCGAGCCCGGCGCGCTCCAGCATGCGCGGGACCGCGTACGCCGGGGCCATCAGCAGCCCGTCCCCCAGCAACCCGTCCCCCAACAGCCCGTCCCCCAACAGCCCGTCCCCCAACAGCCCGTCCCCCAACAGCCCGTCCCCCAACAGCCCGTCTTCCAGCAACCCGTCCGCACCGCCCGCGACATCGCCGCCGACGAAGTCCACGGCCGCCGTCTCGTACGCCGTGAGGTAGGCGAGGGGCTCCAGGCCGCGCGCTTCGGCCCACTCCTCGCTCGCCAGCAGCACCGTCGCCGCGCCGTCGGTCAGGGGCGTCGAGTTGCCCGCCGTCATCGTGGGGTCGGGGCCGGAGAGACCGAACACGGGCTTCAGCGCGGCCAGTTTCTCCACGGTCGAACCGGGGCGCAGGTTCTGGTCGCGGGCCAGGCCCCGGAAGGGGATGACCAAGTCCCGGAAGAGACCGCGTTCGTACGCCGCCGCCAGCCGACGGTGGCTCGCGGCGGCCAGTTCGTCCTGGGCCTCGCGGGTGATGCCCCAGGCCCGGGCGGTCACCGCGGCGTGCTCGCCCATCGACAGGCCGGTGCGCGGTTCGGCATTGCGCGGGATGTCGGGGACCAGGTGACCCGGGCGGACCTTGGCCAGCGCTTTCGCCCGGCCGCCGAGGGACTTCGCCCGGCGGGCCTCCAGCAGGGTGCGGCGCAGGCGGTCGTTGAGGCCCAGGGGCGCGTCGCTCGCCGTGTCCGCGCCGCCCGCGATCGCCGACTCGGTCTGGCCGAGGGCGATCTTGTTGGCGGCGGCGATCACGGCCTGGAGGCCGGTGCCGCAGGCCTGCTGGATGTCGTATGCGGGGGATGGGGGTCCCCCCGCGCGAGCGGATTCGAGCGTGGGGGAGGGTCCAGGGCCGAGCCGAGGACCGTCTCGCGGGCGAGGTTGAAGTCGCGGCTGTGCTTGAGGACCGCGCCGGCGACGAACTCGCCGACGGCGCCCGGCGCCTGGAGGCCGTGGCGCTCGACCAGGCCGTCGAGGGCCGCGGTGAGCATCTCCTGGCTGGAGGCGGTGACGTACGGTCCGTCGGAGCGGGCGAACGGGATGCGCGCGCCGCCGACTACCGCGACGCGCCGCGCCTGCGGCGGCTTCAGGGGGCTCATGCCGACCTCACCTCGACCTGCTCTCGTGACATGGACTTACCTCCGGTAACCTTACTCCGGAGTAAGCAAGAGTAAGCAAGAGTAAGTAAGCGTCAGCAAGAGTGGGCATCGTCCGGAGCCCCCCGTACGGCCTCTTACGGAGCTGGGAGTCACACATGGCCGACCGCTATATGAGCTTCACCGGCACCGCGCCCGGCCGCTTCCTCACCCGCCGGCTCGGGCTGCCGCAGCCCGCCGCACTCGAACGCCGGTCACTCGACGGCGGCCTGCTGCACCTCACCGCGGGCAAGCCGGACCTCGACCTCGCGCCCGTACTGGCCCGCACGGGACTCGGCGAGGACGTCACCGGACGCCCCGCCGCCGTCGTCCTCGACGCCACCGGCGTCCGGGACGTCGACTCGCTCGCCGAGGTGCACGCCGCGCTGCACCCCGTCGTACGGTCCGTCACCGCGAGCGGCCGGGTGATCGTGCTCGGCGCCCCGCTCGACCCCGCCGACCACCACCAGGCGGCCGCCCAGCAGGCGTTGGAGGGCTTCACGCGCTCGCTCGGCAAGGAGATCGGACGGGGCAGGACGGTCAACCTCGTCCGGCTCGGCGACGCCGACGCCGCCGAGTCCACCCTGCGCTTCCTCCTCTCCCCCGCCTCCGCCTACGTCAGCGGCCAGGTGATCGAGATCGGGGCGGCCGACACCCCGGTCACCGCCCCCGACGACTGGACCCTTCCCCTCGCCGGACGCACCGCGCTGGTCACCGGCGCCGCGCGCGGCATCGGCGCTGCGGTCGCCGCCACGCTGGCCGGGCAGGGCGCCCACGTCGTCGTCCTCGACGTGCCGCAGGCCGAGGAGGAGGCGCGGAAGGTCGCCGAGCGCCTCGGCGGCTCCGCCCTCGCGCTGGACATCACCGCCGCCGACGCGGGCGAACGCGTCGCCGCCGCCCTGCCCGGCGGGCTCGACGTCCTCATCCACAACGCGGGCATCACCCGCGACCGGCGCCTGGTCAACATGGACGCCGAACGCTGGAGTTCCGTCCTCGACGTCAACCTCGCGAGCGTCCTGCGCACCACGGACGCGCTGCTCGCGGCGGGCGCGGTGAACCGGGGCGGCCGGATCGTGGCGACGGCCTCGATCGCCGGTATCGCGGGCAACGCGGGCCAGACCAACTACGGCGCGAGCAAGGCGGGCATCGTCGGCCTGGTCCGCTCCCTCGCGCCGCGCGCGCTCGCCGGGCACGGGGTGACGGTGAACGCGGTCGCGCCGGGGTTCATCGAGACGCGGATGACCGCGGCGGTCCCGCTGTTCATCCGCGAGGCAGGCCGCCGCATGAACTCCCTCGCCCAGGGCGGGCTGCCCGCCGACGTCGCCGAGACCACCGCCTGGCTAGCGCACCCCGCCTCGGGCGCGGTCAACGGCCAGGTCGTACGGGTCTGCGGCCAGAGCCTGCTGGGGGCCTGATGACCTCCGAGGCCTCCAGGGCCCCCGAGGCCCCCACGACGCACACGCTGACCGGCGTCCCCGCCCTCCCGCCGCTCCTCCTGCGCGGCGCCCTGCTGTCGCCCCTCAAGCGGCCCCGTCCGGACGCGGACTTCCCCCGTACCCGGCTGGTGCTGCCCGGCCTGCGCGTGGACCTCGCGCGGCTGGCCGCCTACGAGAGGGTGTGCGGGTTCCCGACCGGGGCGGACGCGCTTCCGGTGACGTATCCGCACGTGCTGGCCTTCCCGACGGCCATGCGGCTGATGAGCGGCCGGGGCTTCCCGCTGCCGCTGCTCGGGCTCGTCCACACGTCGATCGGCATCACCCGGCGGGCCACCATGCCCGCGAGCGCCGAGTACGAACTCACCACGTACGTCGAGGGCCTGGCGCCGCACCGCCGCGGCACCGAGGCCACGGTCGTGACGGAGCTGCGGGCCGGCGCGGAACTGGTGTGGGAGTCCCGCAGTACGTACCTGGCCAGGCACCGCACAGCCGAACACCCTCCCGAGGCCCCTTCCACCGGGAACCCCGAACCCCTCCCCACCCACGCCCGATGGCGCCTCGCCGGTGACGTCGGACGGCGCTACGGTGCCGCGTCCGGCGATCGCAACCCGATCCACCTGCACCCGCTCACCGCCCGCCTGTTCGGCTTCCCGCGGGCCATCGCGCACGGCATGTGGACCGTGGCCCGGTGCCTCGCCGAGCACGGGACGCCGGACGCGGCCGTGGTGCGGGCGGACTTCCGGGCGCCGGTGCTGCTGCCGGGCACGGTGGCGTACGGGGCCGGGGAGGACGGGCGGTTCGAGCTGCGCGACGGCGAGGGGCGGCGACTGCACCTGTCCGGCGAGGTCGGGCCCTACCTGGCCTGAACCGGGGCGGCCTGAACCGGGGCCGCAGGTGCCACCGGCTCCGGCTCGGGATCCTCCGGCGGGGACCAGGGCCGGCCTCCCATCAGGTCGCCCAGGCCCGCCCAGGCGAAGTTCATCAGGGTCGCCGCCGCCTGCTTGGCGGTGACACCCTCCGTGGCGCCGGCCCAGTCGGCGAGCGACTCGGCGGCGCCGACCAGCGCTTCGGCCAGCCCGGCGACCTCGTCCTCGGGCAGGTGCGGGTCCCGGTGCGCGTCCCGCGCCGCCGCGGCGATCAGCTGCGTCACGAACGCGACGATCTCCTCGCGCATCGCCGCGACCTCGGCGGCGAACCGCTCGCCGTGCGTACGGGCGTGCAGGTGCAGCACCCGCCAGGCGTCCGGGCACCGCGCGGTGTGGTCGAAGAACGCCCGCAGGCCCGACCAGAGTTGCCCGTCGGCGGACAGCCCCGGACGCACACCGGCCCGCACCGCCTCGGTGAGGGCGCGGGCCTCGCGGCGGATGCAGGCGGTGAAGAGGTCGTCCTTCGAGTTCAGATACAGATACACCAGCGGCTTGGATACGCCCGCCAGTTCGGCGATCTCGTCCATCGACGCCGCCATGTACCCGCGCTGCCCGAAGACGCTCACGGCGGCGTCCAGCATCTGCTGCTCACGGACCGCACGCGGCATCCGCTTGGTCTTCCCTGCACCCATGCGAATCAGCGTACGGTCCGTGCGGCGGTGATCAGGTCGTCAGCGCGACGCCGGCACCTGGAGCACGTCGGTCAGACGGCGGCCGGAACCGGCTCCGACGCCTGCTTCTCCTGCTCCTGCTCCTGCTTCTGCTCCTGCTCCCGCTCCCGCTCCCGCTCCGGCTCGTCGATCGGCGAGCTGTGCGCCGCGTCGTAGGCCTTGCGGTCGAGCAGTCCCTCGCGGGCCGAGACGATGACCGGGATCAGCGCCTGCCCGGCCATGTGCGTGACTGTATCCTGTGTATGTACGTTGTAGAGAGCGCAGGCATCTGACACGTGACCAGGGGTGGGACATGGCCAAGCCAAAGCGTGTGGGGATCTACGTACGAATCAGCAAGGACCGCAAAGGTCAGGAACTCGGCATCCAGCGCCAGGAGAAGGCGTGCCGGGAGCTGTGCGAACGCCTGGGATGGGGATTCCTCAAGGTCTACCCGGAGAACGACGTGTCGGCGTCGACCACGAGCAAGCGTCGCCGCCCTCAGTACACGGAGATGCTCAGAGACGCACGAGCGCGAGAGCACGGGGGTGCCGGCGTCGTTCCCGCCGCGGCTTGGCCGGGGCGGGGCTTCGGCGGTGTCGCCGGTAGTAGGTGGCACGGCTCACGCCGAGCGCGGTGCATGCCTGGACGCGTCCGACCAGCCCGGTGAGCTCTTCGAGGGCCTGGTTGCGGGCAGCGTCGAACACGGCCGCAAGGTCGGCCTCCGTCACTTGGTGTTCTCGCCGGTCTGGTTCGGGGCGCTGTCCGTGGCGAACTGGTCGAGCAGCGCGGAGAGTTTTCCCTGGACCTCGATGACCGTGCGGGCCTTCGCGAGGTCGGCCTCCAGACGGGCCTTCTCCGCCTTCAGCTTCGTGATCTCCCTGTCCCTCGGGTCCGACTTCGGCCGTCCGGCCGGCGCGGCGAGCGCGTCCAGGACGCCCTTGTCCCGCTGCTGCCGCCACGTCGTGATCAACGACGAGTACAGGCCCTCCCTGCGCAGCAGGGCACCCTTGCCCTTCTTGTCCAACGTCTCGTACTCCGCGAGGATCCTCGCCTTGTACTCCGCGGTATACCGGCGCGGACCGGTCGAACGGGCTTCCACCTGCGGATCAGGGGTCCCGTGGTCATTGGTGCTGGCCACCCGGGCACTACTCCTTCTCCGCCCTCGACTCAATGAATCATCCAGTATGCCTGACTCGACCTAATTTGACAGAGAGGGCTTCGCCCACAGCAGCCAGCCCCGCTTTTCCAGCACATAGGCACGGTGCCGGATCTTCTCCACCTCGTTCTTGATCTCCGCTTCCCGGCCCACCGCCCGCGTCAGCTCCACTCCGTTCACCGGCCCCGAAGCGGCCACCACCGCGGCGAACACCTCCTGATACAGGCCGCTGAGCACCTCCTCGCCCATGCCCGACCGCCACACCGGCGGCCGCTCGCCATGCCCCGCGCCGGGGCCGCCCGATCCCACGGCGGCAGCCCTCTCACCACCGGACGGCGCCGGAACCGGCATATTCACCGGGCTCTCCCCGGCCAGTACCGACACGAGCTCCTCACGCCCCACCCGGGCCCGCTCGACCCGCTCCCGCGCAGCATCCACCTCCGCCTGAGCCTGCTCCAGGACCTCCGTCCAGGACTCCAGATCCTGCCTCGCCCGCGCCTCACGCTGTTCCATCAACCCCAGCACCGACGGCATCGCACCCTCCTCGATCCACAACAAGCCGTCCGCTGCCTGCCCCTACCCCAGAGCGATCATGCCCCGCACACGAAGAAGCCCCTGCTCATCGAACAGGGGCTCCCTTTGCCACAACGCACTTAGTCGCTGACGAGCTGGACAGGGAACTGCGCTCGCGCTACCCCCGTGAGCCAGCAACGCGCGACTTCCACGAACAGATCATGACCATCACGCGAGGCTCTTCAAAGCCCGAGCTTCCGTTCTGAGTCCGGCATCGACGGTCGCCGCTATCGGGTGCGGCCGTCGAAGGTGTCGACTCCTTGCCGCAGCTTGGATGTCCCAACGAACCTTGTGCAGCCACCCCGTGAGTTCCCCCGAAGGTGGATCAGTGCCGTAGCGAGCGTGGACGGCCACCAGCGAGGATGCCTGCCATGACCAGTGCCCAGAACCTCATCGCTCACCGCCCGCCGCACTCACCGCCCATGGTGTTCGTCGCGGGAGCCGCCATCGGCAGTCTGGGCGGAATGATCGGTCTGGGCGGCGCGGAGTTCCGCCTGCCGCTGCTGATCAGCCTCTTCGGATTCGCCGCGCTCTCCGCCGTCATCCTGAACAAGGCGATGAGCCTGGTCGTGGTCCTGGTCGCGCTGCCCGCCCGGCTGATGGCCGTACCGGCCGCCGAAGTGGCCGCGCGCTGGCCGGTAGCGATCAACCTGCTGGCCGGCAGCCTCCTGGGGGCCTGGGCCGGGGCGAGCTGGGCGGTACGCATGCGCAGCGCCACCCTGTACAAGGTGTTGGCGGCTCTGATGGTGCTCATGGCGGCGGCCCTGCTGGTCACGCACACCACCACGCTGGACACGCTCTCGCTGCCGCTGTGGGCCCAGGTGCCCTGCGGGGTCGTGGCCGGGTTCGGCATCGGAGTGGTCGCGGCGATCATGGGGGTGGCCGGGGGCGAGCTGCTCATCCCGACGATCGTGCTGCTCTTCGGCGAGGACATCAAGACGGCCGGAAGCCTCTCCCTGCTGGTCTCGCTGCCGGCGATGCTGGTGGCGTTCGCCCGTTACAGCCGTGACGGTAGCTTCGCGGTCCTCGGGGCGAACCTCCGCTTCACCCTGGTCATGGCCGGAGGCTCCGTCGTCGGCGCCGTGCTGGGCGGACTACTCCTGGGTGTGTTCCCGGACCTGGTGCTCATCCCCCTGCTGGCCGTGATCCTGCTCGTCTCCGCAGCCAAGCTCGCACGGCACGACTGACGCAGCCGAGACGCGTAACACGCCATCGCGGCGACCTCAGATCCAGCGCAGACAAACGACGCCCCGCGCCAGCTATCGGCGCGGGGCGTCATCTGTCTTGTCAGTCGGCGATCAGGCGGCGACAGCCACCGGCTTCGGCTCGTCCGCGTCGACGGGCGTCGAGGCCACGCTGTTGAACTTGTCGCGGTCGAGGATGCCCTCACGCGCCGAGACAATCAACGGTGCTACAACTTGGCCAGCAACGTTCGTCGCCGTGCGCATCATGTCCAGGATCGGGTCGATCGCGAGGAGCAGGCCGACGCCCTCCATGGGCAGGCCCAGCGTGGACAGGGTCAGGGTCAGCATGACCGTGGCGCCGGTGAGGCCGGCCGTGGCGGCGGAGCCGACCACCGAGACGAAGGCGATCAGCAGGTAGTCGCCGATGCCCAGCTGGATGTCGAAGATCTGCGCGACGAAGATCGCGGCGATCGCCGGGTAGATCGCGGCGCAGCCGTCCATCTTGGTCGTCGCGCCGAACGGCACGGCGAAGGACGCGTACTCCTTCGGCACGCCGAGGCGCTCGGTGACCTTCTGGGTCAGCGGCATCGTGCCCACGGAGGAGCGGGAGACGAAGGCCAGCTGGATCGCGGGCCAGGCGCCCTTGAAGAACTGCAGGGGGCTGGCCTTGGCGACGGTGGCGAGCAGCAGCGGGTAGACCACGAACATCACGATCGCGCAGCCGACGTAGATGTCGGCGGTGAAGGTGGCGTACTTGCCGATGAGGTCCCAGCCGTAGGTGGCGATCGCGTTGCCGATGAGGCCGACGGTGCCGAGCGGGGCGAGGCGGATGACCCACCACAGGGCCTTCTGGAGGAGTGCGAGGACGGACTCGCTCAGGTTCAGGATCGGCTGGGCCTTCTCGCCGAGCTGGAGGGCGGCGATGCCGGCGACGGCGGCCATGAAGACGATCTGGAGGACGTTCAGGTCGGTGAACGGCGTGATGACGTCGGTCGGCACGATGCCGGTCAGGAAGTCGATCCAGGAGCCGGTCTTCTCCGGCTTCGCGCCGTCGGCCGGGGTGAGGCCGGTGCCGGCGCCGGGGTTGGTGACCAGGCCGATGGTGAGGCCGATGGCCACCGCGATCAGCGACGTGATCATGAACCAGAGAAGGGTGCGGGACGCCAGGCGGGCCGCGTTGTTGACCTTCCGCAGGTTGGTGATCGACACCAGGATCGCGAAGAAGACGAGCGGTGCGACGGCCAGCTTCAGCAGGCCGATGAAGGTGTCACCGACCTTCTCCAGGGTGGTGACCAGCCAGGATATGTCCTGGCTGCGGGCCAGCCAGCCCAGCAGCACACCGAGGACGAGACCGGCGAGTATCTGGGCCCAGAAGGGCACCTTCAGGTACTTCTTGACGTTCGTGACTGAAGACACGGACATGCTCCGTAGGGGGACGGGACGCGGGGACGGACGCGCTGGGCTGACGTGGAGAACGACGGATGAGGGGGGAACGTCAGGGGCGACAGTTCGCGGACGCGCACCGACAGAGGTCCACGTGCAGGCGCGCCACGAGCGCGAGGCTCGGCGGTGTGTGGGGCGCGGCTGCGTGCTTCATGCACACGACTTTAACACCTGTGCTTTGAGACCCCCAAAGCCTCGCTTTGAGAGGCAGGAGGCGCCTCTTGCCCGTAAAACGCAGATGGCCCCGGTTTCCTGTGAATTCGGAAACCGGGGCTTGCGCGTGCGTGACGGACGTTACGAGGTCTGACCCTGGGTGCGCGCCGTGTCGTCGGCGGTGTCCTCCTGGCCGCGGCTGGCGTCGAGGTTGGCCTTCATACGGTCCACCCGGCTCACGACCTGGACCGAGGCCTGGTCCCGCTCCTTGCGCAGCGCGACGTAGCTGATGGGGGCCGAGATCAGCAGGGAGAGCAGGACGATCCACATGCCGTTGGAGTCACCGAGGCCGCGCGGGAACACGCCGACGTAGACGAGCCCCCAGACTGCTACGAGGCAGCCCACGAAGATCCCGAGGCGCATCAGCGTGTAGCGGAGCATCTCAATCCACTCTTCCGTTTCTGGCACAAAGAGGCACTGTCCAGTGAAACATGCCGGGTCGCCGATCTTTCGGCGGGGTCGGCCTGCGACGGGAACGCGCTCAGTTCAGCGGCAGCAGCATGAAGACGTCGTCCCGGTCGTCGCCCGGTGCCACGCGGATCGCGCCGGGCACCCGGCCGACCTCCTTGTAGCCGCAGGACTCGTAGAACCGCTCCAGGCCGCCGCCGCCCCGGCAGGTGAGCCGGATCGCTCCGATGCCGTCCACGGTGCGGGCGGCGTCCGCGGCCGCGGTCATCAGGTCCCGGCCGTAGCCTCGGCCCTGGTGGCGCGGGTGGACCATCACCGTGTAGAGCCACAGCCAGTGGGTCATCAGGCGGTGCGTGTTGAGGGCGAGGAACGCGGTGGCGGCCACCCGCCCCTCCTCGTCGTGGCCGACGAGCAGGCGGGTGCGGCCCTCGGCCATGCCCACCATGTGTCTGACCAGTTCGGGGCGGATGTCCCCCCGCGTCACCGGCGGTACGAAGCCCACGGAGCCGCCCGCGTTGGAGACGTCGGTCCACAGGTCGAGTACGCCGTCGCGGAGGTCGGGGGTGACGGCCGGATCGAAGGTGAAAGTAAGGGACACGCCACCATAGTAGCCATTACGCGAGTGCCTGTGCCGCCACCCGCAGATCCGAGACCAGTCCGCGGTACGCCCCGTCCCGGTCCTCGGCCCGCAGCACCGCCTGGGGGCACCTCCCGGCTCGAGCGAAGCCGAGAGCTGGGGGAGGATGCACGGTCGGCACCAGTCGTTCCGGGCGCCCGTGGATCTCCTCCTCCAGCACCGTGCCGCGCACCTGCGTGACCCGGAAGGAGGAGCCGAGCAGCGCCTTGCCGGCCGTGGCGCCGAGCACCACGATCAGTTCGGGTTCCACGCGGGCCAGCTCGGCGGCCAGCCAGGGGCCGCAGGCGGTCGTCTCGCGCAGGGTGGGCGCCTTGTGGACACGGCGCTTGCGGGGCTCCGCCCGCGTGAACTCGAAGTGCTTGACGGCGTTGGTGACGTAGGCGTCCGCCGGGTCGATGCCGGCGTCCGCCAGCGCCCGGTCGAGCAGGCTCCCGGCGGGGCCGACGAAGGGCTTGCCCTGCCGGTCCTCCTGGTCGCCGGGCTGCTCGCCGATCAGCATCACGCGGGCGGTCGCCTTACCGGCGCCGAACACTGTCTGCGTGGCGTCCCTGTGCAGGGGGCAGCCGCGGCAGTCGGCGGCGGCTTTGCGCAGGGCGGGGAGGCCGCCGCGGGTCGGCACGAAGGGCTCCGCCGTGTAGGCGTCCTCTGAAGTCACGCTGCCGGTCATGTGGTCCGACTACCCGCCGTGGGGGACCGGACCCGGGTCGGCTGCGGGTTGTGTGTGGTTGTTCGTGCGCGTTCCCCCCGCCCCCACGCGGAAGGGAGGAAATCGGGGAAAAAACACCAAACCCA
>NZ_JBHJRX010000005.1:0-102262 GCF_042268605.1 Streptomyces sp. NPDC056296 | reverse complement strand
TTAGGGCGGGGGGGGGGGTAGGGGAAACGCCACAAACAACCCCCACCGGCCCGCGGCCGGAGAACTACCGCAAAATCACACCCGCATCGGCTGCGGCGACTCCCGACGCTCCGCGTCGGGCCCCTCGAACTCCCGGATGATCTCGTACCGTGTGTTCCGCTCCACCGGCCGGAAGCCCGCGTCGCGGATCAGGTCGAGCAGATCCTCGCGGGTCAGCTTGTTCGGCGTGCCGAAGTCGTCCGCGTCGTGCGTGATCTTGTACTCGACGACCGAGCCGTCCATGTCGTCGGCGCCGTGCTGGAGGGCCAGCTGGGCCGTCTGGACGCCGTGCATGACCCAGAAGACCTTGACGTGCGGAACGTTGTCGAAGAGCAGGCGCGAGACCGCGAAGGTCTTCAGCGCCTCCGCGCCGGTCGCCATCTGTGTCCGGGCCTGGAGCCGGTTGCGGACCTTGCCGTCCTGCATGTCCACGAAGTCGTGCTGGTAGCGCAGCGGGATGAAGACCTGGAAGCCGCCCGTCTCGTCCTGGAGCTCGCGCAGGCGCAGTACGTGGTCCACGCGGTGGCGCGGCTCCTCGATGTGGCCGTAGAGCATGGTGCACGGGGTCTTCAGACCCTTCTCGTGCGCCAGGCGGTGGATGCGCGACCAGTCCTCCCAGTGGGTGCGGTGGTCGACGATGTGCTGCCGCACCTCCCAGTCGAAGATCTCGGCGCCGCCGCCGGTCAGGGACTCCAGACCGGCGTCGATCAGCTCGTCGAGGATCTCGGAGGCGGACATCCCGGAGATGGTCTCGAAGTGGTGGATCTCGGTGGCCGTGAACGCCTTGAGCGACACGTCGGGCAGCGCGGCCTTCAGCTCCCGCAGCGAGCGCGGGTAGTAGCGCCACGGCAGGTTCGGGTGCAGGCCGTTGACGATGTGCAGCTCGGTGAGGTTCTCGCCCTCCATCGCCTTGGCGAGCTTCACCGCCTCCTCGATGCGCATCGTGTACGCGTCCTTCTCCCCCGGCTTGCGCTGGAAGGAGCAGTACGCGCAGGAGGCGGTGCACACGTTGGTCATGTTGAGGTGGCGGTTGACGTTGAAGTGGACGACGTCGCCGTTCTTCCGCGTCCGCACCTCGTGCGCGAGGCCGCCGAGCCATGCCAGATCGTCCGACTCGTACAGCGCGATGCCGTCCTCGCGGGTCAGCCGCTCCCCGGAGCGGACCTTCTGCTCCAGCTCCCGCTTGAGCCCGGCGTCCATGCGATACCTCTTTCTGAGACTGACTCGTAAAACCGTACGCCCCTGCTACTGGACCTCTTCCGGCAGCTCGCCCACCCGGTTCTCCCACTTGGTGGAGAGCACGATGGTGGTGCGGGTCCTGGACACGCCCTTCGTGCCCGACAGCCGGCGGATGATGCTCTCCAGGCCGTCCACGTCGGCCGCGCGCACCTTGAGCATGTAGGAGTCGTCACCGGCGATGAACCAGCAGTCCTCGATCTCCCGCAGGTCCCGCAGGCGCTGCGCCACGTCCTCGTGGTCGGCGGCGTCGGAGAGCGAGACGCCGATCAGGGCGGTGACGCCGAGGCCGAGCGAGGCGGCGTCCACGGTGGCCCGGTAGCCGGTGATGACGCCGGCCGCCTCCAGCCGGTTGATGCGGTCGGTGACGCTGGGTCCCGACAGTCCGACGAGGCGCCCCAGCTCCGCGTAGGAGGCCCGGCCGTTCTCCCTCAGGGCCTGGATGAGCTGCCTGTCCACCGCGTCCATGCGATCGAAGCCTTCCACTGAAGAGTTCTGAAGATGTGGGTAACAAACGTGTGGGGGGAGGTGGTGCTCAGGTGGTGGGGCGGGCCCCGCCGAGGTCACCGCGCCAGCGGCGGTAGAGGTCGTGCTCGACGCCCGCCGCGTCGAGGACGCGTCCGGCGACGAAGTCCACCAGGTCCTGGATGTGCGTCGCCCCCGCGTAGAAGGCCGGCGAGGCGGGCACCACGGTCGCGCCCGCGTCGTCCAGTGTCACCAGGTGCCGCAGCGTCCGGCCGTCCAGCGGGGTCTCCCGCACGGCCACGACCAGCTTGCGCCCCTCCTTCAGGGTCACGCTCGCCGACCGCTGCAACAGGTCCTTCGAGAGCCCGAGCGCGACGCCCGCGACCGAGGCCGTCGACGCGGGCACGATCAGCATGCCCTTGGCCGGATACGACCCCGAGGACGGCCCGGCCGCGAGGTCGCCCGCGCTCCAGTGCCGTACCCGGTCGCCGGCCAGGTCGACGTCGAAGGTGCCGGGCTTGCCGTCGGCGCCCCGGGACAGCCAGGTGTGCAGGTCGGTCCGCCAGTGGGCGTCACGGAAGGAGATGCCGGTCTCGTCGAGCAGGGTGAGCCGCGAGGCCCGGCTGACCACCAGGTCGACGCTCTCGCCGGCGGCGAGCAGGGCACGCAGTACCGCCGCCGCGTACGGCGTACCGGATGCCCCCGACACCCCCACGATCCAAGGCGCGCGCTGCGTCTGTCCTGGCTTCATGATGCCGAGCCTAGTCGCAGGCTCATGGTGTTCAGACCGTGAGGCCCCGCACCAGCAGGTCCAGCAGCGCGCACACGAACAGGGCGATACCGATGAAGCCGTTGACCGAGAAGAACGCCCTGTTCAGGCGGGACAGGTCGTGTGGGCGCACGATGGTGTGCTCGTAGACGAAGGCGCCCGCGACGATCAGCAGGCCGAGCCAGAAGAGGACGCCGGCGTCGGTGGCGACGGCGTACCAGGCGAACAGCGCCGTGGTGACCGTGTGGCAGACGCGGGCGCCCCAGATGGCCGCCGGGATGCCGAAGCGGGCCGGGACCGACTTCACGCCGACCTGCCGGTCGGTCTCGACGTCCTGGCAGGCGTAGATCAGGTCGAAGCCGCCGATCCAGATGCCGACCGCGAGCCCGAGGATCACGGCCTCCCAGGACCACTCGCCGGTGATCGCCAGCCAGCCGCCGATCGGGCCCATCGCCTGGGCGAGGCCCAGGATGGCCTGCGGGAAGTTCGTGAACCGCTTGCCGTACGGGTAGACCACCATCGGGACGACCGCGTTGGGGGCGAGGGCGAGGCAGAGCGGGTTGAGCAGGGCGGCGGCGCCGAGGAAGACGACGAGGGCGATCAGCGCGCCGGTCCAGGCGTGCCTGACCGACATCGCGCCGGTGACCAGTTCGCGGTGGGCGGTGCGCGGGTTGCGGGCGTCGATCTCGCGGTCGATGATCCGGTTGACCGCCATCGCGAAGGTGCGCAGGCCGACCATGGCGACGGTGACCAGGAGCAGCCGGCCCCAGTGGATGTTCTCGTCCCACTCGTACATCGCGGTGAGGGCGGCGATGTAGGCGAAGGGCAGCGCGAAGACCGAGTGTTCGATCATCACCAGGCGCAGGAACGCCTTGGTGCGCCCCGGCTGCTGCGGCAGCGCGGCGGAAGCCGACGTCACAGTCCGTACTCCTTCCAGCGGCGGTCGACCTTCGCCGCCGTCTCGGGGTCGGACAGCACCATGTCCGGCCAGCCCCCGTCCCGCGTGTACCCCTCCTCGGGCAGCTTCTTCGTGGCGTCGATGCCCGCCTTGCCGCCCCAGAACTGCTGGTAGGAGGCGTGGTCGAGGTGGTCGACCGGGCCTTCGACGACGGTGAGGTCACGGCCGTAGTCGGTGTTGCCGAGCGCGCGCCAGGCGACTTCGTGCAGGTCGTGGACGTCGCAGTCGGAGTCGACGACCACGATCAGCTTGGTCAGGGACATCATGTGGGCGCCCCAGATGGCGTGCATGACCTTCTGCGCGTGCTTGGGGTACTTCTTGTCGATCGAGACGATCGCGCAGTTGTGGAATCCGCCGGCCTCGGGCAGGTGGTAGTCCACGATGTCCGGCACGATGATCTTCAGCAGGGGCAGGAAGAAGCGCTCCGTGGCCCGGCCCAGCGGGCCGTCCTCCGTCGGCGGGCGGCCGACGACGATCGACTGGAGCAGCGGACGCTTCCGCATCGTCACGCAGTCGATCTTCAGGGCGGGGAACGGCTCCTGCGGCGTGTAGAAGCCGGTGTGGTCGCCGAACGGGCCCTCGGGCAGCATCTCGCCGGGCTCCAGCCAGCCCTCGATGACGACCTCGGCCTGTGCCGGTACCTGGAGCGGGACCGTCTTGCAGTCGACCATCTCGATCCGCTTGCCCTGGAGGAACCCGGCGAAGAGGTACTCGTCGATGTCGCCGGGGAGGGGGGCGGTGGAGGCGTAGGTCACGGCGGGCGGGCAGCCGAAGGCGATCGCGACCGGCAGGCGCTCGCCGCGCCGGGCGGCGACCTGGTAGTGGTTGCGGCTGTCCTTGTGGATCTGCCAGTGCATGCCGATGGTGCGCTTGTCGTGGCGCTGGAGGCGGTACAGGCCCAGGTTCCGGATGCCCGTCTCGGGGTCCTTGGTGTGGGTGAGGCCCAGGTTGAAGAAGGAGCCGCCGTCGTCGGGCCAGGTGAAGAGGGCGGGGAGCCGGTCGAGGTCCACGTCGTCGCCGGTGAGGACGACCTCCTGCACGGGCGCGCTGCCCGGCTTCACCTTCTTCGGCGGTACGTGCGTCATCGCGCCGAGCTTCCCGAAGGCCTCGCGCACGCCGACGAAGCCCTGCGGCAGCTCGGGCTTCAGCAGCCCGCCGATCTTGTCCGAGATGTCGGAGTACGACTTCAGCCCGAGGGCCTTGAGCAGGCGCCGGTCGGTGCCGAAGACGTTCATCGCGAGGGGCATGTCGGAGCCCTTCACGTTCTCGAAGAGCAGGGCGGGGCCGCCGGCCTTGTTCACCCGGTCGACGATCTCCCCGACCTCCAGGTGCGGGTCCACCTCGGCCTTGATGCGCTTGAGGTCGCCCTCGCGCTCCAGCGCCCTGAGCAGCGAGCGAAGATCGTCGTAAGCCATGCGGTCCAGTATCCCCGAGCGGCTACCCTGGCCCTGTACCTGGGGGCCGTGACGCGTCCCCAGCCCACCGCTTCCGCTGGAGAGGCCCATGCTCCGGGTGCTGATGTTCCTCGTGCCACTGGCACTGAGCGTCTACGCGTTCATCGACTGCATCAGCACGAAGGACGCCGACATCCGCCACATGCCCAAGCCGCTGTGGGCGATCCTCGTGCTGCTCTTTCCGCTGGTCGGCTCGATCTCCTGGCTCATCGCCGGCAAGAAGCGGCAGCCGGCGGGCGCTTCGCCCCGGCAGGGCGGCGGGCGGCGGCAGTTCGTGGCGCCGGACGACAATCCGGAGTTCCTGAAGTCCCTCGACGACGACAAGAAGCGGGACAAGGACAAGGACGAGGACCCCAAGGGCGACTGACCGTCAGCGGGCGGACTCGGTGAACTTCTCGACCCCGGTCCGCGATTGCCGCGTGCGACGGGCCCTGAACAGCGGGTTACTCGTCCTCGAAGATGTCTTCGGCCCCGAGGGCGGTGACAGCACGTGTGAGCCACTGCCGAAGGACCTCAGGGTCGCAACACGCCGTGATACGCCCGCGCACAGCGTCGGAGACGTCGAGGCCACGCTGCTCGAGAACAAGAAGGACGTCCTCGGCGCCGCGCTGGACACGTCCCTTTGTGAGACCTACTTCGAGACCTTGCTCGCGGCCCTGCTCGCGGATCTCTTCGGAGATGTACGACTTGTAGAAGGAGAGGTCCGCGGCCACCAGGTTCCTCCAGAGGTGCTTGGCCGGGCGGTTGCCCATGCCCTGTGCGGTGAATTCGACGATGGGGTCCGCGACGTCTTCGGGCGCGTCCCGCAATGCGGTGGACAGGGCCTTCAGTATCGCATTGATGACTGGTTCGGCGGCGTGTGTGATGGCCGCCAGGCTCGCCAGCACCAGGTCGGCGCGGGCCTCCTCGGGGTCGGTGATCACCGGCATGTTATGCGGGCCTGCGACCACGGGCCGCAGGGTGAGGGTAGGCAGCTGGGGCGGGCCGCTGCTCACCGACCGCTGGGCCCACTTGGCCGTGGCGTGGTCCTGGCAGACGACCAGGAGGGCGGCGGGGAGCCGGTACTTCGTCCACAGGTACGAGACGTAGTACGCCCAGCTCGCGGGCTTGTCCGGGTCCTTCTTGCCCTGGGCCTCGACGGCCAGGAGGAACGGGCCCTGCTCTGCCGTCTCGAAGCGCAGGAGCGTGTCCACGCGGCGTTCGACGGGGCTGGCCTCGGTGAGGTCGGTCGGCAGGGCCGTTGCCCCGATGGGTTTGGGGATGTCGACGTCGAGGAAGCGTGAGACGCGGCTGAACAGTCCCGGGTCGTGCTGGAAGATGCGGTGCATCGCCTCGTGCGATGGGCTGACCATGGGGTTCCGTTCGGGTCAAAGGTGGGCGGCGGCTGTTCGGCAGTCACTGCAGAGGGTTTCGCGCTCGGGGGCGCGGAAACCCCGGTCGCAGCCGTCGCAGTTGCGCAGTGAGTGCCGGGGCGGCGGTGGGTCGGACGCCGGGGCCCGGAACGGGGCCGGGGGCGGCAGCCGGTCGGCGATGCGGTGGGCCAGGAGGGCGGCCGGGCGGCGTAGGGGCTCGTCCGGCAGGTCGGTCGTCAGGGCTTGGCGTACGGCTGTGGGGCGGATGTCCCGCTCCAGCCAGGCGGCGACGCCGGGCGCCAGATGAGCCGTGTCGCTCGCGGAGAGCAGCAGCCGGGAATCGTGTCGCCGCAGGTCGGCGAGGAGATCGATGGCCGTCTGGAGGAGCGCGGAGGCCTTGCTACTCGGCTGCGGTACGGCGGGGAGCGCCTTGCGTCCCGTCCGGCGCGGGTGGGACATGCGCCCCGATCCCGTGCCTGTGGGCCGGGCCGGACCCGTCGGCCGCCCGGGACAGTCTGCGTCTGTCGCCCGGCGTCGGGCCCGGGGATCGTTGCAGGAGACGGTGCGGGTGACGACACGGCCGTCGGTCGCGCGCTTGCGTTCCCGGCGGAGGTAGCCGTGGGTCTCCAACTCGCGCAGGGCCGCGCTAATGCGGGCCGCGCCCTCCTTGAAGCGGGCGGCCAGGCTCTTGATGTCCACGGAGGTGCCGCCGCGCACGGACTGGATGTACAGGCCCAGGCCCCTCGCCACCAGGGAGAGGTCCGGGTGCTGGGCAAGGTGGTTGCCGACCACGGTGAAGCTGGCGGTGTGGCGGACGTTGTCGTGGATGACGCCCGAACGGGGGTGGTTGTCGCCAACGGCGGACTGGGCGCGCGAGGGCACGCTAAGGTCTTGGGTATCCATCAGGAAGGGCCTAACTTCCTCGGTGGTCAGGCCCTCGTCGGCGACGCTACTCACCGACGGGGGCTGACATATGTCAGCGGTTATTGCGCTGAGAGTAAGGGAGTTGGGGGCCCTGAACGCCAGCCCAACCAGGGATGTTCACCCAGGCGAGTGAGTCGACGCCGTGGGCGGGGGGGTGGGGCTTGGTGGGGTTCTTTTCCCCAAGTGGTCCTTATAGGGGTCGCCCGCAACCCCGGAACACGAGAACCCGGGTTCCGGTGTCAGCGCAGGGCCGAGGTGAAGGCGGACCAGGCTGAGTGGCCGACGAACAGGGCGGGACCGTCAGGGCTCTTGCTGTCCCGGACGGGGACGACGGCGGGGAAACCGGGGGCGATTTCGACGCAGTTGCCGCCGTTGGCGTCGCTGTGGCTGCTCTTGATCCAGGTCGCCGCGCTGAGTTCGTGCCTGTCCATGACCCTCGTACCTCTCCATCGCGTCGCTGATCAAGGCGGCGGACTCGGGGGCCGACAAAGCATCCGCCCTGAGCACATCATATGTCTGGCTATGGCGGGCGTAGACGGCTGGATCGTCATTGAAATGGCCACGGTCAAGAGACTCCGAGTACACCCACTCGTGGCCATCAGGCAGCCGGAGCAGAGACATTGAGCCGCTGGGTCGCAGCAGCCCGGGACGGTCGGCGAGAGCGACCTGGATACGGACGTTGGGCCGACGCCCGATGCGGAGCAGGTGCGCGCACTGATCGCGCATGACGGCGTAACCGTCCATGATGTTGCGCAAGCAGCTCTCGTCGAGGACGACGACGTACAGCGGACCGTCGTCACACCACAAACGCCGCTGCCGACTCAACCTGGCACGGACGCGCTCCTCCAGCACCTCGCCGCTGACGAGACGCGAGAACAACGCCCGCGCATACCCCTCCGTCTGCAACAGCCCCGGCACCACCCGCTCCTGATACTCCCGCAGCGCCACCGCCTCCGCGTCCATGTCGGCCCGGCGCTGGAACCAGTCCGGATGCTCCACCTCCGGATACCAGTCGATCCGCCCCCACAGCCGCGCCAGCACCCCACCCGCGCCCAGCAGCTCGTCGCACGTCTTCGCGAACATGTCCTGCGGCACCCGCGTCCCCGCCTCCACCCGGGCGATGTGCGACCGGTCGCAGGGGATGCGGGCCGCCAGCCCCTCCTGCGTGAGCGTCGCGGCTTCCCGGAAGTGGCGGAGCACCTCGCCGAACACGGCGGCCGTACTCACGCCCGAACCACCGGCGTTGCGTCGTCCCACGGCCCCCGCCTCCCCTCCCCTTCGTGACAGTGGACGTGTGTCACGCGTCAAGCGTTGATACCGAAGGTTTCCCTCGGCGACTCTCGATACACCCAGAGTGACGGAGGTTGAGGATGGAACCGGTGGAAGCGGTGCAACCCGGCACGCTCGTCTACGACCCGCGCACCCGCAAGGTCGGTGAGTACCGGGGCGAGGCGGGGCCCTGCGCGATGCTGCGCCCCGTCGGCGGCGGCCGGGAGTGGCAGGCCGACCCGGCGCTGATCCGGACGGCGACGGCCGAGGAACGGTTGAGCGCCGGCGTGCGGGCGGCCAATGGCCGTTCCTGCGGCGGCCTGTTGGCGGCACCGCCGCTGGTCGACGTGGGGCCGCCGCCCGTGCCGGTCACCGGCTGCGCTTCCTGCGCCCGGCTGGCCGAGCGCCGCGCACACGCACGGGCCGCCGGGGACGGCAGCGCGGAGACCGACGCCGACGTGCTGCTGGCCCGGCACCAGCGCCATGAACACCGTGGACGCCGGCTCTTCCGGTACGTACCGTTCGCCATCGTCCAGGACCCGTCGGCACTGCCCGAGTACCAGGCGCACTGCGTGTCCGGCGACGACGCCGACTGCGGCGCCACGTCCGGGCCCCGCCAGACCCCGGCGGACGTCGAGGAGTGGCAGCGCGGGCACACCCAGGAGACCAGGCACACCCGCTACCGGCGCTGCTTCGCCGACTACGCGGTGCTGGAGTGCCGTGCCTGAGGGTCGCTAATGTTCGTCCTTCAGTGACGACCCATCACATGGCAGGGGGCATCGACAGGGCATGGACAGACCCGAGAAGCCGGAGACCGTGCCACAGCGGCCACCGGAGCCGCCACCGCAGTCTCCGCCCGCCTTCCCGTCCCAGGCGGCCGGCGGCGACAGACCCTGGCACAACCGGGGCGCCACTCCCCCGCCCCCGCCTCCGCTGCCCCCGCACCTGGCGGGCGGTGTCGAACTGCGGGTCGGCAAGCGGCTGCTGTGGGTCGGCGGCGCGGCCTACCCGGTGCGGAACATCACGCGGGTGTACACGTTCCTGCTCACCCCGCGGCGCGGTGAGGCGACCCTCCTCTTCTTCAAGCGCCTCGGGATCATCCTGGCGGTGGCCATCGCCCTGACGATCCTCGGCGGCATCACCGGTTTCGGCGGTGACCGCGCGGCCGCGGAAGGGTTCATCACGTTCGTCTGGATCGGCGCCGTCGTGGCGCTGGTCTACTGCGCCGCAGTTCTGGGGTCGGTCCTGACCGCGGCCTCGCACTGGGTGCTGGCCGTGGAGACGTCCGGGGCGTCCACGGCCCTGGTGACCAGCACGGACACCCAGCACCTCAACCAGCTCGTCGGGCACGTCGTGAACGCGATCGAGAACCCCGAGGCCGAGTTCCAGGTGACGGTCGAGACGCTCGCGATCAACCCCCGGAACTACCACTTCGGCGACAACGTCAACATGTACGGCGGATCGGGCAACGTGGGGATGGGGAAGGCATGAGCGGCGACAGCTACCACTACGGGGACAGCGTCAACATGTACGGCGGGACCAACAACACCGGCATGGTGAAGAACGCGGCGCCGACCGCCATGGATCCCGAACTGCGCGCCGCCATCGAGGGGTTGACGGCACAGCTCCAGGAACTGCGCGCGCAGGTGCCGCCCCTGGGCGCGCAGACCATCGACGAGTCCCTGCCGGTCCTGGCCCCCGACGCCGTGGTCCAGCCGCAGACCCGCGCCCGCGCCCTGATGGCCGTCGCCGGCGTCGCCGCGACCGCCGGGGCACTGGGCGTGCCGATCGTGGAAGCGGTGAACACGATCCTCCAGCTCCTGGGCGCGCAGTAGCGGACGGACGGTAACGGGGCGAGGACGTTGGCCGCGCATAGGCTGCGGGCCGATGAAGAGCGACGAGCGCCGTCTCCGTACCGTCGACCTGGCCCGCCCGGCCGGTCTCTCGACGCAGCAGATCCGCAACTACGAGGACGCCGGGGTCCTTCCCCCGGCCGGGCGGACCGGGTCCGGGTACCGCGTCTTCGGGGAGGTGCACCGGCACGCGCTGACGACGTACCGGGCGTTGCGGCAGGGGTACGAGCCGGTGACGGCGACGCGGGTCATGCGGGCCGTGCACGACGGGGACGTGTCCGGTGCACTCGCGCTCGTCGACGCGGCGCACGCCGCACTGCACGAGGAGCGGGGCTCGCTGCGGGCCGCGAGTGAGGCGCTGGAGGCGCTGGAGGCGCTGGCACGGGAGGAGCCCGAGCCGTCGGACGGCCCGGCCCGCTCGGCCCGCTCGGCCGACGGTCTGCGCATCGGCGAGGTCGCCGCGCTGATCGGCGTACGGACGTCCGCGCTGCGGGTGTGGGAGGCGGCGGGGCTGCTCGCGCCCGGGCGGGAGCGGGGCACGACGTACCGCGTGTACGGACCCGCCGACGTCCGCGACGCGCGGCTCGTGCGTACGCTGCGCCGCAGCCATTACCTGTTCGACCAGATCCGCCCCGTCCTGGACGGACTGCGGCGGGAGGGGAGCAGTGAGGCGCTGCGGGCGGCGGTCGAGGCGCGCGGGCAGCTCCTCACCGCGCGGACCCGGGCGATGCTCGCGGGAGCGGGTGCGCTGCACGCCTACCTGGAGGAAACGACGGCCCGGTAGCGGGGGGCGTACCGCCGTTCGAGAGGCCATCCGTTCCGTTGAACCGTGCCGACACACCAGGTGCGCGGCCACGGGCTCGGCATTCAGTTGGTCGGGTCTGTACATCTGCGAACGGAGACCCCTCGTGCGACTGACCGATATCCACCGCTGCGAGATCCGGCCCGGGCGCCTCGTCGAGTGGACGCTCAGTCCGGCGACCGTCGAGGTCGCGGCAGGGCTGCCCGAGGACGCGCGGCCACCGGCGTACATCCAGGAGTCGCACATCCGGACGGCCCGGTCGGTCCGCGACGACGGCCTGTTCGTGCCGACCTGGCTCGGCGCGGCCTTCGACATCCCGGGCCCGGTCGACCTGGACGCGCTCCAGGAGGCGCTGCGCGCCTGGACCCTGCGGCACGAGACGCTGCGCAGCGGCTTCCGCTGGAGCGGTGGGACCGGGGACGCGATGCGCCGGTTCACGCTGGCGGCGGACGCGGTGTCCCTGCACCGCGAGGACGTCGGCGACTTCCCGGACGCGACGGAACTGGCCCGCCACCTCCGGGACCGCTTCGACGGCGTCGCGGACGCGCTGCGCTGGCCCAACCTCATCTACACGGCGGTCGTCCGCGACGACGGCGTCAGCGTCTACATGGCCTTCGACCACAGCAACGTCGACGCCTACTCCATCTACCGCATCCCCGCCGAGATCCACGAGTTGTACACGGCCGGCGTCGAGGGCCGGACCGTGCCGCGTCCGCGGGTCGGCAGCTACGTCGACTTCTGCGAGGCCGAGCGGGCGGACGCGGACCGGATCGACGGCGGCCACGACGTCGTGTCCCGCTGGCGGGAGTTCATCCGGCGGTGCGACGGGCGGCTGCCGTCCTTCCCGCTCGACCTGGGCGTGGAGCCCGGCGGGACGCTGCCCGAGCAGAAACTGCTGCGCGAGCCGCTGGTGGACGCGGCCGACGCCGCCGCGTTCGAGGCGTACTGCCGTCCCTACGGCGGCAGCCTGGTCGGCGTCCTGGCCGCCACCGCGCTGGTGGTCCACGAGATCGGCGGGGAGCCCGTCTACCGCACCGTCGTGCCGTTTCACACCAGGTCGCGGTCCCAGTGGTCGGAGTCGGTGGGCTGGTACGTGGGCGGCGCGCCGATCGAGGTCCCCGCGTCGCGGGCCCAGGACTTCCCGGCCGCCCTGCGCACCGTCCGCGCCGAACTGCAGGCCAACCGGCGGCTGTCCCGCATGCCGATCGACCGGGTGCTGCGGCTGCTCGGCACGGACTTCCGCCCCACCTCCCCCGACCTGTACTCGATCGTGTCCTACGTCGACGCCCGCGACGTCCCCGGCGCCGGCCGCTGGCCGGACCTGTCGGCGTACGCGCTGCTGAGGGTGTCGTACGGCGACCAGGTGTGCGCGTGGGTCACCCGGCTCCCGGAGGGCCTGTGGTTCGCCGCCCGGTACCCGGACACCGACGTCGCGCACAAGAACCTGCGGCTGTACGTGGAGCGACTGCGGGACGTCGTGACGAGCGTCGCCCGTTCCAGGCCCTAGGGACGCCGGCCGGCCCTCCTGTCCGGTACGTCAGAACCCGACGGACTGGAGGGCGCCCAGGCCCACGTCCGCGTAGGAGTGCTTGCCGGAGACGAAGATGTTGACGCCGTAGTAGTTGAACAGCCAGCAGCCGAAGGCGACCAGGGCCAGGTAGGCGGCCTTGCGGCCCTTCCAGCCGGCGGTGGCGCGGGCGTGCAGGTAGCCGGCGTAGGCGACCCAGGTGATGAAGGACCAGGTCTCCTTGGGGTCCCAGCCCCAGTAGCGGCCCCAGGCGTCGCCCGCCCAGATCGCGCCCGCGATGATCGTGAACGTCCACAGCGGGAAGACGGCGGCGTTGACGCGGTAGGCGAACTTGTCGAGGGAGGCGGCGGCGGGCAGCCGGTCCAGCACTGAGCTGGCGAAGCGGCCGGGCGTGCCGCCGCCCGCGAGCTTGTTCTCGAAGCTGTCCTTGAACAGGTACAGGATCGTGGCGACCGCGCCGACGTAGAACACCGCGCCGCAGAAGATGGCCGTGGAGACGTGGATGTACAGCCAGTACGAGTGCAGCGCCGGGACCAGCTGGTCGCTGGCGGTGTAGAGGACCGTCACCGCGAGACCGAGGTCGAGCAGGACCGTGGTGATCAGGGGCAGGCCGAGCCAGCGGACGTTCTTCTTCAGGGCGAGCAGCACGAGGTACACGCCGACGGCGGTCGTCGTGAACGTGATGTTGAACTCGTACATGTTGCCCCACGGCGCCCGCTGCACCGACAGGGCGCGGGTGAGCACGCCGCCGAACTCGATGGCGAAGGCGAGCGCGGTGAGCGAGATGGCGATCCGCCCGTACAGGTCGCCCTGGACGGTGCCGCCGTGCGCGCCGGGCCCGTCGGGTACGTCGCGGGAGCCGGTCGCCGCGCGGACGACGACCTTCGGCCGCTCCATCACGGCGGTGCCGCCGGCCTTCTTCACGGTGACCGCCGGGCCGCCGGTCTTCGCCTCGGCCTCGCTGTTCGCGGTGAGCGCGGCGGCGGTGCGGCCGACCTTGCTGCGGCTGCCGAAGAGCCACTCGGCGATATAGGCGAAGAACGCCAGGGTGTAGACGGCCATCGCGGAGTAGATCAGCGTGTTGCTGATGTTCGCGAGGTTCTCGTTGGTCGCGGCGGCCAGATCGGTTGCGGCGGCGAGAGTCACTTCTCAGACCCTTCGGCAGGTACGACGTGGGTGTCGGGGGAATCGGGGGTGTCGTCGTCGTTCTTCGGCGCTTCGGGTGCGTCGGGGGCGTCGGGCGCTTCGGGTGCATCGGATGCGCCTGGTGCGTCGGGGGCTTCCGGTGCGTCGGGGGCCTGCTCGTACAGGGTTCCGGCGAGGTCGCCGAGTTCTTCGGGGACCTTCGCGGACTCGCTGCGTCCGAGGCCGGCCATCTCGACGACCGTCACGCCGTCGTCGCCCTTGACGGCCCGCACCCAGACGCGGCGGCGCTGGATGAACAAGGATCCGGCGAGGCCGAGGATGGCGGCGACGGAACCGGCGAGCGCCCAGCCGCTGGCGGGCTGCTCCGTGACCTGGAAGCCGGCCCATTCCTTGACGCCGTCGAAGGTGACGGTCCCGGCGCCGTTCGGGAGGGTCATGGTCTCGCCGACCTTGAGCTGCTTCTTGAACAGCTCGCCGTCGGAGTCCTTGAACTCCTCCAGGTTGGTCTTGTCCAGCTGGTAGATGCTCTTCGCGAAGCCCGCGTCGACACCGAGGTCGCCGTGGTAGGCGGAGAGCGCCAGCATCGGGTTGATCAGCGCGGGGAAGGTCGAGAGCATCGTGCTGCCCTCGCCGCCGTAGGTCGGCAGGAAGAAGGCGTTGAAGCCGAGCTGTTCCTTCTCGCCCTCGGCGTTGCGGTAGCCGTCGCGGACCATGACGGCGCCGGAGGAGGTGACGTTGGAGTCCAGCGGCAGCAGGGCGGTCGCCTCCTTGTCCATGACGACGTTGCCCTTGGCGTCCCTGATGGTGAGGATGGGCGCGTAGCCGTGGCTGACGAGGTAGACCTTCGAGCCGTCGATCTCCAGCGGCTCGTTGACCTTGATGGTGGTCGTCTTCTCGTCGCCGTAGGCGCCTTCGCTGTAGTCGACCGCGGCCTCGTAGATGCGCGGGGTGCCGCGGTTGGGGCCCGTCGCCTCGTAGGTGCCGCGGAAGTTCTTCAGGGAGAAGCTGAAGGGGGCGAGGTCGTGGTCCGGGTCGAAGAGGTTGCCGGACTTGAAGTCGTCGTACTGGGTGAGGGTGTTGGAGAAGCCGTCGCCCTCCAGGATCAGCTTGTTGCCCTCGTACTTGAACAGCTGGCCCCAGGCGAACGCGATCAGCATCACGATCAGCGCGATGTGGAAGGCCAGGTTGCCCACCTCGCGCGCGTAGCCCTTCTCGGCGGCGACGGCGTCACCGACGGTGTGGGCGCGGAAGCGGCGCTTCTTCAGCAGCGCGAGCGCGGCCTCGCGGACCTGCTCGGGCTCGGCATCGGTGCGCCAGGTGGTGTACGCGGGCAGCCGGGTCAGCCGACGGGGCGCGCCGGGCGGGCGGCCGCGCAGCTGGCCGACGAACTGCCAGGTGCGCGGGACGATGCAGCCGATGAGCGAGACGAACAGCAGGATGTAGATCGCGGAGAACCACACCGAGCTGTAGACGTGGAAGAGGCCCAGATTGTCGTAGAGGGGCCCGAGGAGGTCGTGCTTCTCGCGGAAGTCCTCGACCTTCAGGGCGTCGACGCCCTCCTGCGGGATCAGCGAGCCGGGGATCGCGCCCAGCGACAGCAGCAGGAGCAGCAGCAGCGCCACCCGCATCGAGGTGAGCTGCCGCCAGAACCAGCGGCCCCAGCCGATGACGCCGAGGGAGGGGAGGTTGGGCGCCTCCTCCTTGGGGGCGGTGGAGAGCTGGGAGCCGGCGGCGCCGAGGTCCTGGTCCTCGCCCGCCGTCGGGGTCTTGTCCGTTGTGGTGTTGCTCATCGGTCAGATCCCTACAGTGAAGCCGTTGGACCAGGTCTGCATGTCCTGCACGATGCTGTCCCACACGCCGGTCAGCAGCAGCAGGCCGGTCGCGATCATCATGACGCCGCCGATCCGCATCACCCAGACATAGTGGCGCTTGATCCAGCCGAAGGCGCCGAGCGCCTTGCGGAAGGCGACCGCGGCGAGCACGAAGGGCAGGCCCAGGCCGACGCAGTAGGCGACGGTCAGTATGGCGCCGCGGCCGGCGGTGCCCTGGTCGGCGGAGAGCACGAGGACGGACGAGAGCGTCGGACCGATGCAGGGCGTCCAGCCGATGCCGAACAGCGCGCCCAGCACGGGGGCACCGAGCAGGCCGTTCACGGGCTTCTTGTGGAAGCGGAACTCGCGCTGGGTGAGCCAGGGCATCAGGCCCATGAAGAAGACACCCATGAGGATCATGAAGACGCCCAGCACCTTGGTCAGGACGCCCCTGTTCTCCTGGAGCGTCTCGCCGAAGAAGCCGAACAGCGCCCCGCTGGAGACGAACACGACGGTGAAGCCGAGAACGAAGAGCGACGCGCCCGCGACCATCCGACCGCGCCGGGCCTCGGCCAGGTCGGTGCCGGTGACCCCGGTCACGTAGGAGAGGTAGCCGGGGACCAGCGGCAGGACGCAGGGCGAGAAGAAGGAGACGAGGCCGCCGAGCAGCGCGATGGGCAGGGCCACCAGCAGGGCGCCGTTGAGCACCGTGCCGTTGAAGCCCTCCGCGGCGAGCGTGGTCACTGCGGACACGTCACGTCTCCGACTTGCCGGAGGAGGCGGAGGAGCCGGAGGAGGCGGAGGAGCCGGAGGAGGCGGAGGCGTCCTTGAGGTACGGCTCCAGCATCTTGCGGAGCTTCTCCTCGCTGAGCGCCTGGAGGGTGCGGGCCGCGACCTTGCCCTCCCGGTCGATGATGAGCGTGGAGGGGATGGCCTGCGGGTTGAGGGTGCCCTTCTCGAAGCGGAGCATCAGCTTGCCTGCCGGGTCGTACAGGCTCGGGTAGCTGACCCCGAACTCCTCCTCGAAGGCGCGGGCCGGGCCGGTGGACGTGTCGCGGGTGTTGATGCCGACGAACTGGACGCCCTGGTCCTTGACGTCCTGGTAGACCTTCTCGAAGTTCTTGGCCTCGGCGCGGCAGGGCGGGCACCAGGACCCCCAGACGTTGAGCACGACGACCTTGCCCTTGTAGTCGTCGACGTCCAGCTGCCCCCCGTCGACCGTCTCGCCGGACAGGTCGGGGGCGTCGGCCCGCTCACCCTTGTCGACGGTGGAGATGCCGTCCGCGCCGGTGACGAAGCCGGTGTTGCCGCCACCTCCCGAAGTGCCGCCGGAGCCGCAGGCGGTGGCGAGCAGCGCGACCGCGGCGACGCCGGTGGTCAGGGCGACGCGGCGACGGACGCGGGCGGCGGTGCGGTTCGAGCGCAGGGGGGCGCGGCTGGCGGCACTCATGTGAAAAGTTTCGCATGTCCGTTCCGGGGATCTTGCGCACCCCCCTCACGGGCGGAAACCCGCATTTCAGGCGGCGCTTCCGGAGGAAGCCGGTGCCTCCTTGAGGAAGGTCTTCCAGCCGCCGGCCGGCTGCTGCCCCACCTCGACGGTGCGGAGCTTTGCCAGCACCTCCGGCTTCTGCACGTCCAGCCAGTCGGTGAACTGGCGGAAGGAGACGAGCCGGATGTCCTCGCCCTTCTCCTTCTCCCGCGCGATGTGCTTGAGGGCGTTCTCGACGGCGTCCATGTAGATGCCGCCGTTCCACTCCTCGAAGTGGTTGCCGATGAAGAAGGGTGCCCGGTTCGACTCGTACGCCCGCTTGAAGCCCGATATGTACGCGTTCGTGGCCTGTTCGCGCCAGCCCGGGTAGTTGTGCGCGGGCGCCTTCGTCGAGTTGACCGACTGGTTGGCGAGGATGTTGTAGTCCATGGACAGCACCTCGAAGGAGTGCCCGGGGAAAGGTATCTGCTGCAACGGCAGGTCCCAGATCCCGTCCTTCTTCGCCGGCCACACCTGACGGCCGCCGGGCGAGGAGGCGTCGTAGCGCCAGCCGAGCTCGCGGGCGGTGGGCAGCAGGTTGTCCTGGCCGAGCAGACAGGGCGTGCGGCCGCCGACGAGCGCCTTGTCGTAGTCGAAGGGCAGGGACGGCAGGTCGGTCCAGCCGGTGTTGGTCCGCCACTCCTTCACGAAGGACTTCGCCTGGTCGATCTCGCTGCGCCACTGCGCAGGCGTCCAGTTGCCGACGGTGCCGCCGCCGGCGCAGAAGTGGCCGTTGAAGTGGGTGCCGATCTCGTGCCCGTCCAGCCAGGCCCGGTGGACGTTCTTGAGGGTGTCCTTGATGTGGGCGTCGGTGAGGTAGCCGATGTCGGAGGCGCCGCGCGGGTTGTTCGGCGGCTCGTAGCGGCGCTTCTTCGACTCGGGCAGCAGATACAGGCCCGAGAGGAAGAAGGTCATGTGCGCGCCGTGCTCCTGGGCGAGGTCGAGGAAGCGCGGGAAGAGCCCGTTGCCGACCTCCCCCGCCCCGTCCCAGGAGAAGACGACGAACTGCGGCGGTGTCTGGCCGGGCTCCAGCGGTACGGGCGCGTCCGGCTGGTGCGGCTGCTTGCCGGTGTACGACGTGGAGCCGTCGCCGATGGGCCGGGCCGGGGCCTTGCTGCTGCCGGAAGGCGACGGCTTCCCGGAACCGCCGGCCTGGTGCGAGCCGTCCGACGATGTGTGGGAGCCGGAACCGCAGCCCGCGAGCCCGACCGCGGCCGCGGCGCCCGCGCCGAGTCCGAGCATCCCCCTGCGGGTGAGAGTGCGGGTAGAAGTGCGCATCGCAACCTCGTTCGTCACGTCCTCTGGTGGTCACTCAGTCAGAGGACGTGACGAACGTGCGGGTTCCGGAAATCTGTGCGGATTCCGTAACGAGCGTCACGTACGGGCGCTTGCGCGCGTGGGGGTCGGACCGACCGCCGCGCGTGGTTGTCGGACCGACCGCCGCCCGTGGCTGTCGGACCGACCGCCGGGCCAGCCGTCAGGCCCCGTACGCCTTGCCCTGCCCCTTGACCGGCTTGGCCCCGGCGAGGAGGTGGGCCGGGACGAGGTCACGGGCGGGCTCGGTGTAGCCGACGGACACGATCCGGTCGCCCCGGTACGTGAACGTCGTCAGCGACGCCAGCGTGCACTGCCGCTTGCGCGGGTCGTGCCACAGCCGCCGCCGTTCGACGTACGACCGCAGCGTCCAGATCGGCAGCTGGTGACTGACGACCACGGCCTCGTGCCCGCGGGCCCGGTCCCGGGCCGCGTCCAGCGCGCCCATCATGCGCACGACCTGGTCGACGTAGGGCTCGCCCCAGGACGGCTTGAACGGGTTGACCACGTGCCTCCAGTTGCCGGGCCGGCGCAGCGCGCCGTCGCCGATGCCGAAGGTCTTGCCCTGGAAGACGTTGCCGGCCTCGATGAGCCGCGCGTCGGTGCCGAGGTCGAGTCCGTGCGCCTTGGCGATCGGCGTCGCCGTCTCCTGCGCCCGCTCCAGCGGGGAGGCCACGACGTAGGTGACGTCGCGCGGGGCGAGGTGCTCGGCGACCCGGTCGGCCATGCGCCGGCCCAGCTCGGAGAGGTGATAGCCGGGCAGCCGGCCGTAGAGGACGCCGGTGGGGTTCTCGACCTCGCCGTGCCGCATCACGTGAACGACGGTGATGTCGTCCCTGTCGTCCCTGTCGTCCCCGGCGCTCACGCGGTGGCCTCCGCGGCCGCGCGGGCCGCCGCCGGGAGGGCGTCGGCGATGCGCTGGACGGCCCGCTCGTCGTGCGCGGTGGACACGAACCAGGACTCGAAGGAGGACGGCGGCAGATAGACGCCGTTCTCCAGCAGCGAGTGGAAGAAGGCGGTGAACCGGAAGGACTCCTGCGCCTTGGCGCCCTCGTAGTCGGTGACCGGCCGGTCGGTGAAGAACACGGAGAACATGTTGGAGGCGGTCTGCAGCGTGTGCGCGACGCCTTCCTTGCCGAGCGCCTCGGTGACGAGGCCCTGGATCTGCTGCGACACGGCGTTGACCTTGGCGTACGCGGCGTCGTCGAGGAGCCGCAGCTGGGCGAGCCCGGCGGCGGTGGCGACCGGGTTCCCGGAGAGGGTGCCGGCCTGGTAGACGGGCCCGGCCGGGGCGAGGTGCGCCATGACGTCGGCCCGCCCGCCGAACGCGGCGGCGGGGAACCCACCGCCCATGACCTTCCCGAAGGTCATGAGGTCGGGAACGACCCCTTCCACCCCGTACCACCCGGCCCGGCTGGTCCGGAACCCGGTCATCACCTCGTCGGAGACGAACAGCGCGCCATTGGCCGCACACGCGTCCTTCAGCCCCTGGTTGAACCCGGGCAGCGGCGGCACGACGCCCATGTTGCCGGGCGAGGCCTCCGTGATCACGCAGGCGATCTCGCCGGGGTGGGCGGCGAAGGCGGCGTGCACGGCGTCGATGTCGTTGTACGGCAGCACGATCGTGTCGCTCGCCTGGGCGCCGGTGACACCGGGGGTGTCGGGCAGCGCGAAGGTGGCGAGGCCGGAGCCGGCCGCCGCGAGGAGCGAGTCGACGTGACCGTGGTAACACCCGGCGAACTTGATCACCTTGGTGCGCCGCGTGAACCCGCGGGCGAGCCGGATGGCCGACATGGTGGCCTCGGTCCCGCTGGACACCAGCCGCACCTGCTCCAGCGGGGCGACCCGCTCGACCATCGCCTCCGCGAGGGCGACCTCGCCCTCGGCGGGCGTGCCGAACGACGTCCCGCGCGCGACCGCGTCCTGCACGGCGGCGATCACCTCGGGGTGGGCGTGCCCGAGGATCATCGGCCCCCAGGAGCAGACGAGGTCGACGTACTCCCGGCCGTCGGCGTCGGTCAGGTACGGCCCGGTGCCGGACACCATGAACCGGGGCGTGCCGCCCACGGCACGGAAGGCCCGCACCGGGGAGTTCACGCCGCCGGGCGTGACGGCCGCCGCGCGGTCGAACAGAGCCTGCGAGGCCGGTGCTTCGTATGGGTATGCCAGTTCGCTCATGACCTGCGACTTCTCCGACCTTCTCGACCTTCTCCGACTTCTCGGACCCGGCATGGACCTGGCTCGGCCCCTGCTCGGCTCCCGCTCGGCCCCTGGTTGCCCTGGGAGACCTCATTCAGGGTAGACAACCCGCCCGACCGCCGTGCCGTCTGCCAGACTGGAGCCCGTCCACGCAGCTCACACGGGCGGCGCGGAGAAGGGCTGCCGGCCGTTCCGCGGACGGACGACGGACATGCGACGGGCGTACGGCGGACGTACGCCCGGCATATGTCCGACCGCACGTTTCGGCGAGCGGCCGTGGGGGAGGTCACTGACACGATGATCGGGTTGCGCGGCGGGGGCCACGCGTCCTAGAAAAGCAGTCGGGTGGAGATATGCATCGCGGTGGCGGACTGGGCGAGGGGACCGACGACCTGGGTCCTCGACGTGCCCGGCGGGGAAGGCACCGACGCGAGGCGGAGGAATCGACCGAAGCACGTCAGGCACACGGCACCCCGGACGAGCCGAACCGGCTCGACGGGCGGGCCGACCGGCTGGGGGCGGGGAGCAGGAATGGTGGTCGGGTGGGGGTGACCTACAAGTACTTCGGCGCGCCCGACGGCGCGACCGCGGCCCGCGTCCCGATCTCGATGCGCCCCGAGGAACTCGGCGGCGACGAGCTCGGGATGAACGGCATGTTCACCAAGATCAAGCCGGAGACCATGGCCGCCATGGTCCTCACCGGCATCGAGGGCGTCCCCCTGCACAAGGTCCCGCCCCTCGAACTGGTCGTCCTGCACCCCGACTACGCCGTCGTGAAACTCCCGATGACCGTCGTCGACCCCCTGCGCGGCATCGGCGAGGAGGCGGTCGGCGCGGCGGCCTTCATCTGGTCGACGGTCCCGGACCGGGGCGGGCCGCGGGACGCGTTCAATGTGTACCAGTTGCTGCACGAGTGGCAGGACTTCAGCCATCGGCTGCATGAGGCGGGGCATCAGCCGTATTGCCTGGTGTGGCCCTGAGCCGGTCTGGTTCAGGGCTGCGTACTGAAGGTGGCCGGGGCGACCGCGATCGCATCCGCAGCTCAGCTCGGGCGCGGCTCCCCCGGGTGTGAGTAGCCCCTTGGCGAACCCGGTCGGCCGTGCGCGAGTATGGCGAACAGCTCCGCGCTCGGGGCTGTCAGCTCCCGCCTGCCGAGGCGGGATGATCGCGAAGGAGACGCCGGGTGCCTTGGCCGCACATCCAGCTCAGCGCCGATCCCGCTGCCTTCCCTGCCCGCCCACCGGCCGACCTGAGTGACCCGGCGGTAATCGCGGTGCACGACCAGACGGCCTTCGACTCCGTGGAGACCATGGTCGATCACTGGGACCGGCCCGGCTGGACGGCGCAGACCCGGGCGTACTACTGGATGCTCACCTTCCCCGACAGCCCAGCACTGGCCGACCTCGCCCGTCGCTGTCAGCAGTACCTCGCGCCGCTCGGCCTGGATCCGGTCCCGGACGACAGGTTGCACGTCACGCTCACACGCTTCGCTTCCGCCGCAACGCTGCCGCTGAGTCGTCTCGATGACGTCATCAGCGCGGCGGCCCCGCTTCTCCCGGCAGCCTTCCGCCTGCGGGCGGTCCCGCTCGCGGGTTCTCGGGGGGCCGTACGCCTGACAGTTGCGCCATGGGGCCCGGTACTCGCGCTCCATGCGGCCCTCAGCGGGTCCATGGCTCTGTTGGGGCTGGCTCCCCGCAAACCGACCGAGTTGTTCCGCCCGCACCTGAGCCTGGCCTACAACAACCGGCCACGCCCTGCTGTCCCGGTCGTCGAGGCCGTCACCGCCCTCCGGGATCTTCCATCGGTCGATTTGCGTGTTCAGGACGTGCAGTTGGTGGAGCTGCGGCGCGAGGAACGTGCCTATCGGTGGGACGTCATCAGAAGCGTGCCGCTCGACTGACAGCCGACTGCATGCGCGGCAGGACGGCAACGACCGCCTTACCCGCGGCGGTGGTCTCCACGTACCACCGCCGCCGGGGCCAGCAGCTCGCGCCGACCGGCCAGGGCAGGTCAGGCGGCGGCGTACTTTTGCAAGGAAGCCCAGGTCAGCACCCAACACTCCGGCCCACGAGGTGGTCACCGTCTCGTCCCCGCAGCCGCGAGCATGGGGGCGCTGATCACGACCGCAGGGACAGCCTGGGGGCAAGCAGCTCCAGCAGTTCCTCCCAGCGGTAGCGGTGGGCCCCGCCGCCCGCCTTCGGCCGGTGAGGCTCATAGGAGCCGATCAGGACGCCCATCTCTCGCAGCAGGTCCAGACTCCGGCGGTACGCAGGATGGGCGGCTTGGGCGGAGTTCAGGTACGGCAACACGGCGACCGGAACGCCCATGGCGGGCGCCTCGCACAGGATGCCCAGCGCCAGATTGTCGGAGATTCCAGCGGCCCACTTGTTGACCGTGTTGAAGGTGGCCGGGGCGACCGCGATCGCATCCGCAGGCCGGCTCGGGCGTGGCTCACCCGGTGACCGCCAGGCCGAGCGGATGGGGCGGCCGGTCTGGGCCTCGACCGCCTCGGCATCAAGGAAGCCGACTCCTTGCGGGGTGGCTACGACGCCGATGTCCCAGTGCCGTTCCTGTGCTGCCGTGATCAGCCGGCCGACGTCGGCGGCGACCCCGGCCGCGCAGACCACGATCTGGAGGAACGGCTTGTCGTGCTGGTCACTCACGCGGGCACTCCCAGTTGGCGGCTGAAGTGGTGGAGCTCGGGCAGTGCCCGGCGACGGTCACGGGCTGCCATGTCGGCGACCAGTTCACGTACGGCCGGGCGGCGGACGTCCTGTGCTGCGCAGCTCTCGGCGATGCGTAGCGCCTGGTAGCCGTCGGCGAGTCTGCCCTGCTGACTGTAGGCGCGGGCGGCCTCTACCCAGAGCGCGGCCCGTCGCTCAGGGACGGGGATGTGCCGCCGCATGAGGGGGCGAGCAGTATGGAGGGCGATACCGGCGTCGCCGAATGAGACAGCCGCGCTGATCTCATGCAGGGCTACGTTGGTCGAGCTGAAGTTCGCCCAGTCGTCCGGCCGATCGAATGCTACGTAGCGGGCCACCTCTTTGGCCTCAGTGAGGAAGCCCTGAGTGGTGTCGCGGTCGCCGTTTCTGCTTGCGGCGGTTGCTCCGCGGAGCAGCAGCAGGCCGACCGCTGCCAGGTATCGGGGCGAGCGTTGGTCGTAGGAGCCGCTGAGCTGGTCGACGGTGTGGCGCACCATGTTCACGGCTTGGGCTGTGTGCTTCTCCCGTACGAGCACGTGCGCATGAACGCGGACGCTGGCGGCGAGGACGACAGGGTCCCCGGACCTTTCCGCCTCGGCCATAGCGCGGCCGGCCGCGAGCCAGGCGTTGCCCTGGTCGGCTCGCTTCAGCAACAGGCTCACCGACGTCTGGTAGGCGGTCGCGAGCAACCCGGACGCCTCCGCCGAACCGGAGGAGCCGCCGACGACCTGGCGCAGGTCGGCGATGAGGCCCGGCAGGGCCTGCTCCAGTTTCGCGTAGTCGCACGTGCAGAACAGCCGGCGCACGGTCCGCGCTCGCTCCCGCAGCTCGTCGATACCGGAGGAGTCACAGGTGGCGGCGGGGCTCGGTCCCGGCAGCAGGACCTGGATCAGGTCGTGGTGCGCCACGGTCGGCGTCGGCGTCGCCGCCAGCGCGGCGACGCTCGCGGCAAGGAAGGTGCGGCGGTGCATGTCCTCGGTTCCGGGATCGCTGGGGCTGGCGTCGGGGGCAGCGGCGAGGCCGAGGCGTTGCGGTGGGATGTCCAGTACCTTCGCGATCTCGCGCAGCACGCGCACGTCCTCCGTGCCCCTGCCGTTCTCCAGGCGGCTCACCTTCGACTGGTGGTAGCCCAGTGCGGTGGCAACGTCCTTCTGCGAGCGCCGCTGTAACACGCGTGCCTGACGGATGACTTCGCCGATCCGTCCGGCTTCACTCTGTGCGTCGGCCATCTGTGCCACGGCCCCTTCTGCCGTCGCCGATCCTGCCTGCTCAATCGAGCGTAACCGAGCGTCCATTGGCCGCGATGCAGCTCCTGCATAAGTGATGCGGCCCCAGCACACGGCATGGTCCCGCTTGCCTCCGGAGCGGTTGCCTGGAGCAGCCGCACCGACCCTGGAGGCAGCTCGTGAAAGCGCACCAGTTCGCACTCTCCGTATCCGCCACACCGACCGCGGTCACCGCCGCCCGACACTGGGCCGTGGACGCGATAGAGGGCTGGGACACGGTGCTGGGCAACGAGGTGGTGCACACCGCCGAGCTCGTGATCAGTGAGTTCGTCACCAACGCGGTCCGGCATGCCGAAGCCGGCCCGGTCTCCCTGTCCGTCCGTCTCGACGAGCAGTCACTGCGGATCGAAGTCTGCGACGACTGCCCGGAGCTGCCCCGGCCGGGTCTCCCAGATCCGTATAGCGAGAGCGGCCGAGGTCTGTTCCTCGTGGCCGCGCTCGCGGATCGATACGGCGTCGAGCCGACGGCGGTCGGGAAGTGCTGCTGGGCCGAGATCGCACTGCCCACCCATCCGGACCATCCGATCGTGTCCCCCCTTGTTACACAGAGGAGTTGCTGATGACGACCACTCGCGTCCCCGGCGTGGCCGCCGAGGTGATCGCCGTACGTCCGGGCCCACCGCTCACCGGCACTGTGACTGTCGACGGCTCCAAAAACGCGGCGCTCCCGCTGGTGGCCGCCGCGGCTGCCCTCGGCTGTCCGGTGAGGCTGAGCAACATTCCTGCCAACACGGACGTGCAGACCATGCTCGCGCTGCTCCAAGAGTCGGGCTGGCACGTTGCGCAGCCGGTCGGGAAGCCGACTGCGGCGGTGATTCTGCCGACTGAAAACCAGCCCGTGCGCCCCCACCTGCCCCAGGCCGCGCGTATCCGTGCCTCGTACTACCTGGTGCCGGCCCTGCTCGCCCGGCACGGAGAGGCACGGCTGCCATGGCCGGGAGGCTGCCGGATCGGCGCACGCGGGATGGATCTGCACTTCAAGGTGTACGAGGCATTCGGCGACCGGAGTGTCTTGGATGACTCCGGATATCGCGTCGAGGCCGCCAGACGTCGCTATGGCACCGTGTCCCTGGTGCTGCCGTTCCGCTCGCGCGGGGCGACTGTGGCCGCCCTGCTTCGAGCCGTAACCACCGGCCGGCCTCTGCGGCTGGGCGAGCCCAATCTCTCGCCGGAAGTGCTGTATGCGCTGGAGGCCCTGCAGGCGGCGGGCTGGGAAACCCGGGTCGGCGAGCGCCTGCTCGCCCTCTCGCCGCCCCCCTCGGCACCGAGCGACGCCGCATGGGTAGTGCCGGGAGACAAGGTGGAGGCAGGGACACTCGCCTGTGCAGTCGCCACCACCGGCGGAAGCGCGCGCATCCGAGGCGCGCGAGCCGACGACCTGGGCCCCCTCGTGGCCGCCCTGCACCGACTGGGCATCTCCACCGTCAGCGAGGCGGACACTCTCACCGTGAACACCCAGGACGGCCGCTTGGTCAGCCGCCCCTTACGGGCCACCGCCTCGCTCAGCCCGGGCGGCTTGGACGCCGACTTCGAACCACCACTCATGGCACTGGCCCTCGGCCTGCCCGGTACCCACCTGTTCGCCGACGCCATCAACCCGGGTCGCCATGGCAATCTTCTGCCGCAGTTGGCCCGCCTCGGAGCGGACATCGAAGAGACCTCCCCCACCGAGTGCCGCCTTACCGGTCCTCAACGGCTGACCGGGACGGGCGTGGAGGCCACCGACATCCGAACCGGATCCGCCCTCATGGTCGCCGGCCTCACCGCCCAGGGCGTCACCACCCTCGGTGGCCTCGACCAACTCCGCCGCGGCCACGCCGACCTGCCCGGCAAGCTCCACAGCCTGGGCGCCGACATCTGCGAGGTCACCCCATGACCACCCACGGCCGCAACTTGCGCCAGATCGTCGCCACAACGGACGTCCACTCCGCCTTCGACAACGCCGCGCCGTTCCTGACCCACCTCCACTCGCTGCGGCCGACTTCACTCATCGTGGACTGCGGCGACTTCTTCGAAGGCAGCGGGTACTACCGCCTCGCCCGCGGCACGATCGAGCGGGAGATCCTGCTCAGGCTGTACGACGTGCTGGCCCCCGGCAACCACGGCTGGCTCCACCACTTCGAACCTGGCCTTCACCGGCGCACTGTCTGCACCAATGCCGTGGATGCCTACACCGGCGACGCTCTGTTCCGCCGCCTGTACATCGCCGACATCGATGGACGGCGCGTCGGCGTAACCGCTGTGATCAGCCAGCAAGCCTTCCACTCGATCCCGGCCGCCCAGCGCGTCAGCCAATGCGTCACCGATCCCCTGCCGTCCCTGCGCGAGGTGATTCTCGCTCACCACCACGAGGTGGACAGCTGGGTCCTGCTCAGCCATTCCGGCTTCGACGAGGACCGGAAACTCGCGGCGGCCTGTCCGTTCCTCGACGTGGTCTTCGCCGGGCACTGCCACAGCGATCAGTACGGGCCGGTCCGAGTCGACGGCACCCTGGTCGTCAAGGGCCGGGAACTCGCCGACGGCTATGCGATCGCCACGCCCGTGGGCACGGGATGGGGTGCGGGCACTACATCCTTCCCAAATCGGGCCCCGAGCGTCGTTCCCATGGAGCTTGCGGATCTACGCTCCCCCATCGACGACGTCAAGCAGCAGCTGACCGCCGTCCTCGGCCCGATCAGTCCGGCGTACCGCCACCAGCCCCTCGACCGGCGCAGCCTGCTCGTGGACCTCACCGCCCGCCTGCGTACGGCACTCGGGGCAGACGCGGTCATCCTCAACGAGACGGCACTACGTGCCGTCCCGCTCGGCGACACACTCACCCAGGGCGACCTGCTCTCCATCGAGCCGTTCGCCAACCAGCTGGTACACGCCCACGTACCTGAGCCGGCACACAGCGGCCTCCGTGGCCTGCTGTCAGATCTGACCGCTCAGACCGGCCCGCTCGTTACGGCCCCCAATCCCCTGCCGGACGCCATCACCACCGTGCTGACCACTGACTACCTCGCCGACACCTACCTCGGCGGACGCACATATGAGGCCGGCCTGCGCCTGGACCAGGCCGTCCAGCATGTCCTCACCGCTCCCGACACCGCGGAAGGAGGCAGCTCATGATCCTCACCGGCCCGGAAATCACCGCTGCCGCTCATGACGGCCGCCTCCGCATCACCCCGTTCGCCGCCGACCAGGTCAACCCCAACAGCTACAACGTGCGTCTGGGCTCCACCCTGCTCACCTACACGAGCACGGTCCTGGACGCACACCGGCCCAGCCCCACAAGCGAGACCAGCATCGGCTCGGACGGGCACATCCTCCAGCCAGGCGAGCTCTACCTCGGCCACACCCTCGAAGAGGTCGGTTCCGACACCTTCGTGCCCCTGCTGTTCGGTCGCTCCTCCGTCGGACGTCTCGGCCTCTTCGTCGAGATCACCGCCCCCATCGGCGACATCGGCTTCCACGGTCAGTGGACGCTCATGCTCACCCCGATCCGACCGCTGCGCGTGTACGCCGGCATGGCGATCGGGCAGATCATATTCTTCGTCTCCACCGGCGCCATCGACCTCTATCGCGGCAAGTACCAGGCTGCCGCAGGACCGCAGCCTTCCGCCTACTGGCGAGACCTCGCCCGACTCCGGGCGGTGGCATCGTGATCCTCACCGGCTCCGCCATCGCCGACGCCGTCCAGGCCGGCGAGATCACCATCGATCCATACGAACCCAGCCGCGTCTCCACCAACGCCTACGACTGGCGGCTCGGCGACACGATCCGCGTCTGCGACGGCAACCTCGACGCCGCGACTCCCACCGCCTTCACCGAGCAGCCCATCCCCGACGCCGGCCTCGTGCTGCGTCCTGGCCTGCTCTACCTCGGCATCACGCTGGAGCGGACCGGTTCGGAGACGTACGCGCAGCTACTGAACGGTGACCGCACCACCGGGTCCCTGGGTATCTGGGTTCACGTCTCGGCTCCCCTCGGACACCAGGGCCATGCGATCCGCTGGACGCTGGAGATCCGCGCCGCGCGACCGGTGCGCGTGTATCCGGGCATGACCTTCGGCAAGCTCGTCTTCCTCACTGCCTTCGGCGCCCCGGCCAGCTACCAGCATCAGCCCGCCAAGTACGCGTCCACGGAAGGCATCGACGTCTCGCGCCTCTACGAGGAGATCGACGGAGGCACGCGGTGAACGCCCGCTCGGCCACTGGCCCGATGGCTGCCACCTTCCTGGACCTCCCCGTCGGAAGCCCCGGCGGCAGCGTCGAGCTCTTCATCGACCTCTACACCGGCCGACAACCCCTCATCCCGGCACGCGCCTTCATGCTCGCACCACCTGGTCACGCTCCCCGGGCACCCGCCGGACTCAGCGTGCTCCCCGTAGCAGGCAAGTGTCTGGAAGGAACGGCCTTCAGCCGCTACGTCGCCACCCTGCGCAGAGCGCTCACAGCCATACTCGATCCCACGCAGATCGGCGTCCTCCACTTGCAGCACCTCGCATTTGGCGCCACTCCTGCCCTCATCCGCGCTCTGCCCGCACATCCTCGGATCGCCCTCGTCCACGGCACGGACCTGATCTTCGCCGAGACCCACCGAGACCAGCTCCAGGTGCTGCGCGAGACAGCCAGGGCCGCCGACGCCATCGTGGTCCCGACCAACGCAATGGCCGACCGCCTCCTCAAGCTCGCCCCACAGATCGAACGCCGCAAGATTACCCACATCCCCTGGGGCATCCCCGACCACCTGCTCACCACACCGCTCGCCCGGCCGGCACTCACCTCCACCAGCCACCTGCGGCTCCTGTACGCAGGACGCCTGACCACCGAAAAGGGTGGCGAGACCCTGATCAAGAGCCTGGCTCCCGTCCCCGATGTCGAGCTGAGCGTCGGCGCGCCCAGAGCCCAGTTCCACGCACTGGCCCCGCTGCTGCAACGCGCCGGCGTACGAGTCCGCTACCTCGGCTGGCTGCGCCGCCCACAGCTGTGGAAAGCCTTCACCGAACACGACGTACTGGTCATGCCGTCCACCACCCTGGAAGCCATGGGACTGGTCGCACTGGAAGCCCAAGCGTGCGGACTGCCCGTCCTCTACCAGCCCGTACCCGGCCTCAGCGAAGCGCTCGCCACATCTGGCATGGCCACGGACTTCACCCACTCCGCCGCTCTGGCGCGCGACCTCGAGCGGCTGAGGAAGACGCCTGGGCTGCTGACCGCCCTGCGACAGGCGGGCTACGCGAACGCGGCCCGCCATCCTCTCTCGGCGACCGCACGGTCCCTGAACGACCTCGGCCGCCAGCTCACCTGACGTGATTCCCGGGCGGCACAACACGTCGCTGCCCGACCCACCTTGTGAACGTCACTACGCTGACCGCGCGACGCCCCGGCGAAAAGGGAGACCATGACGTACGACAGTGACCGCATCGAAGCCCTGTTGGACGAGGGCGTCCGCGACAAGGTGTACCCGGGCGCCGTGTGGGCCCTCGGCGACGCCACCGGCACCCTCGCCCAGGGCACCACCGGCGTCCTCGACCCCGACGAGCCGGACGTGCCAATGCGCACCGACACCGTCTTCGACGCCGCCAGCCTCACCAAGATCCTGGCCGTCTGGTCCTCCGCCGGCGCCCTGTACGAGGACGGAACACTCGACCTCGACCAGCCGCTCGGCAGCTTCTGGCAGGAGGTCACCGGGCACCCACTCGGAGCCGTCACCGCCCGGCATCTGCTGACGCACACCGCTGGCGTCCCACTGCGAGCCCAGCTGAAGAACCTCTACGGCACCAACCGTGAGGAGATCCGCCGAGGCGTCCTCCACGAGCAGCTCTACCGACCTCCGGGTGAGGCAGTCGAGTACACCGACCGGGCCGCCCTCATCCTGGGATACCTCGCCGAACACCTCTCCGGCCAGCCCCTGGACCAACTGGCCACCGCCCGCACCTGGCTCCCACTGGGCATGACCTCCACCCGCTTCGGTCCCTTGCCCGCCAGCCTCGCGGCGCGCTGCGCGCCCACCGAACTGGACCAGGACACCGACACCCACCTCAAGGGAGTCGCCCACGACTTCTCGGCCCGCCTCCTGGGCGGCGTCTGCGGCATCGCCGGCGCCTTCACCGTCCTCGACGACTTCGCCGCCTTCCTCCAGTACATGCTCGCCCCTGCCGCTTCCCAGTTCCGGGCTGGTTTCGAGAGCGAGTGGATCACCCGCTCCCTGACGATCCAGACGGGCCATCTCCAACCCGCTCGCGGCCTGTTCTGGCACCCCGCTCCCGGCACGACCGCCGACGAGGACGCCTGGGTCCACTACGGCTTCACCGGCACAGGCATGTGGATTTCCCCCACCAGGTGCCGCTGGGCGGTACTCCTGACCAACAAGCTCTACTACACAAGGGAACGTGACCCGTTGACCGAGGTTCGCAACACCTTTCGTGAGCTCGCCTTGAACTGAGGTGTCAAAGCAACCCATCGCGTCCCGAGGCCCAGCACTCGGTGTTAAGTGGAACGCTGCCCTTCGCTAGATGGCAGAACCGCATCCGGGCCGCGGGCAACGACGGCGCACGAAGACCAGCAACGCAGCGCGATGCGGCTGAGACGAGCATGTTGCCCATGCGGCGGAGGTAATACTTCACCTCAGGTAGCCCACCCATTTCACCCGGTCTAGATCGGCTGCATGAGGCGGAGCGCTATTGCTTGGTGTGGCCGTGAGCGGACCTTCCTCGCGCGCGGGGGCTTTCGGGCTCCACCCGCGAGAGCCTGGACGAGGGCACGAAGACAGAGGAAGCACTTCCAAGCACACAATATCGTACTAGAGTTCGCGACATGCCGAGATTTGCTGACTTCGACGCCTCTGCCCTCCGCCGCACGAGTGGTGTGGAGGGCGCGTTTCCCTGGCGCGGGCAAACCGTGACCCTCATCCGGGTCGACGCCAAGGGGGTCGTTACGCAGGCGACGCGGATAACCGAAAAGCGAGCGCTGCTGGCGCAGGCAGGCTCGAAGGACCTGGTACTCGCCGCATGGCCAGGGCAGTGGTCTCAAGACGTCTTTCTGGTGGACGACCTCAAGGCCGCCCGTGAGGAAATGGGCTGACCTACGGTCCCCTTCGCTCATGGGCGAGCGGGCGGCTCGGCGTTGTTGACGGCGACGATCAGGTACGGGTCGATCTGTGCCCAGAGGGCGCCGCCCTCGCGTTGCACTGCTCCGTCGAACCCCAGCCTGCGCAGACGCTCCCAAGCCGCTTGGACATCGTCGATGGCAACCCGAAGTTGGGCGCCCGGAACGCCCGTAGCGACTTTGCTGGTGTGTGCCTTCCTGATTACGAGATTCTCGTAAGAGACCCAGTCGCTTCCGCGACGGTGCGCGCTCAGCCCGAGGGCGGACAGGGCCGCCGTCACGCGTCCGATGTCGGCGACGGGCAGATAGGCACCTTGGAGCCGGACCTGGTTCGGTGGCCAGACCGATCGATGCTCGTCAGCCGGCTCCGCATCGGCACGAGGGGCTTCCTCGACACCTTCCAATTCCGCTTCCGCCCGCTGGATCCCGCGGATAAAGAAAAGGTTCTGACCGTCCGTGGTGACGATATGTGTACGTCGCGCCGTCCACTTGCCGGACGTCAGGGTGTCAGCTGCGACCACGCGTGCTTGGCGCCGGTCCGGGAGCAGCAGATCAGCTCGGCTGTCGGCCTTGTCGAGCTTCTCGATGAACCGCGACCGAGCTTCGCCGGCCGCGGCGCGAGAAGGCAGGGACAGGATCGGAGAGACAGGAGTGAGCAGATTCTCGGCCAGCGTGACGAGCAGGGCCGCATCCTGAACAGTTCGCCCGAACGAGCCCAGCCATTCCTGGCCCAGACCTGCGCCAAGCAGGCTGGCGGCCATGGATGCCAGTGTGTCCGTGTCCGCGCCCTCCTGGCGCGCGGGGACACCGATGCCACGCTCCGGGCTGGCGGCCGAACGGGCCGCGAGGTAAATGGCTCCCACCGCGCACAACGTCCCCGACCCACGCGTCTTCGGCCGAGTGAGGCCGTGTTGCTCGAGAAAGGCGGAGGGCGCACTCAGCGCGCCGCTGTTCAGTGAGGACCGTGCGCTGGTGAGGAGGTCCTCCACCTCCCGCACGGCGTCGTCCCAGCCCTGTTCGTAGCCGCCGGGGAACGCCTTCGCAGCGGCATCCAACCAGTTCCTGTCCAACCCCTGCCACACCGGTTCCCGCCAGTCCTTCAGACCGTCCAGTGTTGCTTCGACGAGCCAGCCGTAAGCCAATGGCGCGGGTTGCCGCAAACTGGTCCACAGGGCATAGGCATGCACCAAGGCACCCAGCAGGGCTCGCGGGTGCCCGTGTGTCGTCGCGGCGTCGCGGACCACGTCATGCGCCAGGTCGCCGAAGGAACCCTCGTGGTGGACTATGACGTGCGGCGCGATGCGCATGGCCGCGCCGTTGGCCCCAGCACTGAAGTACTTTTCCTGGTCGTCGGCCCTCTTGCCCCAGGCCGATTCATGCTTCTCCCAGGCGCGGCAGGCACGCTTGACGCTGGCCCCGGCACCACGTTCGTAATCGAGGAGGAAGGGCCACTCGACTCGTTGCAACCAGGTAAGCCAGTCGTCTCCTGCGGTGAGGCGAGCACGAGCCACGGCGATGAGCATTTGTGTGTCGTCGCTGTACTCGCCTGGCCCGATGTCCTCAAGGATCGGGCGGAAACGGCTGCTTGCCATTCGCTGCCAGGCGAAAAACCGACCCGCGACCTGGCTGAGTGGCGGAAGTGAGCGAGTCCGGTCCCGCCGCTCGTAGGGCCAGCCCATGGCGTCCCCGACGGCTGCTCCTAGGAGCATGCCGCAGGCTCTGCCGGTCCGTGGGTGAAGCTCAGCGTTCACGTGTTCACTCTGCCAGAGTTGTTCGGGGGATGTACGGGCTCTCCGGTGGCCGATTGCCGGAGCGCACCGAGCGGCTCAGGGCGTACTTGTCGAAGAGCACGGGAGCGACAACCAGAGGTGGCAGCAGAACCGCCATCCCGAACTGGGCATGTCTGAAGTGCTCCAGCTCTGCCTGCTTCTCGTCCCGGACGATGACAGAGCGTACGGCGGACAGTGGGATGATCCCGGGTATCTGGATCTCTGCCTGGTCGTCCGTGGGCCACCAAGACGGGTGCCCACTTTCTCGCCGCAGAGTCACCTTGCCGGTCACCGTGGGCGCGAACATGGCATTGAAGCCGCTGGCACCTAGCCGGGCGCCGGCGCTCCTGTCTCGTGCGGAGTTGTAGGGACAGAAGCGTGCGCCGGAAGTGGCGAGCAGATCGACGTCCAGCGTGAGAACCACCCAGTCCTGAAAATGGCGGTCCCGGCTCGCTGCCTGGGCCAGGTACCAGGTGTTCGGATACTCCACGCTCAGGAAGGTGAACTCCAGTGCGCCGTCCAGGCGCTGGGTATCGGCAGGCCGAAAGGCGTCCGCAGCCGTCTGCAGGGTGGCCACGGGACGTATCTGCCGGGTTTCGAGGATATGGGACAGGTTGGCCGACTTGGTGAGATGGCACAGACGGGTGATACGACGGGCCCGGGCCTGCTCAAGGACGTCACTCACAAGCTCACCCGCACGTACAGGTCAGACATCTCCTGCGGCAGCAGACCGGTCAGCTTGCTCGAGTGCAGCATGATGAGGTCTGTACGAGCCCGAGTGATGGCCACGTACGACTGCCGGGCCTCGCGCGCCTTGGCCTCGTCGAGGCCGTGGGCCTCCACCTCACTCGGTTTCGGCAGCTCATCCGCATCACAGAATGGGAGGATCACCGAGTCGAACTCGAAGCCCTTCGCCGCAGAGTAGGTTCCGTAAAACACCCCCGGCTCGTCCGTCCACCGCGCAAGCTCACGGTGCAGGCGGTGAATGGGGACACGACCGCGGTCGAGGAGAGACCTTAGTTTGTCCTCGTGGTCCCGGGTGCGCATAAGAATGGCGACCTGGCGGTCCGCGCCCAGCGCCAGGGCGTTGCTCGCCGCCTGAACGAGCTGTTCTTCCTTACCTGCGGTCTCCAGGATCGTGGGTTTCGGGCCGTCGGCCGCCGCACCGGTCGGTTGGACCAGATCGACGTCATCCTTGAAGTGCGGCATATCCGAGAGGGACTGGGCGAGTTGGGCGACCTGACGGCTGTTGCGATAGTTGTGGGCGAACTCCACGACATTTGACACATGAAGGCCCAGGGCGCGCCAGGACATCCGGCTCCCATAGATCTGCTGCGCGTAATCGCCGAAGAACGTCAGTGATCCGTCGCCAGGAATGGCCGCTGCCAGGCTTCGAATCATCTCGGGCGTAAAATCCTGGCCCTCATCGACGACGACATGCCGGTAAAGCCGCTTGGTGGGATCAACCTTCAGGGCGGCCAGGACCGTCGACGCCATGTTGTCGAAGTCGTACTCGTACCCGGCTTCGGCACGCAACTGCACGTACCGTTGGTAGACCTCGAAGACGACTTCACGATCGGGCTGCTGAAGTGGCCTGCCCCGGCCAACCCGACGGGCACGGCCTTCCACATACGTCTGCTGGTCGACTATGCCGTGCCCGACCATCCAATGCAGCTCATCCAGGAAGAAATCGAGCGGGCGGTGAATCACGGCCCGGGAGGGGTGGCGCTCACGAGCCTCCCCCACCGCCCGCTCAACCATTTGCTTCTTGGACTTGCATATGCGCACCGGCGCTTTGGTGCGATGCGCGAGATAGCCGCGCGCGAAGGTGTGGTAGGTCTCGATCTGCAAGTTCGTAGACGCGGCGCTCATACCCCTGAGGTAGGTTACGAGAGCCTTGTTGAAGGTGACCAACAGGGTACGGCCTCCGATACCCGGGGCCGTGGCCAGATAATGAGCCCGGTGGACCGCCATCGTCGTCTTGCCGCTGCCCGCCGTGCCCAGAACGACGCAGTGACCGCGTTCGTTCAGGAAGACGACGTCCCGCTGGTGACCCTTCGGGTCAGGTAACGAAAGCCCCATCGCGCCATTATGACGCGTCCATGGCCACTTGGTACAGATGATCCACGGACCGGTCCCTCAACTGGGCCTCCACCAACCGACGAAGCCGCAGCCCTCTCCGCTGGAGCTCGCGCCCTCGGCGATTAGGCAACTCGGCCCAGGGATGGTGCATAGCTTCGCCCCAGCCTTCGCACGGGCTGCTGACGACCGCGGACTGCCGCCCCGCAAGCCACACCGCGGCACCTACCCCCCGTGGCCAGCCGATCACTTTCGAGGGCACATCCGGGGCACATGAGCCTGTGAAACGGCGTTGACCGGTGAGAACTCGGGAGACATGTTTTCCCAGGTCAACACACACTTCGCCGAGAAGCCCCAGGTCAGCGCCCCGCCGCCCTCAATCGCTGCACGAGTGGCAGGACTTCAGCCATCGGCTGCATGAGGCGGGGCATCAGCCGTATTGCCTGGTGTGGCCCTGAGCTGGGGTTTCCCGGGGTCTGGGCGGGTCTTTCGGCTCCCGTCTGCCGAGGCGGGGTGTCAGTAAGGAGTTCGCCGGGTGTCTTGGCCGCATATCCCACTCAGCGCCGATCCCGCCACCTTCCCTGCCCGCCCGCCGACCGACCTGACCGACCCGGCGGTGATCGCGGCGCATGACCAGGCGGCCTTCGACGCCGTGGAGAGCATGGTCGATCACTGGGACCGGCCCGGCTGGACGGCGCGGACGCGTGCGTCGCCGGGCCGCCTCGATGACGTCATCAGTGCGGCGACGCCCCGGCTCCCGGCGGCCTTCCGGCTGCGAGCCGTCCCGCTCGCGGGCTCTCGGGGAGCCGTACGCCTGTCGGTCGCACCGTGGATCCCCGTGCCGGCGCTGCACGCGGCCCTGGGCGAAGCCATGACGCCGCCGGGGCTGCCTCCCCGCAAGCCGACCGCGCTGTTCCGCCCGCACCTGAGCCTGGCCTACAACAACCGGTCACGCCCCGCTGCCCCCGTCTTCGAAGCCGTCACCGCGCTCCGGGACCTTCCCCCGGTTGATCTGCCTGTCCAAGAGGTGCGATTGGTGGAGCTGCGGCGCGAGGGCCGCTGTTACCGGTGGGACGTCGTCAAGAGCCTGTCGCTGGCTGATCGTAGGTGGCCTGAGCGGCAGGACGGCAATGACCGCCTTGCCGACGGCGGTGATCTCCACGTACCACCGCCGTGCCAGTGCCTGCCCGTGCCTGTACGAGCCACAGCGCACGGTCGGACTCGGCCGGCGGGTTCAGCGGCGGCTTCCGGTACGCGGACACCGCCAGCCATCGAGTCGAGAGACAAGAACAACGCCGGCCATGCGCAGCGGAGTGCCCGCCGGGCGGGTTCGCCGCTTCGGCCGGCTCCGTGGTGCGGTCGGCACGGCGGGTGAGTGCGATCCCGGCAGCGAGGGCCGCCGTGACGCCGGTCTCGGTGATGGTGAGCGGGGGCGCCAGGCGCAGGATGCCGCTGCGGCCGGGGCCCTGCGGGGCCGCCGCAGCGCAGTGTCACTCGTAGGGAAGCACCAGCATCTCCCCCGCCGGCCCTCCGATGCCCGGTGAGGGGACGGCCTTCAGACCGCGCGCCGCTTGAACAGCACTCCCGAGACAGCCACCGAGGCGGCGAGGATGCCCGTGCACCAAGCGAGCGCCACCCACCCCGTCGAGCCCACCGGCTGCCCGAGCAGCAGTCCGCGCACCGCTTCGATGACATGGGTGATGGGCTGGTGGGTGGCGAAGCCCTGAAGCCACGACGGCATGGTGTCGGTCGGCACGAAGGCGCTGCTCGGGTAGGGCAGGAAGCTGACGAAGAAGGTGAAACCCCCGGCTGCTTCCGGGGAGTTGACGAGCAGGCCCACTGCCGCGGACAGCCAGGAGAGCGCCGCGATGTAGGCGACCAGGAGGCCGATCGCGGCGAGCCAGCCGCCGGGGCCGGCCGAGGGGCGGAATCCGATCGCGAAGGCGAGTGCGAGGACCAGGGCGGTGGCGATCAGGTTCCGGGCCGTGGAGGCGAGGACGTGGCCCGCCAGGATGGGGGTGCCGCCGATGTCGAGGGACCGGAAGCGGTCGATGATGCCGTTCTTGAGGTCCTCGGTGACGGCCACGGCGGTGCTTGCGGAGCCGAAGCCGGCACACAGCAGCAGAACGCCCGGGACGACGTAAGTGACGTAGTCGGTACCGGTGTTGATGGCTCCGCCGAAGAAGTACACGAAGATCAGGAGCAGCATCACCGGGAGCGCCATGGCCGTCATCAGCGCGTCGACGTTGCGGCGGCTGAGCCGGACGGAGCGGCCGGTCATGATGAGTGCGTCAGACATGGCTGGGCTCCTGGTGCGCGGGTGTCGTGAGGGCCAGGAAAACGTCGTCGAGGGTGGCCGTGTGCAGCGAGAACCGTTCGATCGCTGTGCCGTCGGGGTCCAGCGCGTCGAGCAGCGCCCGTACCTGGGGCGCGCCGCCGTCGGTGGGAAAGCCCAGGGTGCGGGTCTCGGGCTCGCTGTACACCGCTTGTGACGCGAGGCGCAGATAGGCGGCCGAGTCGGTCAGGACGACGTCGAGGCGGTGCCCCGCGACGCGCCGCTTCAGTTCCTCGGAGGTGCCCTCGGCGACCAGCTCGCCGCCGTGCAGCACGGCGACACGGTCCGCCAAGCGGTCGGCCTCCTCCAAGTACTGGGTGGTCAGGAAGACCGTCGTGCCCCGCGCCGACAGCTCGCGCACCACACTCCACAGCTCCTGGCGGCTGCGCGGGTCGAGGCCCGTCGTCGGCTCGTCCAGGAAGATCACCTCGGGATCGCCCACCAGGGACGCGGCCAGGTCGAGGCGCCGCCGCATGCCCCCCGAGTACGTCCTGACCAGGCGGTCGGCGGCGTCGGTGAGGTCGAAACGGTCGAGAAGTTCGACGGCCCGGGTACGTGCGGCGGCGCGGGAGGCGCGGGCGCCGCCGCGGGGGCGGGCGAGCCGGGCCATCATCCGCAGGTTCTCCGCGCCGGTCTGCATCTCGTCGACCGCCGTGAACTGGCCGGTGAGGCTGATCGCGCGGCGGGCCCGGGCCCGCTCGGTACGCAGGTCGCACCCGGCGACCCTGGCGGTGCCCCCGTCGGGTTCGGTGAGCGTGGCCAGGATGCGCACGGTGGTGGTCTTGCCCGCGCCGTTCGGGCCGAGCAGGGCGTGCACGGTGCCGCGCGGCACCGTCAGGTCGAGGCCGCGCAGGACTTCGACCTTTCCGTAGGTCTTGCGGAGGCCGGTGGCCTCGATGGCGGGTGCGTCGGACATGGCCACGTCTCCCTGACTGCCTCTCCCTGACTGCTTACTGCGTAATCCATACGCATTACTGTGTAAGGGTTACGCAGAACTAGGATGTACGTCAAGGCGGAGGCCCGAGGAGCGGCCTCGGCGCAGAGGGAGGCGACGCGGATGGCAGCGGACGAGGACACCGGCCTGCCGGCGAGCCTCGCGACGGCCTGGGGTTTCAAGGCCCGTCCCTCGAAGGGGCCGAAGCCGGGACTCAGCCTGGACCGCATCGTGGCCGCCGCGGTGGGCGTCGCGGCCGCCGAGGGCATCGGGGCGGTGTCGATGGGGCGCGTCGCCAAGGAGCTGGGCGCCTCGCCGATGTCGCTCTACCGGTACGTCGGCGCCAAGGACGAGCTCTACATCCTGATGCAGGAGACCGTCATGCCCGCGCCCCCCGGACCACTGCCCGACGGCGCCGAGTGGCGCACGGGGCTGACCCGCTGGGCGCGGGCGCAGCGCGCGGTCTTCCACGAGAACCTGTGGCTCCTGCGCATCCCGGTCTCCGGGCCGCCCGCGAGCCCGAAGTCGGTGGCGTGGATGGAGCACGGCCTCGCGGTCCTCGATGGCACCGGGCTCGACGAGGCCACGAAACTCGGCGTGCTCATGCTGGTCAGCGGCTACGTGCGCAACGAGGCGATGCTGATGTCCGACCTGGACGCCGCGATCACGGCGCGTGGGCACAGCCCCGAAGAGGTCATGCGCCGCTACCGGCGCACCCTCGCCACCCTCACCGACCCCGAACGCCACCCGGCCGTCACGCGCGTCCTCGAATCCAACGCCCTGGACCAGGCGGACGAGCCGGACGCCGACTTCGAGTTCGGACTCGAGGTCGTGCTCGACGGAGTGGCGGCGCTGATCGCGCGGCGCGACTAGGGGGTGTCCGGATCACCGCCTTGCTCAGGACGCCATCCGGCGGTGATCACGGCGCGTGGCCAGGCGACCTCTCCTTCTTCCTCCCGACGGCGTACACCGGGTAGTCCCGGCCGCCCCGGCGAGTGAGAGTGGCACTGGCGGCGCGCACAGACGGCCTCCGCATGCCCGTCCGCGAGGGAGGCGCCGATGCCCCAGAAGTCTCCCGGCGCGCGGTTCTCCTCGGCACCCCCTCCCCCGGCGGCCGGCGGCCGCTCATGACCCACCCCGGCACCCTCGTCCTCATCCTCGCCGTGGCCGTACTGGCGCCGCTCCTCGTCCACGTCACCGGGCGCCGGGTCCGCGTCCCGCTGGTCATCTTCGAGATCGCCCTCGGCATCCTCATCGGCCCGCAGGTGCTGGACTGGGCGCATCCCGACGAGGTCGTCGACACGCTCGCCGATCTCGGGCTGTCCATGCTGATCTTCCTGGCGGGCTACGAGATCGACTTCGCCGCCGTCCGCGGCGACACCCTGCGCCGGTCCCTGTGGGCCTGGCCCCTCTCGCTCGTCCTCGGCATCGCGATGGGCTTCCTGATCAGCGGCGGTGAGGTGTTCGAGGCGTTCGTCGTCGGCACGGCGCTGACGAGTACGGCGCTCGGCACGGTTCTGCCGATGCTCCGCGACCGGGGGCAGTTGAAGGGCCGCTTCGGAACGGTGGTGTCGGCGTTCGGCGCGGTCGGCGAGTTCGGCCCCGTCGTGGCCATGGCACTGCTGCTCAGCGGACGCCGGCCGGCGGAGTCGGCGGCCCTGCTGGTCGCCTTCGGGGCGATCACGGCGGTAGCCGTCTTCTGGGCGCTTCGGCCCCGGCCCGCGTGGTTCGGCCAGTTGACCGAGCAAACCCTGCACAGCAGCGCGCAGTTCGCGGTCCGGTTCGTCATGCTGCTGCTGGCCTGCATGCTGGGCCTCGCCGAGGTCTTCGGCCTCGACGTACTGCTGGGCGCCTTCGCCGCCGGCGTCCTGACCCGGCTGATCCTGCACCGGTCCGTCCCAGCGGTCGGCGGAGAGGTGCTCGGCAAGGTGGAGGCCATGGGCTTCGGCTTCCTCGTGCCGCTGTTCTACGTGGTCACCGGCATCGAGTTCGACCTCGACGCCCTGTTCGACGACCCGGTCACCCTGCTGCTCGTGCCGGGCTTCCTGCTGCTGTGCCTGCTGGTGCGCGGCGGACCGGTGTACCTCCTCGCCCCGAAGGACCTGTCCCGGACGGACCGGGCCGCCCTCGCGCTGTTCGCCTCCACCTGCCTGCCCCTCGTCGTCGCCATCACGACCATCGGCGTGGACCAGAGGATTCTCGGCACGGAACGGGCCGCCTCACTGGTCGGCGCCGCGATGATCTCCGTACTCCTGCTGCCCCTGCTCGCGATGCGGCTGCGGGCGGCACGCGGCGGGGCGACCCGGGACGGACCCCGGCCCGCCCCACCGACGGTGGACGACTCGGAGGCGTGGTGAGCGGCGCGGACGCGCTCGGTCCGCGAAGACCTCGCGCGGCTTCGTCTCGTGGTCCCGCGGAACCGCACGATCGCGGGCAAGCAGTCGCGGGCAAGGAGTCGCGGGCAAGGAGTCGCGGGCAAGGAGTAAAGACCCCGCCTCCCGTGTTGTGGGACTCATCACCACGACGGGATGGACCGCGGTCCACCGCAGGGAGGGGACCGGGCCCGATGAGCCTTCGTCAGTACGAGTACGCCCTGGCCGTTGCCGAGGAGGGCTCGGTGACGGCGGCGGCGGAGCTGCTGCACGTCGCTCAGCCGTCCGTGTCCCAGCAGATCCGCGGCCTGGAACGGGAACTCGGCGTGGAGCTGTTCAGCCGCACGCCCACCGGGCTGGTGCCCACGGTGGTCGGCCGCGCGTTCCTGCGGGAGGCGGAGGTCGCGGTGAGCGCGTCGCGGCGGGCGAGGGCGACCGCGCGGGCCGGGGCCGGTGAGCTGGTGGGCGAGCTGGTGGTCGCCGTGCAGGAGGGCCTGGGCGCGCGACAGTTGCCGGGCGCCCTGGGCGCGCTGCGGCGCCGCTTCCCGCGGTTGGAGGTCACCGTCTTCGAGGAGCCGAACCCGGCCGAACTGGAGCGGCTGGGGCGCCGGGGCGTGGTGGACCTCGCCCTGGTGGCCGCGCCGTGCGAGGAGGGTGCCGCCGACGCCCACCACCTCGGCGACGAGGAGTTCGTCGTGGTGCTGGGCGCCGGGCACCGGCTGCTCGCCGCGGACCGGGTCGAGCTGTGGGAACTGGAGGGGGAACCGTGGGTGAGGTTCGACCGCGACAGCGCGCTCGACGGCGTCCTGCGGGACGTGCTGCGGGACAACGAGCTGACTCCGACCACGGTCGCCCGCGTGTCCCAGACGGCGACGGCCGTGCGCTGGGCCACCCACGGGCTGGGGGTGACGCTCGTTCCGGCGTCCGCGGTGCCCCACGGGCACGATCACCTCGTGCGTCCGGTGTTCCCGGTCGTGTCCCAGCCCGTCGTCGCCGCGCTCCGGCACGGCGCGGGCGCGGCGGAGACGGCCCTGCTCGAACTCCTGCGCCAGGAGACCTGGCACACATCCGCTTTCTTCTCGCCGGTTTCCTGACGGCGGGAAGGAAGGAGACGGGGAGACAGGTGCCCTGGATTCTTTGTTTTCCTATTCGGATACTGGCGTTGCGGAAATTCGCCGGCGTCAGCCCCTGGGGAATTCACCGCCGTCCACGACGAGATTGCTGCCGGTCAGCCAGCTCGCCCGGTCGGACATGAGGAACAGCGCCGCGTGGGCGATGTCGTCGGGCCGGCCGTCGCGCCCCAGCGGCACGGCGGTGCCGTTCTGGCCCTGTGCCGGGTCCAGGCGCGCCCACTGCTCCCGCGTCAGTTCGCCGCCGGGGGTGGCGACTCTGCCGGGAGTCACGGTGTTGACCCGGATTCCGAAGGGGGCCAGCTCCGAGGCCAGTCCCCGGCTGTAGTTCTCCAGCGCCGCCTTCGCCGCCGTGTAGTGCAGGAACGGTGGTGGCGTGAGGGGGACGGCCGCCGAGGAGACGTGCACGATCACCCCCGAACGCCGTTCCCGCATCCCCGGTACCAGCAGCGAGTCCAGCCGCACCGACGCCAGGTAGTTCAGGTCCAGCGCGTCCTGCCACTCCTCGTCCGGGATGATCGAGGCGCTCTGGTGCGGTCGCGCCCCGCCCGCGTTGTGGACCAGGAGATCCACCCCGCCGTGCACCTCCTGCGCGGCCGCGGCGAGTGCCTCCGCTCCGGCCCGTGTCCGTACGTCGGCCGCCACGAAGGCGGCTCCCTCCGGCACCGTGCTCGTCTCCGACCGGGCGGTCGTGAGCACCTCGGCGCCCGCGTCGAGCAGCCGGCGCACGATGGCCGCTCCGATTCCGCGAGAACCACCTGTGACCAGGGCCCGCTTCCCCGCGAGTTCTCGCGTTTCCGAGCTCTTTCCGATCGTGGTCACGCCCATCATTCCTCTCGATTTCGCATTCGCGCTCGCATTCGCATTCATCCTGCTCGACGGAAGTACTTCGTCGAGCTGCTTCACGGTACGTTCGGAAAAGAATGAGAGGCAAAGACGAAATTCAAGCAGGCGCTATAGGGGATTCCTATGGCGTCCCGACCCTGTCCTCGGCCGGGCCTCGGCCGGGCCCCGACCCCGGGCCCACATATTCGTGCCCACACCACGTATCCCGCGGTCCGGATAACGGTCCGGTCTCACCTGCTGGGACATTCGCTGGTCACGAACCGTTACGTGATTTGCATCACTAAAAGTTCGGCAAAGGCGTGGTAGAACAACGCAACTCCGCAGGTGGATCGGTCGACTGCCGTTCCGCGGAGGGCCGGCCTGCATACGCGTCGCAGCCCGGAACGATCACGGTCCGAAACCGGACCGTGCGTACAGGTTCGCCCACCGGACAACGACGTTCGCTCAGAGACTCAGAGACCGCTCATCCCGGCGAGACTCCCCAGCCCGCCAGCCCCGCGTCATCGAGGTAGCCAAGTGTCACTCGACTCCGTCACCCAGTCCGTAGACGAAGCAGTCAGCGGATTCTTCGAGCCCATAGCCGAGTGGCTGGGGGAGGTGGTCTTCTACACCGTCCCCGTCGGCGGAGCCGACCTGCCCCTCATCGTCGCCTGGCTCGTCGTGGCCGGTCTGGTCTTCACCAGCTGGTTCGGCTTCATCCAGCTCCGCAAGTTCAAACTCGCCTTCGACGTGGTGAGGGGCAAGTACGACGAGGAGGGGTCAGCCGGTGAGGTCAACCACTTCCAGGCGCTGACCGCCGCCGTCTCCGGCACCGTCGGACTCGGCAACATCGCCGGTGTGGCCGTCGCCGTCTCCATCGGCGGTGCCGGCGCCACGTTCTGGATGGTCCTGTGCGGCCTGCTCGGCATGGCCACCAAGTTCGTCGAGGTCACCCTCGGCGTGAAGTACCGCGAGGTGCACGCCGACGGCACCGTCTCCGGCGGCCCGATGCACTACCTGCCCAAGGGGCTGGCCGAGCGCTTCGGCAAGAACGGCAAGACCCTCGGCAAGATCCTCGCGGTTCTCGCCTCCTTCCTGATCCTGTTCTTCGGCCTCTTCGGCGGCAACCTCTTCCAGGTCAACCAGTCCTACGCACAGCTGGTCTCGGTCGCCGGCGGCGAGGACGGCGCGCTGGGCTCCTCCGCCGGTGCCCTGTTCTTCGGCATCCTGGTCGCCGCGATCGTCGGCATCGTGCTCCTCGGTGGCATCCGCTCCATCGCCAACGTCACCAGCAGGCTCGTGCCCGCCATGGCCGGCATCTACATCCTCGCCTGCCTGATCGTGATCCTGGTCAACATCACCGCCGTGCCGGACGCCGTCGTCCGCATCGTCGAGGGCGCGTTCAACCCGCAGGGCGTCGTCGGCGGTGTGCTGGGCGCGCTGATCATCGGCTTCAAGCGGGCCGCCTTCTCCAACGAGGCCGGTCTCGGCTCCGCCCCCATCGCGCACTCCGCGGTCAAGACCAAGCACCCCGCCAGCGAGGGCCTGGTCGCGCTGCTTGAGCCGTTCATCGACACCGTCGTCGTCTGCACCATGACCGCGCTGACCATCGTCATCGCCAACCCCGACAGCTGGGGCGAGGCCCGCGCGGGCGAGGACATCGGCGGCGTCACGATCACCTCCGACGCCTTCGAGACGGTCCTGCCCTGGTTCCCGTACATCCTCACCCTCGCGGTGCTGCTCTTCGCGATCTCCACGGTGCTGACCTGGGGCTACTACGGCCTCAAGTCGTGGACGTACCTCTTCGGCCGCAGCCGGGCCAGCGAGATCACGTACAAGGTCGTCTACACCCTCTTCGCCATCGCGGGTTCGCTGCTGACGCTGCAGACCCTGATCGACCTGGCGGACGCCTTCCTCTTCTCGCTCGCCGTCATCAACATCATCGGCCTCTACCTCCTCGCCCCCGTCGTCAAGCGCGAACTCAACACCTTCCTGGAGTTCGTCCGCACCCGGAACGCCGGTGGGAGCACCGGGGACGACGACGAAGACCAGGAGTCGGTGAAGACCATCGTCTGACCGCCTCACGCGGACCGGCTCCTTGGGAGCGCCCCCGGCCGAAGGCTGGGGGAGGGCCCGTACTCACCTCGCACCTTGGTGAGTACGGGCCCGTTCGCCGTCTTCAGCCTGCCCGTGGGCAGGAGCCGCGCCGAACTCGGCGCCAGGTCCGGCCGGCCCGGAACTCACCTCATAGCGGAAGCCGATCGGAAGCGCATCGGAAGCCGAGAAATCTGGTTTCGGAAGCGCTGCCCCTGGTCGGATCGGGCGATGCACAAGGCACATCGGCCCACTCGGGGCGCGTGCCGTATCCGCTCAGCCGGATACCGGCGGCAATGAGGTGACAGATGAGTAGTACACGAGTACCGCCCGGCGCCCGGGGTTCCTACCCCGCACCAGGGCTAGCACTCGCGCCCGGACCCGTACGCAACCAGGCCCTGACCGTCATCGCGATCCCGTTCGTCCTCATAGTCGTGCTGGCCGTCGTGCTCGCCACGACCGGCCGCGACGAAGGGGCGCCCTCCACCGACGGGCTCTACGGCAGCGGGGCCCTGCCGGACTGGGTGGACGGGATGGATGACGACGGGACCAACCCGGACGGTTTGGGCGGCCCGACCGGTCAGGACACGTCGCCCTGGGACGACGGGACGACCGACGAGCCGACCGACGGGACCTACGAGCGGACGACCGACGCGCCCCTCGACGACACCACTGACGACACGGCCGCCGACGGCACGGCCACCGGCGACGCGACCGACGATCCCGCCGACTCCCCGTTCACGGACGGGGACGGGGACGGGGACGGGAACGGGCCGGAGGCGACGGTGACGGCGTACTTCGAGGCCATCAACAACCGCGACTTCCAAGCCGCCTGGGAGCTGGGCGGCAAGAACCTCGACGCGGACTACGACCACTTCGTCGCCGGCTTCGAGACGACCGAACGGGACGAGGTCACCGTGACCGGCACGACGGGCGACGAGGTGTCGCTCACGGTCGTGGCCTGGGAGACCGACGGCTCGCGGACGACGTACGAGGGCACCTACACGGTGACCGACGGCGTCATCACCTCGGCGGACATGCGGGAAGGGAACTGAGCAACCATGACCACCCACGCCGCCCCGCCGCCCCCGGACGCGACGAGCAACGCCACCCGCCTGCTGTGCGCGGGCACCTACCTCGACCCCGTCTACCGCAAGGCCGTGATCCGGGAGCTGCTGACCCACCGATACCGGGTGGTGGCCCCCTCCTACGGCTACGACGCGGCGCCCGTACTGGCGCACGCCCTCGCCGCCCACAACCTGCGCCGCAACCAGTTGATCGCCCTCTGGACGGGCACCGCCGTCATCGCGCTGCTGCTCGCGGCGGGGCTGCTCACCGGCGTCTCGGCGGCCCTGCTCGTCTTCTGGCTCGCCTGGGCCACGATGTTCCTGCGCCGGCTCGCCGTCCTCCAGACCCTCGCCGAGCACCTCGCGCCGCCGGCGGACGACCGTACGGGATTCAACGGCGGCTACCCGATGACCTCGCGCCTGACCCCGGAACTGGTCGGCAAGATCGACCGCGAGCAGGCCTCCGGCACGGTGTACTACGGCGGCTACAAGCCGTTCGTCGGCGCCGGCCACTCGATCCGCCGGTGGGCCAACGCGGAGCTGCTGCTCGGCGCCCCGGTGCCGCGCAACGGCGTGCTCGGCCAAGGCCTGCTCAACGGGCACGTCCCCGCCCAGCACGGACCCGCGGACGGCGCGGGCGACGACCACGGACCGGCGGAGCGCAAACCGATCATCCCCTTCACCGTCGGGGACATCACCGACCGCGTCTGCGAGCAGCTGCTCGCGGAACTGCGTGACAGACCCGCCCCCAGTGACCGGATCCAGCTGCTCTCCGTCGACCGGCGCCGGTTCGCCAAGGCCGTCCGTACGACCGAGGGCGACGACTCCGTCGACGCGCTCCTCGACACGCCCGGCCCCGGCCACACCGGCGAACACTGGCGGGAGGACTACGACGCCCGCCGCGAGTACCTGTGCGTCCGGATCGGAGCGTGGCAACAGGAGCTGGTGACCTCGGTGTTCATCGGCTTCGACATCAAGGGCAGCACCCTGCACACCGAGTTCTACACCTACGTGCTCGGTCCCGTGCCGGAGAGCTTCCACCTCGCCGACCGGCTGCCCGCCACGATCGACGGCAGGCTCATGTGGCGCATCGCCTGGGACGTGACCCGCAGCGCGCCCGGCGAACTCCTGCGGCTGATCACCAACCCGTTGCGCGAGCGGCTGCCCAGCCGCTCCGGCTCCGACACCGTCCGCACGCTGGTGCGCCAGCCGGCGGACACCAGCGAGTTCCAACTCGGCCGCTACGCGCTGACCGTCGTGGACTGCGGCGCGCTCACCAGCGTCCGCGAACTGGCGCCCAACAGCGACTTCCACCACTTCTTCCAGGAAACGGACGCGATCAAGTACATCCAGATCATCGAGCGTCATCTGCTGCAGATCGTCGGTGACTTCCTGAGCGACCACGACGTCGACACCCGTGAGCACGAGGCCAACCAGACCAACATCCTCCAGCAGAACTTCGGCGCCCACAGCACCAACAACTTCGGCGGCAACCAGAGCGTCGGCAACACCGGCACCACCCAGACCTTCGGCAACAACTCCGGCATCACCAGGGAGGCACGACCGGCATGAGCGGCCAGCAGTTCCACGGCAACAGCTTCGGCCAGGGCGGCAACAACAACTTCGGGGGCAACCAGAGCGTCGGCAACAGCGGCACGACCCAGACCTTCGGCGACAACTCCCCGGTGCACTCCGCGCCGTCCGGCCCGACCGCGCCGACCGCGCCGACCGGACCGTCCGGACCGGCTGGGCAGCCGCACGCCGGCGGGTGGCGGCCCGACCCGGCCGCGCTGCCGAGCGACGCCGACCGGGCGCGGAGCGTCTTCGTCGTCCACGGCCGCGACGACCAGGTACGGCGCGAGATGTACGAGCTGCTGCGCCGGCTCGATCTGCGCCCCAAGGAGTGGGAGGACCTGGTCAGAGCGACCGGCCACGCCTCGCCCTTCCTCGGTGACGTGGTCGCCGGCGCTCCGGCGCAGGCCCAGGCGGCACTCGTCCTGCTCACGCCGGACGACGTCGTCTCACTCCACCCGGACCTGCAAGGGCACAACGAGCCCGACCACGAGACCCGGCCCGTGTGCCAGCCGCGCCCCAACGTCCTGATCGAGCTGGGCATGGTGCTGATGGCGTACCCCAAGCGCACGCTGATCGTCGAGGTCGGCGGCCTGCGGCCGATCGCCGACATCGCGGGCCGCAACGTCATCCGCTTCGACGGCTCCGGGACCGCGCTCGGCAAGATCGTTGAGCGGCTGAAGCTGGCGGGCTGCACGGTCAACGACACCGGGTCCGACTGGCGCCACACCTACCCCTTCCAGCACCTGTCCGCCTACCACCGCCGGCCGTAGCCCGGCGGATCCGGCGCCGATCGGGGGACCGGCGCAACCGGCCCCCCGGAGCGCGTCCCGCCACCGCGGAACGCGTCCCGGGGGGCCGGCGTCCCACCGAGGGGTCCGATGCTCCGCCCAGGGACCGCTGTCCCGCCCAGGGACCGCTGCCCCACCCAAGGACCCGACGCCCCACCCAAGGACCGCTGCCCCACCCAAAGGCCCGACGCCCCACCCAAGGACCGCTGCCCCACCCAAAGGCCCGACGCCCCTGGCAGGGGCCCGGCTCCCCCAGGCAGCCCCCGCTCCTACCCCGCACCCCCGGAATCCGCCGCCGCCAGCACCCCGAGGAACGCCGCGACCTCCGCCAGATCGATCCGTTCCAGCTCAGCGGGGCGCAGTACGACCCGCAGCTCGCGGCAGATCACCCGTTCCCGGGAGTGGGTGATGAAGGAGAGCAGGATCAGGCGCAGCAGGCTCTCCTCGTCGAGCCCGTGCAGCCGGGACAGCCCCGAGCCGATCAGCGGCACGGCCACGCAGTCCAGCTGACCGTGCCGGTAGACGGCGTCCCACACGCGGCTGAGGCTGAGCCACAGTTCCTCCGTGCTGGACCGCGCCACGCAGTCGTTGCCGAGCCGGCTGTAGGCGACCCCGAAGACCAGCCGCGGCCGGCTGCCGAGCACCGCCACCGTGCCGACCTGGTAACGGCCGAGCTTGCCGTACGGCTTGTCCTCCCGGGACTCCCGGGCGACCGGCACGGCCGTGCGCAGGGCCGCGTCCAGCTCGTCGTCCAGCCGCCGCGCGTCACCGTCGTACCGGCGCTCCAGCAGTTGCCCCTGCACGCTGGCGCCACTGATGACGACGCCGTCGCGGACGTCGGTGTCGAACGTGTCGCAGAACCCGACGACAAGGTGGGCGGACTCGTCGAAGAGATCGCCGGGTCCGACCGTCACCGCCATCTGCGGCCGCCGGAACTCCTGGCGCACCGCAACCGTCGGCCGGCTGCGCAGCACACCCCAGGCCAGGCACAGCAGCGCCGACGCCGCCATCACCGGAGCCGGGGCGGGGATGGCCGCGGGCCACACCTGCCCGACGAACTGGACGACCGCCGACACCCCGCCGAAGGCCGCCATCACACTGCCGGCGAACACCCGCCGGGTCCGCTCCCCGCCGAACAGTCCGCGACGGCCACCCCTGCCCCGCCGCCCCCCGGGGCTCAGCCGACCGCTCCGCCGCGACGGACGACGTACGACCGGACCGGCCCCACGTGAACCGACCGAATCCACAACTCCCCCAAACGGACAATTGATACGCTGCCGAAACCTCCCCCGCCACCGCTCGGCGGGAGAGAGTGAAGCGAGTGGAGACCACTTGTATGGCGCGCATCCGTGTGAGCGTCCTGGGACCGGCAGAACTCGAAGTCGACGGCGCGCCCGTCCGGTTGACCCCGCTGACCACACGGCTGCTGGTCCGCCTGGTGGCGGCGGAGGGCGAGCCCGTACCGGTACGCCGGCTGCACCGGGACGTGTGGGCGGTCGCGGGTGAACAGCCGCACCGGACCGGGCGCCACCGCAACGACGTGCAGAAGCGCGTCCTCGAACTGCGCCGCGCCCTCGACCCCGCCCAGAACGGTGACGGCGCCCGGGTGCTGCGCACCGAGCAGTTGCTGGCCGCCCCGGCGCCCGAGACCGCGTACCGGCTGGTGCTCGCGCCCGACGAGCTGGACTGCGCGGAGTTCACCGACCTGGTCCACTCCGGGCTGCTCGCGCCCCCCGCGTCGGCCGCCGACCGGCTCGCGGCGGCGCTCGACCTCGTACGCGGCCGCCCGCTGGCCGAAGTGGGCGACGAGGAGTTCGCGCTGCCACTGCTCCGCCGGCTCACCGCGCTGCGCGAGACGGCCCGCCGCCAGCTGATCCGCAGCCGCATGGACCTCGGCCGGCACGACCTCGCCCTCCCGGTCGCCGAACGGATGGCCATGGAGCGGCCGGACGACCGCGACGTCGCCGAGCTGCTCGGCTCCCTGCGGGCCCGGCTGCGGGAGCGGCACGGGCAGGAACTGCTGCGGCAGCCGTTCCCCGGCGCCGGGGACCTCGTGGTGGTGCGCGGCGACCTGTTCGACCAGGAGGACGCCAATCTGGTCGTCGGGTTCACCGACACCTTCGACACCGCCACCGAACGGGACCTGGTGATCAGCCGGGAGAGCGTGCAGGGGCAGCTGGTGGAGCGGCTGTTCGGCGGCGAGCGCAAGCTGCTCGACGACCGGCTCCAGGCCGGGCTGAAGGCGTTCACCCCGCTGCGCACGGAACGGCCCCAGGACAAGCCCCGCGGCCGGCGCGTCCGCTACCCGCTCGGCACCGCCGTCCCCCTGACGGTGGACGGCCGCCGGGTCTTCGCCGTGGCCTACTCCCGGCTCGGCAACGACCTCGTCGCCCGCTCCGCGCCGGCCGAACTCCGGGCGAGCCTGGACGCCCTCTGGCCGGCCGTCGCCCGGTACGGCATGTACAAGCCGGTCGCGATCCCGCTGATCGGCTCCGGACTGGCCCGGGTCGTGGAACTCGACCGCACCCAGCTGCTGCTCATGATCGTGGAGAGCTTCACCGCCCACTGCCGCCGGGAGCCGACGACCGCGCCGGAACTGCGCATCGTGATCCGGCCGGCGGACCTGGAGCGGACCGACCTGTCCGCGCTCGGCACGTTCCTGCGCACCTCGCGGCACGACGGCACCGGCGTAGGCACCGCGAGCGGCAGCGGCACCGGCACCGGCAGCGGTGTCGGCAACGGTGCCGGCAGTGGCACCGGCAGCGCAGGCCGCGGCGACGGAGGCGCGCAGGCCCGCTGGTGACGTCGTCATGCCCCCAGGGCATCAGCGGCCTCGCTTCCGGTGCCAGCCGCACACCGCTGCCGAACCGCTTCCGGACGGCTTCCGGTCCCGTCACGGGGCCGGCGGGAGGTCACGTACGCCCGTCACCCACAGCTGAAGCCCCTCCCCCTCACGCACGCCCATCACCCTCAGGTAGGTCCCACCGTCGCGCACGCCCCGCCCTCACGTACACCCGTCACCCTCAGGTAGGTCCCTCCCCCTCACGCACGCCCGTCGTCCCCGTCCTCCGCGCCCCCTCCGCCCACCGTGAACCCGACCACCGACCCGCCCCCGTCCCGCCGGAACGCGAACGTCGCTCCCCCGTGCGCCAGCGCCACCTCCCGCACGATGGACAGGCCGAGGCCGGAACCGGGCCGCGAACGGGCGCCGGCGGTGCGGAAGAAGCGGTCGAAGACCCGGGTCAGGTCGTCGGCGGCGATGCCCGGACCACGGTCGCGGACCTCGACGCGGATCGGGCCCTCCAAGGCGGGCCCGGCGACGGCGACCTCGATGGGTCCGGTGCCGCCCGGGTCGAACTTCGCGGCGTTCTCGACCAGGTTGGACAGCGCACGGGTCAGCATGGCGGGCCGGCCTTCCGTCACCGTCTCGCCGCGGACGCTCACGCCGATCTCCCGTCCGGTGCGGCGCCGGGCCAGGCTCGCCACGTCGCGCGCGACCCGCGCCAGGTCGACCCGCTGCGGGGGCTCCCCGGCGGACTGTCCGGCCGCCAGCTCGACCAGTTCGTTGACCAAATCGGTCAGCTCGCGGGCCTCCTGGCCCAGGTCCGCGACCAGTTCCTCGCGAGCACCGGACGGCAGCTCGTCGATCCGGCGCAGCAGCGAGATGTTGGTCCGCAGCGAGGTGAGCGGCGTCCGCAGCTCGTGCCCCGCGTCCTGGACCAGGCGCCGCTGGTCCTCCTCCGACTGGGCGAGGCGGACCAGCATCAGGTCGATGGCGCGGCCGAGGCGGCCCACCTCGTCGGGCCCGCTGACCGGCACCTGGACGCCCAGCCGACGGGTGCGGGCCACGTCCTCGGCGGCGGAGGTCAGGAGCACCAGCCGCCGGGTGATGCGCCGCGCCAGCCACCAGCCGAACAGCCCGGCGGCCGTCACCACCGCGGCCATCAGCAGCAGCGTCCGCCGCTGCAGCGCCCGCAGCAGATCCTCGGTGTCGCTGAACTCCTGCGCCACCTGCACCGCGCCCCGGCCACCGCCCAGCGACACGGTCGCGACCCGGAAGACGTCGCGCCCGACCCCGACGTCCTCGTGCTGGACGGTCCGCCCGGCCACGTCGGCGTGCGCGGTCCGCCGGTCGGCGTCGGTGACCGGCAGCGGCGGACCGGCCGGGTCGGACACCTTGCCGTCCGGCCCGAGCACCTGCACGTCCGTACGGGCCGGGCGCACGATGTCGTGGCCGGGCGCGGAGGAGGAGAAGTCGTCGGGCGACAACCGCTGCCGGCGCACCTCGGCCCGCAGATCCTGCACGACCTGTGCGAAGACGGATTCCTGGTCCACCCGCACCAGCCGGGCCGCGCCGCTGTACGACAGCACGCCGACGAGGACCGTGACCACGGCGGTGACCGTGGCGAACGACACCGCGAACGTCGTCCGCAGCGACAGCAGCCGGGGCCGGCGCCCGAGCGGCGAGGGGCCCACTCAGTCCTCCCGCAGCACGTAACCCACGCCGCGCACGGTCTGGATCAGCTGCGGCGCACCCGGCTGGTCGAGCTTGCGGCGCAGGTAGCCGACGTAGACGGCGAGGTTCTTGGAGCCGGGACCGAAGTCGTAGCCCCAGATACGGTCGTAGATGGTGGAGTGGTCGAGCACGATGCCGACGTTGCGGACCAGCAGCTCCAGCAGCTCGAACTCGGTGCGGGTCAGCTCCAGCTCGCGCCCGCCCCGCCAGGCACGGCGGGCCAGCGGGTCCATGCGCAGCCCGGCCGCCTCCAGGCAGCGGGCGGCGTCCGGCTCCTCCGGCACGTCGGCCGTGGCGGAGGCGGGTGCGGGTGCGGATGCGGATGCGGATGCGGATGCGTTGTCCGGGGTGCCCGCCTCCTCACGGCCGGTGCGGCGGAGCAGGGCGCGGAGGCGGGCGAAGACCTCCTCGACGTCGAAGGGCTTCACGACGTAGTCGTCGGCGCCCGCGTCCAGGCCCGCGATGCGGTCGGCGGTCTCCACCAGCGCCGTCAGCATCAGGATCGGCGTGGGGTCGCCCTCGGCGCGCAGCTTCCGGCAGACCTGGAGGCCGTCGATGCCCGGCATCATCACGTCCAGCACCAGCACGTCCGGCCGGCCGCTGTGGGCCCGCGCCAGCGCCTCGGTGCCGTCGGCGACCGCGGTGACCCGGTACCCCTCCAGGGTGAGGGCGCGCTCCAGGGCGTGCCGGATCGCGCGGTCGTCTTCGGCGAGCAGAACAGTCCGGGGCACGCGTCCAGTCTGCCAAGGCCAGGGGCCCGGCGACCGGACGGCCGGGCTTCTTACCGAGATCTCACCCCGCGGGCCGCAGCGCGGCGAGCCGCTCCTCGAAGGGCACGACCTCGAAGGCGTCACCCGCCGGCTTCCCGGCCGGTTCCCGGGCCTCAGACAGTTCGCCCGGCAGCCCGCCGGACACCCCGGCCATCAGCGCGGCCAGCTCCCCCGCCGCCCGCTCGATCCGCCCGTCCAGCCCTTCGGCGCCCCAGTCCTCCGAGGCGGCGTAGACGCCGGTCGGGACGACGACGGCCTTGAGGTAGGCGAACAGCGGACGCAGGGCGTGGTCCAGCACCAGCGAGTGCCGGACCGTGCCGCCGGTCGCGCCGATCAGCACCGGCTTCCCGGCGAGGGCGTCGGCGTCGGTGACGCTCAGCGCGTCGAAGAACGACTTGAACAGCCCGCTGTACGAGGCCGAGGCCGCATCGAGGCGCGGCGGCGGGCCAGAAGATGTTGTTTTGGCATCCTCCCCCTCCTAAAAGAGAGGGATTCCAGCCCGTACGGGCTGAGGTTCACGGACGCTCGACCGCTGTGTGGGCGGTGTCGTCCCTCCGGCACCGGCTGTTCGCCGGGGGCGAGGAATCCCGCCCTGTCCTGCCGCGACGTTGACTGCCGCGTTGGTGTCCGCGTTGCAGGTGAAGCCGCAGGAGGAGCAGACGAACTCGGCTTGGCTCTTGCGCGAGTTCTTGTCGATCCATCCGCAGGCGCTGCAGCGCAGACTGGTGTAGGGGGCGGGTACGTCCTCGACCCGGCCGGGGGCTTTGTGCTCGGTGCGCTGCCGGAGCAAGCTCCAGCCCTGGGCGAGGATCGCCCGGTTCAGGCCGGACTGTCCCGTCCCTTTGCACGTTCCCGCCGAGCGCCTCGGTGACCAGGAGGTAGGCAAGTTGCGGTGTCCGTGATGTCTTGCGGAATCCCAGGAGGCATTGCCTCCGGCATCGCTTCGAGAACGGTTGTCCCAGTTTTCGTTGCCGGTGGGCAGCACCGGATACAGAGCCGTCCCGGTCCGAGGGCTCGTTTGCATCTGGTGGCGGTGATGCTGGGAGGGCACTCCGGGTGTGAGGTCGGTCAGCCCCAGCACCCGTGCGGCAGTCATTCCGCGCTGTACCGGCCTCGGGGCTCCGCGCTCGTCTTGCGGATCGACCCAAGATTCCACCGGAACTATCTGCCCCCAGGCTAGCGTGGGGCCATGCGGACGGCACCGTCGAGGCGAATGGTCTCCCCGTTGAGCATCGGGTTGGTGACGATCTGCGCGACCAGCGCGGCGTACTCGGCCGGACGCCCCAGGCGCGAGGGGTGCGGCACCTGGCGCCCCAGGGACTGCCGCGCTTTCTCGGGCAGGGAGGCCAGCAGGGGGGTCTCGAAGAGTCCAGGCGCGATCGTCATCACTCGGACCGCTTGGTCGGCCAGGTCGCGTGCCACGGGGAGGGTCATGCCGGCGACGCCGCTTTTCGAAGCCGCGTAGGCGGCCTGTCCGATCTGGCCGTCGAAGGCTGCGACGGAGGCGGTGTTGACGATAACGCCCCGCTCCTCGTCGACGAGGTCGTTGCTGACCATGCGTGCGGCGGCGAGCCGGACGACGTTGAAGGTGCCGACGAGGTTCACATTGACCACACGTGAGAACTCTGCCAGCGGGAACGGCCCGTGCTTGCCGACGGTCTTGACGGCGTTGCCGATGCCGGCGCAGTTCACGGTGATGGCCAGACGGCCCAGTCGCTGGGCCTCGTCGAGCGCGGCGGTGACGTTCTCCTCGCTGGTGACGTCGCCAGGGACGAAGGCCGCGTCTTCCCCTAGACGGGCTGCCGTCTCCTCGCCGGCTGAGCCGGGAAGGTCGAACAGGACCACTGCCGCGCCTTGAGTGTGCAGCAGACGGGCGGTGGCCAGGCCGAGGCCCGAGGCGCCGCCGGTGATCAGGGCTACGTGTCCTTCGATCCGCATGGGTGATGACCTCTCTTCGCATCCGGACGAGCGCAGGCCCCGCGCAGGGGCCCAGCACCCGTGTCCTGAACCTTCAGTCGCCCACGCTACCAACGCTATGTGAATTAACACTAGGAATCTGATTCGGTTGAGGGTAGCGTTTTTGATGTCGCCGACGAAGGAGTGGGCATGGCTGGCAAGGCACGGGTGGCAGGGGTCGGCATGGCCCCGTTCGCCACACCTGGTAGGGCAAAGCCTTACGGGGAATTGGGAGAGGAAGCAGTCCGGGCAGCGCTGGCAGATGCGGGCGTCGAGTACCGGGACGTCCAGCAGGCGGTCGCGGGCTATGTGTACGGGGACTCGACATCCGGTCAGGCTGTTCTGTATCGGGTCGGTGAGACCGGCATCCCGATCGTGAACGTGAACAACAACTGTTCGACCGGCTCGTCCGCGTTGTGGCTGGCCCGGCAGGCGGTGGAGAGCGGAGCCGCCGACTGCGTCCTGGCCCTGGGGTTCGAGCAGATGCGGCGCGGAGCGCTGGACATGCTCTGGGCGGACCGGCCCTCGCCGTTCACCCGCTTCGACGAGGTGGCGCAGGCCGCGGTCGGCGAGAGCGACGCGCCGTTCGCCGCGAGGTACTTCGGCGGCGCCGGAGACGCGTACGCGCGGAAGTACGGTCTGGCGCCCGACACGCTCGCCAGGATCGCGGTGAAGGCCCGTGGGCACGCGGCGAACAACCCGTTCGCAGTCTTCAGGGACCCGGTCACCGTCGAGGAGGTGCTCGCCTCCCCGCAGATCTACGGTCCTCTGACCCGGTTGCAGTGCTGCCCGCCCACCTGTGGCGCGGCCGCCGCACTGATCGTCAGTGAGGAGTTCGCCAGGTCCCGCGGCCTGGACGCCTCGGTGGCCATCGCTGCCCAGGCAATGACCACCGACACGCCGTCGACCTTCGACGAGCAGGACATGATCAAGCTGGTGGGCTACGACCTGTCCCAGGCTGCGGCCCGGCAGGTGTACGAGCGGTCCGGCACCGACCCGCGCGACATCAGGGTCGTGGAGCTGCACGACTGCTTCACCACGAACGAACTGCTCAGCTACGAGGCACTGGAGCTGACGCCGGAGGGCACCGCGGAGAAGTTCGTCGTCGAAGGCGACAACACCTATGGCGGCCAGGTCGTGACCAACCCGTCCGGCGGGCTGCTGTCCAAGGGCCATCCGCTGGGCGCCACGGGCCTGGCGCAGTGCGCCGAACTGGTGTGGCAGCTGCGCGGCCAGGCAGGCGCCCGGCAGGTCGACGACGTCGACCTCGCACTCCAGCACAACATCGGCCTCGGCGGCGCGGCGGTCGTCACCCTCTACCAGAAAGTGGACCGAGTATGACCATCCCCTCCGCGGCGGTCGGGACCGGCCTGCCACCGGTGAGCATGGACGTCGAACGCGGACGGCTACGGTTCTTCGCCCAGTCCATCGGCGAGAGCGACCCCGTCTACACCGACGTCAGGACGGCCCGCGCCCAGGGACACCGGGATCTGCCCGTACCGCCCACATTCCTGTTCGCGATAGAGCTGGAACAGAGCGACCCGTTCGCCTACCTCACGGACCTGGGCGTGGATCTGCGCCAGGTGCTGCACGGCGAGCAGTCGTTCACCTATCACGCGCTCGGCTACGCGGGGGACACGCTGGTCGCCCGGTCGACGATCACCGACACGTACCAGAAGAAGGGCGGCGCGCTGGAATTCCTCGTCAAGGACACGGCCGTGACGCGCGGGGACGGCGAGCGGATCGCCGATCTGCGCAGTGTCCTGGTCGTCCAGAACCCGGAGGTCACGCCGTGAACGCGTCCGTGGACATCTCGACCATGACCGCCGCGGTCGGCACCGAACTCCCACCGCTCGAAGTCCCGGCGATCTCTCGGGCCACGCTGGCCCTGTTCGCCGGCGCCTCCGGTGATCACAACCCGATCCACATCGACACGGACGTCGCACGGTCGGCAGGTGTCGACGACGTGTTCGCCCACGGCATGCTCTCGATGGCCTACCTCGGGCGGCTGCTGACGGGGTGGGTACCGCAGGAGCACGTCCGCTCGCTTCGGGTGCGTTTCCTGGCCGTCACCCCGGTCCACGCGCGGCCCGTGTGCCGCGCGCAGGTCACAGCCGTCGAGCACGTCGCGAACGAACGACACCTGACGCTGGCGGTCACAGTCACGCTGCCCGACGGCACCACAACCCTGACCGGCGACGCCGGCGTAGCCCTCACGGCCGGCGACCCGTCGGATACCGAACACCGAGGAACGGAGCACCACTGACATGGGAACACTCGACGGGAAGGTCGCCGTCGTCTCCGGCTCGGGCCGGGGCATCGGGCGCGAGATCGCACTCAAACTTGCCGCGCAGGGCGCCCGGGTCGTGGTGAACGATCTCGACGCCGTACCGGCCAAGGAGACCGTCTCCGCCATCGAGGCCACCGGCGGCACCGCCGTCGCCTGCGTCGGGAGCGTCACCGACGCCGACTTCGGCGAACGCTTCGTGCAGACAGCCGTGGACAACTTCGGCGGACTCGACATCATCGTGAACAACGCCGGCTACACCTGGGACTCGGTCATCCAGAAGATGACCGACGAGCAGTGGGACGCGATCCTCGACGTCCATCTCAAGGCGCCGTTCCGCATCCTGCGGGCCGCGCAACCGGTAATCAGCGCTCGCGCGAAGCAGGAGGCCGCAAACGGTGGGGCGCCCTGCCGCAAGGTGGTCAACATCTCTTCCCTGGCCGGGCTCGGCGGGAACCCCGGGCAGGCCAACTACGCCGCCGCGAAGGCTGGGGTCACCGGACTCACCCGGACCCTGGCCAAGGAGTGGGGCCGCTACAACGTCACGGTCAACACCGTCGCGTTCGGCCTCATCAGGACCCGGCTCACCGAGGCGCCGGCCGGCGCCGACGCGGCGATCGACATCCAGGGCAACAGGATCAAGGTCGGAGTCAACACGGACCTGCTGTCCGCGATGGAGCGGACGATCCCGCTGGGCCGCGCCGGAACGCCGGCTGAGGCGGCCGGCGCGGTCTATCTGTTCTGCACACCCGAGTCGGACTACGTCAGCGGCCAGACCCTGGTCTGCGGCGGCGGATTCAACATGTGAGGTCGCGGTGAAGCGGACACTTTTCGACCCCGAGCACGTCCTCTACCGGGAGAGCGTGCGGGCCTTCCTCGCCAAAGAGGCCGTACCGCACTACCCCGCCTGGGAAGCCGCCGGGATCGTGCCGCAGGAGCTGTTCACCAAGCTCGGCGAACTCGGCGCACTCGGCTTCGCGGTGCCGGAGGCGTACGGCGGCTCGGGTATACGTGACTTCCGGTACAACGTCATCCTGCAGGAAGAGGCCGCCAGGGCGGGCATCGCACCCGCCATCCTCGGCCCGTCCCTGCAGGCGGACATCTGCCTGCCGTACTTCCTCGAACTCGCCGACGACGAGCAGAAGCGGCGCTGGCTGCCGGGCATCGCCTCCGGCGAGCTGATCACCGCGATCGCGATGACCGAACCGGGCACCGGATCGGACCTCTCCGGCATCCGCACCAGAGCGGTGCGCCGCGGTGACGGCGATGCCGCACATTACGTCCTCGACGGTGCGAAGACGTTCATCACCAACGGCGTCAACGCCGACCTGGTGATCGCCGCCGTCCGTACCGGCGACCACCCCCACCGGGGTCTGAGCCTGGTCGTCGTCGAACGCGGGACCCCCGGCTTCGCGCGTGGCCGGAACCTCGACAAGGTCGGCATGCACGCCCAGGACACCGCGGAACTCTCCTTCACCGACGCCCCGGTACCGGTGGCCAACCTCCTGGGCGTCGAGGGCGAGGGATTCGCCGGTCTCACCCGCAACCTGGCCCAGGAGCGGATCTCGATCGCGGTGGCCGGCCTCGCCCAGGCCACGACCGCGTTGGAGACAACCCTCACTTACGTGCGCGAACGGCGTGCGTTCGGCAAGCCCCTCGGCGCCCAGCAGACCATCCGGCACAAGCTCGCCGAACTGGTCACCGAGGTCGACATCGCCCAGCAGTACCTGGACCGCTGCGTGCTCGAACTCAACGCCGGACAGCTACTGCCCCAGGACGCGGCCAAGGCCAAGTGGTGGTGCACCGAACTGCAAGGACGCCTCGTCGACGCATGCGTCCAACTACACGGCGGATACGGCTACATACCCGAGTACCCCATCGCCCGGATCTGGGCCGACAGCCGCGTCTCCCGCATCTACGGCGGCGCCACCGAAATCATGAAAGAGATCATCGGCAAATCCCTCGACCTCGGCTGAATTCCGGCCCCCACCAATTCTCGGGCGTCCTCCCACCCGCACACCAAGGAGAGCACCGATGCCCACCATCGGCAGCACGCTGAGAGCCAGCGCCCGTCGGACCCCCGACGCCCCGGCCCTCGCCTTCGACGACCGCACCTACACCTACGCCGAACTCGACGCCGCCGTCGACAAGGCCGCCGCGGCACTCGCCGGCCTCGGCCTGGCCAAGGGCGACCGCCTCGCTCTGATGGCGCCGAATTCCGACCACTTCGTCATCACCTTCTACGCGGCGGTCCGGCTCGGCGTCATCTTCGTCCCCGTCGTCCCCTCGGCCGCGCCCCCCGAGCTGGAGTACCTGCTCACCGACTCCGGGGCCACCACGCTCGTGTTCGACCCGGCGGTCGCCCCCACCGTGAACAAGGCGCGGACGGCCGGCCTCCCGCCGACCCTGGCGCACCTGCTGTCACTGGGCGAGAGCGACGGCCAGCAAGACCTGCTGGCGCTCACCGCCGGCAGTGCCGCACACCTGGCCGAGGACCATGTGACCGAGGCGGACGACGCGCTCATCCTCTACACCTCCGGCACCACCGGCAGGCCCAAGGGCGCCCTGTTCGACCACCATCGGGTGATGTGGACCGCGGTGAACATCATCGCCACCTGCAACATGCGGATCGGCGACCGGCTCCTGCACAGCGCCCCGCTGTGCCACGGGGCGCAGCTGTGCATCATGCTCATCCCCGGGACACTGATCGGCGCCAAGCACATCGTCCTGCCCGGATTCGACGCCGCCACCGTCCTGGCCACGCTGGAGGCCGAACGCGTCACGATGTACTTCGGCGTCCCCACGATGTTCCAGTTCCTGCTGCGCCGGCCCGACATCGGCGACCGCGACCTGTCCGCCTGGCGCACCGGTCTGTTCGGCGCCGCCCCCATGCCCGCGAGCACGGTGGAACAACTCACCGAGCTGCTGCCGCACGTGGAGTTCATGCAACTGTGCGGCCAGACCGAAGGCGGACCGGGCGGCATCTACCTGACCGGTGAACAGGTCCGCTCACGCCCCGACGCCAGCGGACGCCAGCCGCTGCCGCTCACCGAGTCGCGGGTGGTCTCCCTGCACGGACAGGACACCCTGCCGGGCGAGGTCGGTGAGCTGGTCCTACGCGGCGAGACCGTCATGAAGGGCTACTGGAACAAGCCCGCCGAGACCGCGGAAGCGCTGCGCGACGGGTGGCTGCACACCGGGGACCTCGCCCGGGTCGACGGCGACGGCTTCGTCACCCTGGTCGACCGGCTGAAGGACCTCATCATCACCGGCGGCCGCAACGTCTACTCGGTGGAGGTGGAGAACGCCCTCGCCGCCCACCCCGACATCACCGACTGCGCCGTCATCGGACGCCCCCACCCGGACTACGGGGAGAGCATCGTCGCCGTGGTCACCCCACGCGAGGGGGCCGACCTGACCCTTGAGGACGTCCGCGGCTTCTGCCGGGAACGGCTCGCCTCGTACAAGGTGCCGCACGTCCTGATCCTCGGCACCGTTCCCCGCAACCCCTCCGGCAAGCTCCTGAAGTACAAACTGCGCTCCGCCATCTCTGACAACGCCCAGGGCGGCACACGATGAGCGGGGGGCCGCTGGCCGGCCTCCGCGTCGTCGAGATCGCCGGAATCGGCCCGGCACCGTACGGCTGCATGATGCTGGCCGACCTCGGCGCCGACGTGATCCTCGTCGAACGCCCTGCCGCTGCCGATCACCTGCACGCTGCCGCCCACACCGTGCTCTTCCGCAACCGCCGGCGAACCGCGGTCGACCTGAAGACCCCGGAAGGCGTGACCACGGTCATGGACCTGGTCGCGGGCGCCGACGTCTTGGTCGAAGGCTTCCGACCGGGCGTCACTGATCGTCTCGGCATCGGCCCCGAGCCATGCCTGCGACGCAACCCGCGCCTGGTCTACGCCCGGATGACCGGGTGGGGGCAGGACGGTCCGCTCGCCCGCACGGCCGGACACGACCTCAACTACATCGCCCGGTCCGGCGCGCTCGCCGCCTTCGGCCCGCCGGACCGCCCGCCTGTCGCGCCCCTCAACCTGCTCGGCGATTTCGGCGCCGGCGGAATGCTCCTGGCCCTGGGCATACTCGCCGCAGTCCACGAAACACGCGCCTCGGGGCAGGGCCAGGTCGTGGACGCCGCCATCGTCGACGGGACCGTGAGCATGCTCGCCATGCTCAGCGGCCTCCGAGGCTCCGGACAGTGGCATGAGCGAGGCCACAATCAGCTCGACGGCAGTGCCGCGAACTACACCGTGTACGAGTGCGCCGACGGCCGCCACATAGCCGTCGGGGCACTCGAACCCCAGTTCTTCCAGCAGTTCCTGCGCGGGCTCGGGCTCGATCCCGACGACCTCCCTGCCCCCGCCGAGCAGCACGCCCTCTTCGCGCGGCTCATCGGGCGCAGAACCCGCGACGACTGGGAAGACGTCTTCAAGGACAGCGACGCGTGCGTCAGCCCCGTCCTGACCGCCGACGAAGCGGCCGCTGATCCGCACAACACCGCCCGCCGAAACTGGCTGGAGATCGACGGTGTGCTCCAACCTGCACCCGCCCCGCGCTTCAGCAGGACCCCGGCCGGCACACCCCGCAGCTCCCCTGCGGCAGGACATCACCACGTCGCCTGGAGCGCGAGCGAGAGCCGCTGAGCCCTGGCCGGCCGATCCCGGCACCGGAGAGGGCCGACATGCGCCTCCTACAATTGCGCTCTGAAGACGAAGCGTCGTTCACTTGTCGACCGATTCCTTGGAGAGCTGACGTGGGTACGCAGGAAATGAACACGGTGCCGCCCGTCGGGACGCGGCCGGCGCACCGGCGTGCCCTGATCGTCGAAGCGGGCATCCGTCTGTTCTCCGAGGTCGGCTACACCGGGGTCTCGATGGCCGACATCGCCCGGGCCGTCAACGTCCAGCCATCGGCGCTGTACCGCCACTTCGGCGGCAAGGACGCGCTGTTCGCTGCCGCGGCCAGGCAGAGCATCGCACCGGTCCGCGCGGCACTCGATCATCCCGCCGACTTCGACGGGATACTGCGAGCATTGGCCGCGGCGGCCCTCGACAGCAGGGCCGCAGGCGTTCTGTGGTTGCGCGAGGCCCGCCACGCTCCGGCGGACGTACGCGGCGAGCTGCGTGAGGAGTACGCCGAGGTGGCCGGGCTGCTGCGCACCGGGCTGTGCCGGGAGCGTCCCGGTCTGGAGGAGGAGCAGGCCGAGCTGCTGGCGGCCTGCATTCTGGCGGGTCTGGCGAGTGTCTCCTTCCACCGCATCCAGCTGCCACCGCGCCGCTTCACCAAGCTGCTCTACGAAGCCTTCCGGCGCGTGGCGCACGCTTCTCTTCCAGAGATGCACGCAGGCCCCCCGGCCCCCGTGGAGGGGAGCAGTGGCAGCGGGCGCTTGGTGATGCGGTCCCGGCGCGAGGGCATCGTCGGGGCGGCTGCCCGGCTGATCGCCGAACGCGGGGTCGCCTCCCTCACCATCGAGGAGATCGGAGAAGCGGCCGGCATCGCCGGCCCCAGCGTCTACAACTACTTCTCCGGCAAGCAGGAACTGCTGGCAGCGGTACTCAACCGCGGCAACGAATGGCTGTGGGCGGAAGTGACCCGCGTCTTCGCCCATGCCGGCAGCACAGAGGAGGCCGTGGACGGGCTGCTGCGCTCCTACCTGGTCCTGGCCGTCGAACACGGCATGGCCTCGGTGCTCATCGGTGACCTCGGCCACCTCGCCGCGCAGGACCGCGAGCGCTTCCGCCAGGCCCAGCACGACTACCTGCGCGAATGGTCGGCCCTGCTGAGCCCCGACGGATCCCAGCAGGAGGAGGCGGCGGCCCGGGTGCGCGTGAACATGGCCATCATGATCATCAATCATGCGGCGCGCACTCCTGACCTGCGCCGGCTGCCTCATGCGGAGCCGGCGCTCCTCCACATCGCGAAGGCCGCCCTGGGATCGTCTGCGGTGGTGTGAGACAACGAGCGCAGGCTCCCCGGCGCGAGTACCGCCGGGGAGCCTGTGCGCGGGTGATGGTTACGCGGCGGCGTCCACGTCGGCGAAGAAGTCGAGGAGAGCCTGCGCGCCGATCACGGGCTGGTCGCTGAAGACCTGGTGTCCGCAGTCCTCCAGGACGGTCAGCCGGGCCCCGGGGATGTACTCGGCCAGTTGACGCGCGTTACCCACGGACACGAGCTGGTCCCGCGCCCCGTGCAGGACCAGTGCGGGACAGGTGAGCCCACGAAGGTCATCGAGGCGTTCCCAGCCCATCGTCGCGGCGAGCTGCTTGCCGTAGCCCTCCTCGGAGGTGGGGTACTGGGCCCGGACGGCGAGGTCGGCCTCGCGCTCCGCCTGGCCCGCACAGGCGTAGGTCAGGTCGGAAAGGTAGCTGGTGCGCTGCTCGGGAGACATCCCCTGCGCCCGGCTGATCGCTTCGAGACTGCTCTGGTCCTGGGCCATGTGAGGTGATCCGGCATGGGTGGAGACCAGGGTCAGACTGGAGACGAGTCCGGGGTGCGTGAGGGCGAGCTGCTGGGCGATGAGTCCTCCCATGGACATGCCCAGGACGTGAGCCCGGGGGGCCCCGACGGCGCCCAGGACGTCGGCGGCGGCCTCGGCCATCATCTCCATCGAGAAGGAATCCCCCTCGAAGCAGGTGCGGCCGGTACCGAGGTTGTCGAACGACAGGACCCGGTGCCGGCCCGCGAGCATGGGCACCAGGCGGAACCAGACCGCCGAGGGAGAACTGAGGCCGTTGATGAGGAGGACGGGGGTTCCGTCCCCGGCGCTCTCCCACCAGATGCGGGCCTGTCCTGCTGAGGACGACGCGAACGACATGAGCTGTCTCTCCTTGTCGGAAACGGGTTGGTCAGGCGCGGGTGAGGCCGCCATCGACATCGATGACGACACCGTTGACGTAGGCGGAATCCGGGCCCGCCAGGAAGGAGACCGCCGCGGCGACGTCCTCGCCGCGGCCGATCCGGCCGAGCGGGATCTCCGAGAAGTCGTAGGTCACGCCTTCGGTCCGCGCCGTGGCTATCACTCCGGGAGTGATCACGTTGCTGGTGACGCCGTACTTGCCCACTTCGCGCGCCATCCATCGGGCCATGTTGATGAGACCGGCCTTGGAGGCGGCGTAGGCCACGCCGGAACGACCGCCGGAGCCGTCCTCGTGCACCGGGCCGATCCCGCCGCGCTTGCCGGAGACCGAACCGATGCTGATCAGCCGTCCCCAGCCGGCGTCCTTCATGTAGGGAAAGACTGCGGCCTGGCTCATCAGAAAGGTGCCCAGCAGGTTCGTCCTGACGTCGGTCATGAACTGCTCGGCGGTGATGTCCTCGAACGATTCGCGGTGGCCGGTACCGGCGCAGTTCACGACGACACCCACGGATCCGAGTTCGGCGACGATCTCCGCCATCGTGCTCCGGACGGCGTCCGGCTGGCTGATGTCGAGCTGGGCCGCGAAGTGCCCGCCCAGCTCCTCGCGGGTGTCGTGGACGCCAAGCGCCATGTCGAGCAGGGCGACGGTACGGCCCTCGTCGATGAGGCGACGGCAGATGTCGCCGCCGATCCCGCCGGCGGCGCCGGTCACGATCGCGACAGTGGAAGCGTCCTTCGACGCGGTTATGGACATGCGTTGGTTCTTCTTTCTCACCGCCTCGGGGTGGCGGACGATGATGCGTACGCTTCTGTGACTTCCGTCCCCGGACACGGAAGAGAGGCCGAACACATCAGGACGCCGCGGCGTCCTCCAGCCCGTCCAGGCCGCGGCCGACCGCCTCCGGGCCCATCGGCACCTGGTCCGAGTCGATCCGCAGAGCCGTCATCAGCCGCGCGACGCCGACGTAATGGGCGGTCACCAGGGCCAGTTCGACGATCTGGCGCTCCGGCAGCAGAGCCGCCAGGGCCGCGTAGTCGGCCTCACCGACCTGGCCGTCACGCAGCGTGAGATCGGCGACAAATCCAAGGACCGCGCGCTGGACGGGGTCAAACACCGGGTGGTCGGTCTCACCCCGCTCCAGCGCGGCGATCTGCTGTTCAGCGACTCCTGCGGCCCGCGCGAACGGGAGGTGCTGCTCCCACTCGTAGCGCTGGGCGAGCCTGCCCACCTGAAGGATGGCCAGCTCACGCAGCCCTGGGTCGAGGACGAGGTCGTTGAGCAGGACGCCCCCGTACCGCACCCACGGAACGAAGGCGGTGGGCGCCTGGGCCAGGAGGCTCAGGACGTTCGAACGAGGCATCTGCCGCAGGGCCGCACCCACGGGGCCAGAAGCGCCGTCAGGGTCGATGTACTTTACACGCGCCATATGTGAGAACCGCTTTCTTGCTGCCCGGGAGTCGAACGCTCCCGAGACCTTCTCCTCTCCTATGTGAATATATATTCGATCCAGAGTCAAATCAGTGCACCGCACAAACATTGTCAGTGCTGCTTGCGGGCAGGATAAGTGTATGGATACTCAGCTTGAAGCGCAGTTCGCTGCAACGTGGCTTGCCCCCTGTGCTCTTCTATCCACGCCGGAAGAGCACGTCCTGCGCCGCAGCTCCACGTTCCCTCAAGGCATGCGGGACGGACCCGCGGGTCGGGAGTTGGCTTCGAGATCTGCGCGAGGCGGTCAGGCGGGGCGCAGCCCGTCGAACATGACGGTCAACGTGCGCTCGCGGGCATCCGGCTCGCCTTCGGAGGCCGTCGCGATGCCGTGGGCCACTGGCGCGACAGTCCCCAGTGCAGGCGAGCTGCGGAACGCCAAGGGCATCGACAACGTCAAGCGTCTCGGTCCCGGCGAGTACTGCGTGACCTTCACCAACACCGAGTTTGACCCGGCGAAGGTCATCCCCAGCGTCTCCTCGCTCCAGTCGGCCCTGATCGTCAGCTACACCTGGCGAAGCGGCTGTGACAAGAGCAACCACTCGGCCAAGGAGCTGACCCACAACGCCAATGGCCAGCCCGCTGACTCCTGGTTCTCCATCGTCATGCACTGAGCGAGCGGCACCGACCGCTCGGCAGCAGCTCTGAACGGCTCGCCGTCAGCCTGCTGACGGCTCGTTCAGGTCAGGTGCCGTGTGCAAGCTGATTCCGTTGGGCCGAGCGCTGCTCGGCCCAACGTGCTGTGCTGCGGTTGAGTCGGCGGGTCATGAGACTGATGACTGCCCAGGTGAGTCCAGTCCGCCCTGCCGGCCGACGGACCGCAGTTCCCCGTCGCCGACTCCGACGACCTCGTACAGGACTACTGGGCCATGTACACCAAGCGCAACCGCCCCGAGTGCTTCCACCCCGAGTCGATGACCCCGCAGGCTGGCGCGTAGCACCCGCGACGGCGAGCGGGACGGCTACGTGTGATGACACGATGCGCCGCTCACGCGCCGCCCGGAACGTTCGGTGGCCCGGGCGACGTCGTTCGCCGCCCGGCCCCTGGGCCAGGGTGCCCTCTCGGTGCTCCTACTCGTCGGCGGGAGCAGGAGGTGCTGGGCTGATCGTCGTCGCCCAGTGTGGAGTGTCGTCGGCGTGAAGGGCGGTCAGCTCCGCGACGGAGTCGACGGGAAGCCCGCGGGCTCGGAGGTAAGCCACGGCTTTGGGCAGCAGGTGGCTGCGTGCAACGGAGTTGGCTCGGGGCTGGTGGTCAGGGGGCGTTTCGTCCCCGAGTCTCTGGATGTTCGATCTGTGGGTCCACTCAGGCAGGAGTTCCAGGTCATGAAGGCGGTGTTGAACGGCGGATGTGGGAACGCCCCAGGCGCTGGCTGCTGCTGTCAGGCGTTCGGGGGTGGCTGTGCGGAGCATCGCGGCGACGACGGCAGTGCGGGGCATGAGGAACGCAGAGGCGAACTGGTCGGCCGCGGTGCGCGAGTCCCGTTGGCCTGGCCGACTGTGGCCAAGGACGAGTTGCCCGAGTTCGTGCGCGAGATGCTGCCGCGCCTGTTCGCCGTCCAGATGGGGCGGGAGAAAGATGAATGGTGTCCCGGACTGGCGTGTGGAGAACGCTCCAACATCTCCGCAGTCGATCGGGAGAGCAAAGATGCGGATGCCGTTTACTTCGAGGAGCGGCGTCAGCTCACCGCTGGGGGCGTCGCCCATCTGCCAGTGGGCCCGTAGGGCCTCGGCGGCGTGCTCGGCGTCGAGCTGCGGCCATAAGGGCAGGTTGGGGCATGGCAGCCACAGGTGTGTTTCGATCCACGCGACGAAGGCTACGGTGAGTTCGGCGACAGCAACGGCGCTGTTGCGTTTGGGCGCGGTCAGTCTGGTCGGGCTTCGCAGGCTCATCGCTTCCGGCAGGATCGGTTGGGGCGGTGGGGCTAGAAGGAACTCAGGGGTGACGTCCAGAGCGCCAGCCAGCCGGTCCAGCGACTGGGGTGACGGGTACTTCAGGCGGTTTTCGAAATGAGTGAGGCTGTGCGTCGTCAGTTTCGATGCGCGAGCGAGATCTGCCAGCGTCATCCGGCGGCGGTGCCGCGCGAGGACGAGGCGCTTTCCGGTGAAAGCGGGGATGACAGTCACAGGCTCGCGGTCATCGGATCGGGAAGCGTGCGCCGGCGGCGTTCCTGTTCGATCCAGCCCACCAGCGGGTCTTTGTGATCGTCGTAGTCGTACTGGTACCCGGGCAGGACACGTACCCGGACCTCGTCGATGAAGCGCCGCATGTCTGCCGGGTGGCCAGTGAACGCCAGGTCTCTCAGGCCGGGTGCGGCCAGCAGGCCGGCCAGGGCAACCGTTTCGGGATAGACGCTGGCAATGATCATCGAATCGTTGTCATAGGCCCGCCAGCCGGGGCCGCGCAACGCAGACATCCGCTTGTGCCGAGAATCCACGAGAGCGTCGTACTCCCACCAGCCGCTCACCATGGTGGTGGCCGCGCGCATGGCGAGGACGACCGGGCCCCACCCGTGTCGACGGCTCAGGCGATGATGGCGACGCTGGGCCTGGACGACTTCCGGAACCGTGTGGAGAGCGAATTGCGTGGCCCGGTCGTCTGTCCACTGAGCGTGCCGCATGCAGAGCCGGGTGCTGACCGGGGCCCAGTGCCAAGACCTGGGGAGCACTTCTGTGATGCCCTTCCCCATCAGGCAGCGGCTGCATGCGGGATGGAGCTTCCAGCCACTTCGCGCCAACCGCACGCTGGCGACGGGCTCGCTGTCGTCGGGCCCGGATGGCCACAGATCGGGAAGCGCGCGAAGAAGCCGGTCACGGGGCTGTCCTGACAGATCACAGATCGCGTCCAGCAAGGGCAAAGGCTCCGGCTGGATGCGAGCAGGGTCGTCGAGGTGTTCGTGCAAGAGCGTGAACGGGAGCCGGTTCGCCCTGGCAAGCCGCTTCATGCAGGAATCCCATGATTCGCGGTGCAGTGGGGCGACGGTGCGGGGCAGGGCCTGGAGCCGACGCGACGAGAGGGAAGCGCTCACGCTGCGTCCCCGATGTCGTCCTCGGTTTCCCTCGGCGGGCGGGGGCTGTCGGACTGGGTGTTGTGGTCGACCGTGATGGTGTGCAGCAGGCGGCGGGTGATCTGTTCGCTGCCGTCGGCATCGCGCTGATCGCGGCGGCGCGGATCAGATGGGACAGGCTGCTGATGCTGCCGCCGGTGCGGGTGTGGAGATACTTTGCCTGGCGGGCCAGAGTGCCGACCTCGTGGCGGTGCAGCCGCAGGGCGTGCTCCATCGTGGCGATCATGGAGCGCCATTCGCTGCCGTAGGGGAAGTTCGCGGTGTGCTGCATGACGCAACGGGCGGCAATCTGTTTGCCGCGAACGCCGGTGAACAACCCCTCCCGCTCGACGTTGATGCCGGCGTAGACGAACGTCGCTGGAATGTGCTCGGCGAAGTACTTGAGATGGTCGGACATGTCCTTGCCGCTGGACGTGCCCATCTGGATGTTGTGGATCTCGTCGACCAGGACCAGATCACAGCGGGCTTCGGTGAGGATCTCGCAGACCGCGTCGGCGATGTCCATCTCGTTGTGACGGGATTTGAGGGGCAGCCCGAGGAAGTGCGCGAAGCGCGTGGCCAGCTTGCGCGGGGAGCCGTTCGGCGGGGCCGAGACATAGACGACCGGGATGCGGTCATGGTCGGGATATCGCCGCCGTACTCGCAGTTCATGGGCTCGGCCGAGCTGCTTGATCGCGGTGGACTTCCCCGTCGCCCAGGGACCGGAGACGATCAGACCACGGCGGGCACTGATCTCCCGCCGGTTCACCAACGTCAGCAGACGTCCCTGGTGCAAGATCTCCCGGATGGCCGGGGTCTCCACGATGACCAGCTCGGAGTGGTAGTCGACGCGTGCCTCGTCGTACTCATCCCTCTCCGGATCGGCCATTGCCCGCCACTGCGCCTCGCTGAACAGTTCGAACTCTGGCGAGTCCTCGTTCACGAAGCATCGCCAGTTCGGCAGCGTTGTCGTCGGCATGCGCCGCTTGTCGGGCATGCCGAAATGCTCGGGCCCTACCACCACTTCTTTGACTCCTTGCGGGCGTCGAAGACACGCAGCGGAACGACATCGGCGACCGCCTCGTCGTCGGTTTCGTCTTCCGGCTCCTCGACCTGAGCGGACGCAGACGGCGGGGCCAGGCGGGGCCAGGAAGGATCAGAAGCGGCGCGGGTGCGGGCGGCTGCCCGCTCGGCTCGACGGCTGCGGGCGCGTTTGCGAACCGGTGGCGCCGCGTTCTCCTCGACGGGACCGGTGCCCGCCCGTTCCAGTAGTTCCCCCACCGCCTCGGAGATCGCCTCCTCGGTCACCGTGGCGCCCTGCTGGTCGCGCAGATCCCTGGCGGAGTGGTCCCAGGCCATCTCCCCGAACGGGACCGGCTGGGACGACAACAGCCTCCAGGGAACCGTGATCCAGGTCTCCTCGCGGTGGTCGCGCAGCCAGACCACACGGACGTCATAGGGGTCGTGCCGTACTTCCCACCGGTCCTGGTGATCGGCCAGGCCGGACCTCTCTCGCCGCAGCCCGTCGAGATCGCCGCAGTCGTAGATCCGGTGCTTGATCTTGATTCCGTAGGAATTCACCGCCTGCCAGCGGGTCGGCAGGAGCTTCAGGTAGTCCTCGGACGACAGCGCGAGAGGCAGGTAGCCAGCCGTCTCCACGAGCGCGGCGTACTTCTCGTTCGGTGAGAACGTCCGTCCCGGAGCGAGCGGGTCCCGCAGACCGTCATGCGGCCGGTTCTGCCACCTTGCGGTGATCCACTCTTCCAGCAGTTCCTGCAACTGCGGCAGCGACCACAGCGGCTCGTCCTCGACCCGGCTCCCGCGGTGCTCGGCCGAGCGGCCGGTGTGACCCGAGACGAACTGCGCGAACATGGTGGCCACCGATCCCAGCGTGCGTTCGATGTGCGGCTTGTGCGTCGGTGTCCTGGGCGGCGCATGGATCACCTCGGTGCCGAACGCGTCGCAGGCAATGTGGAAGTTCTTCGACAAGAACGCCTTGCCGCCGTCCACCACGATCGCCTCGGGAATGATCAGCGGGACCGCCGCCGCGTGCCGCAGGCGCTCGTCCAGCGCGAGCAACCGCTGGTAGGGCAGCACCGACCGCTCCATGCGCAGAGCATCCGTCCAGCCCGGGCGCATCGGCGCCGGTGTCACCGAGCGGGCCAGCAGCAAGGCCGCGTCGACTGACTTCGTCGTCGGCCGCAGCACCGCCGCGGTGACCGTGCGGGTGGCGACGTCAACCAGCCCGGTCAGCTCGACTCTGCCCACCACGCCCTGGTCCAGGCGTACCAACGCGTCGAACGGGGTGGAGTCGATCTCCATCAACTCGCCCGGCCGGCAGACCGTCACCTGGCCGAAGGCACCCTCGGGCTGATTTGCCAGGGACCGGCGTGTGCGCGCCGACCCGGTGGTGTGCCGGCCGCGCTCCAGGCGCTGAAACAGCCGGTAGAACGCCGACCGCTTCGGCACCGCCTCCGGCCCGTACTTGTCCTTGACCGTCTTGCTGACACGCTCGAAGTAGTAGCTGACCGTCCGGGTCGAGCCATCCGTGGCCTGGCTCATCATCTGCTGCAACTCGTCCACGACTTCCGGCCGAAGCCCTCCATGCACCGGCCGGCGAGGCGCGTGCCGCCCGTCGACCATGCCCGCGATGCCCCGCTCCTGATGACGACGCCGCCGCCAGCGCACCGTGTGTGCACTGACCGGCCGCCCCAGCTCGACCGACAACTCCGCGGCCTTGGACGCCTCGCGCTCGGCCAGCGTCCGCGTGACCGGGTCATACTCAGGCCGCGGCGAGGCGCATTGCGGAGCATCCGGCGGCAGTCCCGTGCGCAGCTCGACCATGTGCCGGTGCCACCACAAGACCTCCTCGGCCTGAACCGCCGGGACGGGGTCGAGCAGCCCCGCGGGCATCACCCTCCTGCTGCCGGAGCCAAGCACCTCGAAGCCGGGCGACATCATCAGCGTCGGCAGATGCATCGCGCTCGTGCCGCCCGCCGCGTCCGCCAGCCGCACCAGCATCCCCGACAGGCCGGCGACCGTCTGCACCTTGCCGTCGAACCTGACCCGGTCGCCAGGACGGACCACCAACGGATTGCGCATCACCACGGATCGACTCCCATCTGTCGACGGACCATGCAGCCCGGCCCCAGAACCTGCGACTCCACATCCGTGGCCAACATGCCCCGCCAGAGCAGGTGGTAGAGCACCGGCAGCACCGCGATCCGGTCCCCCGCCGCCTCCGCCCCGGCGAACAGCGGCCTCGGCTCGACGAACACCTCCAGCAGCCGCGCGGCCGTCTCCTGCCGCCAACAACGGGGATGGCCGTAGCCCCGCAACCAGCGCACGTTCGCCAGCAGGACCGGATTGATCGCCCCCACCCGCCGGAACGACCAGCCAGCCAGTTCGCAGACCCGCTCGGTCGCCGCGAACGCCTCGGCATCTTCCGCCTCGATCTGATCCACCGGACGCACGTCGACCACCACCCCGCCACCGTCGCAGCGCCGGGCGAAGAAGTCCGGGACGTGCCCCAACCGTCCCCGGCGCGTGGGCCAGAACAGTCGGAACGGCTGCGACACCAGACCCGTCACCTGCGAATCGAAGTCCATCAGCATCGCGTGATCGCGCTCCAGCCGCGACTCACATACGAGAGCCCTCCGCATAGTCGTCGACCAGTAGTCCCGAGTCACCGACCGCTGCCCGTCGTACGTACGCACCTTCCGCACCGACGGCAGCGACTCGAACCTCGCCGTCCACACCGACGACAGAGGCTCACGACGGCGTACACGGCCCTCATCGATGTACTCGACCTCCAAAACGCCGTGCCCGACATCAGCGAACGCATCGGCAGTCACCCAGCCCCCTCACCAGAGCGAACGCACCAACCCCGATCACCAGAGAGCCACACAGCCCCGTCAGCCAGCAACGGATCAACGTCCAAACCGCCCCTGAGAGCGAATACGAAGCGGGACAGGCATCAGCGAGCGACAAGACACCGTGGGACACCTGTCCCGGTCCGTACACGAGGAGAGGCAACCTGCCCCGGGACGAACAGCGAACTGAACAACGTCACGCGGGACAGCGACAAGATGGCGAAGGACGGAACACGGACTTCTGGGCCACGTTCTTGCCGGGCAGCTCCACGGTGCCCCGGGCGGAGCGGGTCATGTTCTTGATGTTCAGTTTCTCGAACCGAACGAGGTCGTAGATGCGCGCGAGCATCGTGCTGGTCTTCTCGCACCAGTCCTTGCGCCGGTCCGCCTCCCGCGCCTTGAGCTTGGCGACCTTCGCGTACTCGACCGCCTTCGTGGGGCTGGCCTTCTCCACTCGGGCCGCGCGCCGCTGGTGCTTGCGGATCTGAGCGCGTTCCCGGGTGGTGAGCTGGGGGCAGTTGAGAGTGCGGCCGTCCGACAGGGCGGCGGTGATCTTCACGCCCCGGTCGATACCGATGGCCTCGCCCGTACCTGGCACCGGGGTCGGCTCAGGAAGGACCGCGAAGGCGATGTGCCACTGCCCGTTGCGGAAGGTGACGCGGAACGTCTTTGCCTGCGGGAGCCGGGCGCCCTTGCCGTTGGCGCTGAGACGGAAGCGGACCCATCCGCAGCCAGGCACCTTGGCCTGCGCCCACCTGCGGTTCAACTTCCGCAGGGTGACGGAGCGGCCCATGACCTGCTTGCCGGTCTTCGCGTTCAGCTTCGGCGATCCGTCGGTGCTGTACTCGGGTACGCGGTCGGCACCGATGACACGGAAGCCCTCGTGCCGGAACTTCTTGCGCCAGGTCGGCTCACCGAAGCCGGAGGTGAAGCGGGCATTCTTGGCCTTGGCGAAGTCCTTGAGCGCCTGCTGCTGCACGTCGGCGTTTCCCAGGCCGAGCCATTCACTCTCGCGGCGGGCCTCGGTGAGCTGGCGGCACTGCTCGGCGAAACCGGGAGCGGCCTTGCGCCACCTGCACCAGTGCGCGTGCTGTTCAACGGCCAGGTTCCAGACGTACCGGGCGTGCGCGCAGTGCAGCAGCATCCGCTGCTCCTGCTCGCTCGTCGGATACATCCGGAAACGACTCATGGACCCATAGTAGCTCCATCATGGGTCCAGTGCCAAAATGGTCCTATGACCAAGCATGTGAACCTCCGGCTTCCCGACGACGTGCACGCGATGGCTGCGGCTGCGGCTGCCGCCGACGACCGCTCTCTGAACTCATGGCTGATCTCCGTAGTGCGACGTGCCGCCGAGCCGGCTGGTACGCCGGATCGCCCCGACGTCGATCCGGCCACTCCTGCCCCGCTACGCGGGAGAGGGCATCCGCCCCGGCCCTAAAGAATGCCCGGCAAGATCGGTGGTACGGAGCGCCCCGGCCGTCTATTCCGCAGGTCCGCCGCCCGGTGCGCACTCGGCGCGTGCGAAGCTGCCCGCATGCTCGTCCTGCGCTCCGCCGCCCTCTTCGTCGTCGCCGCCCTCTTCGAGATCGGCGGCGCCTGGCTGGTCTGGCAGGGCGTACGCGAACAGCGCGGCTGGCTGTGGGCCACCGGCGGTGTCCTCGCCCTGGGCGCGTACGGTTTCGTCGCCACCTTCCAGCCCGACGCCCACTTCGGCCGCATCCTCGCCGCGTACGGCGGGATCTTCGTGGCCGGCTCGATCCTGTGGGGCATGGTCGCCGACGGCTACCGCCCCGACCGCTGGGACGTCACCGGGGCCCTGGTCTGCCTCGCCGGGATGGCCGTGATCATGTGGGCGCCGAGGAACGGCGGCTGACTACGCTGGGCGGCGACCGCCGTACCGCCCCGTGCCCACCTCAGGAGCAGCCCATGGCCCCCGCAGCCGCCCCGTCCGCCGCCTCCCGCATCGCCGTCGTCACCGGTGCGAGCAGCGGCATCGGCGCCGCCACGGCCCGGCAGCTCGCCGGGGCCGGCTACCGCGTCGTCCTCACCGCCCGCCGCAAGGACCGTATCGAGGCGCTGGCGGAGGAGATCCAGGCGGCCGGCCACAAGGCGACGGCGTACCCCCTGGACGTCACCGACCGCGCGGCGGTCGACGAGTTCGCGTCGGCCTTCAAGACCGTCGGCGTCCTCGTCAACAACGCGGGCGGTGCGCTCGGCGCCGACGACCCGGTGGCCGCCAGCGACCCGGAGGACTGGCGCCGGATGTACGAGACGAACGTCCTCGGCACCCTCAATCTCACCCAGGCCCTGCTCCCCAAGCTGGAGGCGAGCGGCGACGGCACGGTCGTCGTCGTCTCCTCGACCGCGGGCTTCGCCGCCTACGAGGGCGGCGGGGGCTACGTCGCCGCCAAGCACGCCGAACACGTCCTCGCAGAGACCCTCCGCCTGGAGATCGTCGGCCGCCCGGTCCGCGTCGTCGAGATCGCGCCGGGCATGGTGAAGACCGACGAGTTCGCCCTGACCCGCTTCGGCGGCGACGAGGACAAGGCGGCCAAGGTCTACCAGGGCGTCGCCGAGCCCCTGACCGCCGACGACGTCGCCGACACCATCACCTGGGCGGTCACCCGCCCCGCCCACGTCAACATCGACCTCCTGGTCGTCCGCCCCCGCGCCCAGGCGTCGAACACGAAGGTGCACCGGGAAGGCTGACGCCGGACGGCGTCCCGGGCGTCAGCCCTTCACGCAGACGACCTGCTTCAGCTTCGCCACGACCTCCACGAGGTCGCGCTGCTGGTCGATGACCTGCTCGATCGGCTTGTAGGCGCCCGGGATCTCGTCCACGACGCCCGAGTCCTTGCGGCACTCCACGCCCCGCGTCTGCTCCTCCAGGTCCTTGGTGGAGAAGCGGCGCTTGGCGGCGTTCCGGCTCATGCGCCGCCCGGCGCCGTGGGAGGCGGAGTTGAAGGACTTGGCGTTCCCGAGGCCCTTCACGACGTACGACCCCGTGCCCATGGAACCGGGGATGATCCCGTACTCACCGGAACCGGCCCGGATCGCGCCCTTGCGGGTGACGAGCAGGTCCATCCCCTCGTAGCGCTCCTCGGCCACGTAGTTGTGGTGTGCGCTGATCTCCGGCTCGAAGGCCGGCTTGGCCTTCTTGAACTCCTTGCGGACCACGTCCTTCAGGAGCGCCATCATGATGGTCCGGTTGTACTTGGCGTACTCCTGCGCCCAGAACAGGTCGTTGCGGTACGCCGCCATCTGCGGGGTGTCCGCGACGAACACCGCGAGGTCGCGGTCGATCAGGCCCTGGTTGTGCGGGAGCTTCTGGGCGACGCCGATGTGATGCTCGGCAAGTTCCTTGCCGATGTTGCGGGAACCGGAGTGGAGCATGAGCCACACAGAATCGGACGTATCAGTACATACCTCAACAAAGTGATTTCCGCCTCCGAGCGTCCCCATCTGCTTACCGGCCCGCTCGTGACGGAACTTCACCGCCTCCGCCACCCCGTCGAACCGCCCCCAGAAGTCGTCCCACCCGGCCGTCGCCAGCCCGTGGAACCGCCCCGGCTCGACGGGACTGTCGTGCATCCCCCGTCCCACCGGAATCGCCTGCTCGATCTTCGAGCGCAGCCGGGACAGGTCGCCCGGCAGGTCGTTCGCCGTCAGGGACGTCTTCACCGCCGACATCCCGCAGCCGATGTCGACGCCCACCGCCGCCGGGCACACGGCACCCCGCATCGCGATCACGGACCCGACCGTCGCGCCCTTGCCGTAGTGCACGTCCGGCATGACGGCCAGGCCCTTGATCCACGGCAGGGTCGCCACGTTGCGCAGCTGCTGGAGCGCGCCCTCCTCCACCGTCGCGGGGTCCGCCCACATCCGGATCGGTACCTTCGCGCCTGGCATCTCCACGTACGACATTTCGTCCTCATTCCCCCGGAAAACAAACAGAAGTCTCAAAGCGCAAAACCGGCGCCAAGGGCAGTCAAAGGGACAACCGACCGGCGTTCACGGCAGCGCGTGCGATACACATTGTCCGCAGAGGACGCCCCCGTGCGGCAAGCGAATAACCAGCGGGGACACTGGAGTACCGACCACAGCCACACCGGCGAGAGGAGCCGCACCGTGCAGCGGAAGGCCTACGTACCCGGCGTCGCCGCCGTCCTGGCGGCGGTGCTGGCCGGCTGCACCGGCGGCTCGGGCGACGGTCCCACGGCGGACGACTCCAACCCGGGCCGGCCCGGTGTCGCGACCGAGGCCGCCGAGCCCGGCAAGTACCGCACCCTCCCGGAGCCGTGCGGCGCGGTCGGCGACAAGGCGCTCGGTTCGCTCCTGCCCGGCCTGGAGGAGATCGCGGACGAGGAGCAGCGGGAGAAGGCGTACGCGGGCGAGGCGACGCTCGCGTACGACACCGACCGCAAGGTCGGCTGCCGTTGGAAGGTGGATTCGGCGGACGCCACCAACCACCTCTTCGTCGACTTCGAGCGGGTGGTGTCGTACGACAGCTCCGTGAGCGACGACAGCGAGGCCGAGACGCTCTTCGCGAAGCAGGTGGAGACGGCCGACCTCCCCGAACCGGCGGCCTCGGGGTCGGAGTCGGAGTCGGAGTCGGGTTCGGAGTCGGGTTCGCCGTCCGCGTCCGGTTCCACGCCGGGATCCGGCTCGCCGTCCGGCACCGCGTCGCCCGGCGCGCCCTCCGCCCCGGCCTCCGGCTCCGCGTCGTCCAACGCCCCCTCGTCGAGCGCGTCCGCCAGTGCCACGCCCACCGACCTCCAGCCCCGGCTCCTCGACGATCTGGGTGACGAGGCGTTCGTGGACGACGAGCTGAGCAGCTCCGGTTCGACGGCGAAGCGGCGCACGGTGACTGTGGCGTTCCGCACGTCGAACGTCGTGGTGACCATCGAGTACGCGGAGCAGTCGGCGATGCTCGGAGTCGTGCCGGACAGCGAGGAAATGCAGGACATGGCGCGGAAACTGGCTTCCCAGCTGGCGGATTCACTGAGCGGTTGAGCCCGGCCCGGACTCCCACGCGTCCGCGCGCGACGCGTCCGAAGCGGGGCCGCGCGGTTTCCCCACCGCGTACGGTGGCCCCTCGGACCCGTTCCGACCGCAGGAACCACGAGTGCCATGAGTGAAGGAACCATGCAGCGACGAGCCCAGCGTGACCAGCGAAACCAGCAAGCGAAGCGTCTCCCCCGCGTCCTTGTCTGCGCGGCCGCCGTCCCCGTGATGCTGGTGGCAGCCGGCTGCTCCTCGGACTCCGGCTCCGACGACGGCAAGGACAAGGCCGCGTCCAAGTCGGCCGCGTCCAAGTCGGCGAAGCCCTCCCCGACGGTCCAGGCCGCGGCGTACGGGAAGCTTCCGGAGCCGTGTTCGGTGCTGTCGAAGAAGACGCTGGAAGACTTGGCGCCGAAGGCCGATTCCGGCAAGGAGGGCGCGTCCAACGACACGGCGACGCGCGCCGGTTGCTCCTGGGACAGCCTGGACGACAACGGCGTGAAGGGCTCTCAGTTCCGCTGGCTGAGCGTGTCGATGCTGCGCTTCGAGTCGGACGCGTCGCGCGGCGAGGGCGACAAGCTGGCGCGCGACTACTACACGAAGCAGTTGCAGGACGCCCAGTCCGCGCAGGGCGCGAAGAGCGTGAAGACCGCGCCGGTGAGCGGCACGGGCGACGAGGCGTCGGTCGTGCGCTACGACCTGAAGAAGAAGGAAGGCACCTTCAAGCAGCAGACGGTCGTGGCGCGCGTCGAGAACGTCGTCGTCACCGTCGACTACAACGGCGCGGGCCTGGCCGGTGACAAGACACCGGACGCCGACGACATGGTCAAGGACGCGCAGAAGGCGGCCAAGGAGGCGGTGGCCGCGGTGACGAAGGCCAACACCGCCGACACCGACGGCGCCAAGTCGAGCTCCTCGCCGTCGGCGTCCAAGTCGGCGTCGGACTCGAAGTCGTCGTCGAAGCCGAAGTCATCGTCGAAGTCGTCGTCGAAGTCGTCGTCGAAGTCGAGCTGACAGGTCGTATCGGCCCACCGGCCACCCGTCCCCCGCACACATGTGCCACTCTGTTGCGCGCAACAACAGGCACGTGGAGGGGAGTACGGGTGGCCGCGCCACTACAGCTGACCCGGACGCATCGCGTTCTCATCGGCATGGTCGTCTTCGGTGCCGTCATCATCGCCGGGATCGGCTTCGCGGGTTCCTATGCGGCGGTGCGGGAACTGGCCCTGCAGAAGGGCTTCGGGAACTTCAGCTACGTCTTCCCGATCGGCATCGACGCGGGCATCTGCGTGCTGCTGGCCCTGGACCTGCTGCTGACCTGGATCCGCATCCCGTTCCCGCTGCTGCGGCAGACGGCGTGGCTGCTGACGGCGGCGACGATCGCGTTCAACGGCGCGGCGGCGTGGCCGGACCCGCTGGGTGTGGGCATGCACGGGGTGATCCCGATCCTGTTCGTGGTGTCCGTCGAGGCCGCCCGGCACGCGATCGGCCGGATCGCCGACATCACCGCCGACAAGCACATGGAGGGCGTCCGCCTCACGCGCTGGCTGCTCTCGCCGGGGCCGACCTTCCTGCTGTGGCGCCGTATGAAGCTGTGGGAGCTGCGCTCCTACGAGCAGGTCATCAAGCTGGAGCAGGAGCGTCTGGTCTACCAGGCCCGGCTGCGCTCGCGGTTCGGGCGCGGCTGGCGCCGCAAGGCCCCCGTCGAGTCGCTGATGCCGCTGCGCCTGGCCCGGTACGGGGTGCCCCTGTCGCAGACGGCCCCGGCGGGCCTGGCGGCGGCGGGCATCGAGCCGGCGCTGCTGCCGCCGGCGCCGCAGGCCGACGCGCTCCCGGACGGAAGGGCGGCCCACGGGACGGCGCCCTCCCTGCGGAAGGCCGAGCCCGCCGGTGAGCAGCGCCCCGAGCTGGTCGGCGGCCGGGAGCCGGCGCCCGAGCCCGTGCGGGAGCAGGCCGCGGTGGGCCAGAACCCCGCGGTGGACCCGAACTCCCCGTCGGGCCAGAACCCGGCGGCGGGCCAGAACCCGGCGGGCCAGCACCTGGCGGGCCAGCACCCGGCAGCAGGCCAGAACCCCGCGATGGACCCGAACCAGAATCCGTGGCTGCACGCCCGGGACCCCCAGTCCGTCGAGTACCACGGCGACTACGACCCCGCCTACGACCCGGACCAGTACGCCCAGTGGGAAGCGGAACAGCGGCAGGCCGAGCAGTACCGGCAGCAGTTCGAGGAGGAGCCGCCCGTGCGGGAGCCCTCTCCGGAGGACACCGGCAGCTTCCCCATACCGGTCGGCCCCCGCCGCACCCGCGAGCTGGGGGAGGGTGGCGGCACGCCTGAGCCCCAGGGCCCGGACGAGGACGCCTACTACCAGGTGTTCAAGCAGTCCATCAACGGCAGCTATCCGACGCCCCGCGAGTTCGGTGACAACGTGGAGGCAACGTTCGGCACGCCGCTCGCCGATCCGGAGGCCAAGCGGTTGGTGAGCCGCTTCACCAACCGCCACAGCGCGGAGCTGGAGGACGAGCACATCGCGTAGCGGGTGTACGTACGGCGACGGGGGCGCCCGGCAGAAGCCGGCGGCCCCGTCGCCGTGTCAGCACGGTCCGGTCCGGGCCTACTCCCCGAGCAGGGCCCGCACCCGCTCCTGCCCCACCGCCAGCAGCAGCGTGGGCAGGCGCGGGCCGGTGTCGCGGCCGACGAGCAGGTGGTACAGCAGCGCGAAGAAGGACCGCTGGGCGGTCTTGATCTCCGGCGGCAGTTCCTTGGGCGTGGCGTCGGCGGAGAAGCCCGCCTGGACCTTGGGCACGCCGTAGACGAGGTGGGTGAGTCCGTCCAGCGACCAGTGGTCGGCGAGCCCGTCAAGGAGCAGCCGCAGCGAGGCCCGGCCCTGCTCGTCGAGGGACTTCAGCAGCTCGGCGTCCGGCTCCTCGCGCACGAGGGTGCGCTGGTCGGCGGGGACGTGGGTGTTGATCCACGCCTCGGCCTTGTCGTAGCGCGGGCGGGCATCCTCCAGCGCCCGCAGCGGATTCGCCGGGTCCAGCTCGCTGAGGATGCGCAGCGCCTGGTCCTCGTGCCCGGCGGTGATGTCGGCCACGGAGGCGAGCGTGCGGTACGGCAGTGGCCTGGGCGTCCTCGGCAGCTCACCGGCGGCCGTGCGGACGGCGCGCGAGTGGGCGGCGACGTCGGCGGGCAGGGCGCTGTCGTCGGCGACCTTGGCGTCGAGGCGGTCCCACTCGTCGTACAGCCGCTGGATCTCCTGGTCGAAGGCGATCTTGAAGGACTGGTTGGGCCGGCGGCGGGCGTACAGCCAGCGCAGCAGCTGCGGCTCCATGATCTGCAGCGCGTCGGCCGGGGTGGGCACCCCGCCCTTCGACGAGGACATCTTGGCCATGCCGCTGATGCCGACGAAGGCGTACATCGGCCCGATCGGCTGCTTGCCGCCGAAGATGCCGACGATCTGCCCGCCGACCTGGAACGACGAGCCGGGAGACGAGTGGTCGACACCGCTCGGCTCGAAGACCACGCCCTCGTACGCCCAGCGCATCGGCCAGTCGACCTTCCAGACCAGCTTGCCGCGGTTGAACTCGCTGAGCCGGACCGTCTCGGAGAAGCCGCACTCGGTGCAGGCGTAGGTCAGCTCGGTCGAGTCGTCGTCGTAGGAGGTGACCGTCGTCAGGTCCTTCTCGCAGTTGCCGCAGTACGGCTTGTACGGGAAGTATCCGGCGGCCGAGCCCGATCCGTCGTCCTCGGCGGCGGCGCCGGAGCCCTCGGCGGCCTCCAGCTCGGCCTCGTCGACGGGCTTCTGCGACTTCTTGCCGGCCGTCTTCGGCTTGGTCCGGTACTGGTCGAGGATCGCGTCGATGTCCCGCCGGTGCTTCATGGCGTGCAGGATCTGCTCGCGGTAGACGCCGGAGGTGTACTGCGCGGTCTGGCTGATCCCGTCGAACTCCACGCCCATCTCGGCGAGCGAGGCGGTCATCGCGGCCTTGAAGTGCTCGGCCCAGTTCGGGTGCGCGGAGCCCTTGGGGGCCGGGACGGAGGTGAGGGGCTTGCCGATGTGCTCGGCCCACGAGTCGTCGACACCCGCGATTCCGGCCGGCACCTTGCGGTAGCGGTCGTAGTCGTCCCAGGAGATGAGGTGCCGCACCTGGTGGCCCCGGCGGCGGACCTCGTCGGCGACCAGGTGCGGGGTCATGACCTCGCGCAGGTTGCCCAGGTGGATGGGACCGGACGGGGAGAGTCCGGACGCGACGACGACGACCGGAGCGGTAGCGACTGATGTTTTCGCGCCCGGGGCACGACGCTCCGACTCGGCGATGACCTCGTCCGCGAAACGGGAGACCCAGTCGGTGGTCTCTGTGCTCTGAGCCACGATCGGCACGTCCTCTTCCCTGAAAGTTCTGCTGAGCAGCCGGACGGTCGCACGGCTGACCGCTCCATTCTCCCAGCCCGGCCCGCATCCGCGAAAACCGGCGCTTCTCATCAGCGCCCCGAAGGGGCGCGGGGCAGTGCCGATATGCGGCTCCGCCGCGCGGGCCCGACCAGCCCCCACCGGCCCGCAGCCGAAAACCGCTTCCCCACCCGTGGGATACTGACCAGGTCTATCTGAACCCACGAGGAGAACGGCACCCACTCCTATGGCCTCGGTCGCGTCACTCACCGATCTCGTCAACCAGCAGCTGACGTCCGCCCTCTCCGCCGCCCGGCCGGAGGCGTCCGCGGACCCGCTGCTGCGACGAAGCGACCGGGCGGACTACCAGGCCAACGGCATCCTCGCCCTGGCCAAGAAGGCGAAGGCGAACCCGCGGGAGCTGGCGACCGAGGTCGTCTCGCACATCGTCACCGGCGACCTGATCAAGGACGTCGAGGTCTCCGGGCCCGGCTTCCTGAACATCACGATCGGCGACCGGGCGATCACCGGGAACCTCGCCGCGCGGTACGCGGACGACACCGGCCGCCTCGGTGTCCCGCACGCCCAGCACCCCGGCACGACGGTGATCGACTACGCCCAGCCCAACGTGGCGAAGGAGATGCACGTCGGCCACCTGCGTTCCGCGGTGATCGGCGACTCCGTCGTCCAGCTGCTGGAGTTCACCGGCGAGAGCGTCGTGCGCCGGCACCACATCGGCGACTGGGGCACCCAGTTCGGCATGCTCATCCAGTACCTGGACGAGCACCCGCACGAGCTGGACCACGAGGCCGGCGAGGTGAGCGGCGAGGAGGCGATGTCCAACCTCGACCGTCTCTACAAGGCCGCGCGCAGGCACTTCGACTCCGACGAGGAGTTCAAGACGCGGGCACGGCGCCGGGTGGTCGACCTCCAGGCCGGGGACCCGAAGACGCTCGCCGCGTGGCAGAAGTTCGTCGACGAGTCGAAGATCTACTTCTTCTCCGTCTTCGAGAAGCTGGACATGGAGATCCGCGACCCCGACATCGTCGGCGAGTCCGGTTACAACGACATGCTGGCCGAGACCTGCCGCCTGCTGGAGGAGTCGGGCGTCGCCGTCCGTTCCGAGGGCGCGCTGTGCGTCTTCTTCGAGGACGTCAAGGGCCCGGACGGCAAGCAGGTCCCGCTGATCGTGCAGAAGTCGGACGGCGGCTACGGCTACGCGGCCACCGACCTCTCCGCGATCCGCGACCGCGTCTTCAACCTGAAGGCGGACACGCTGCTGTACGTGGTCGACGCCCGCCAGTCCCTGCACTTCAAGATGGTCTTCGAGACCGCCCGCCGGGCCGGCTGGCTGAACGACGACGTGACGGCGCAGCAGTTGGCCTTCGGCACGGTCCTCGGCAAGGACGGCAAGCCGTTCAAGACCCGTGAGGGCGAGACGGTCCGCCTGGTCGACCTCCTCGACGAGGCGATCGACCGCGCGTCCGCCGTCGTCCGGGAGAAGGCGCAGGACCTCTCCGAGCAGGAGATCGCCGAGCGGGGCACCCAGGTGGGCATCGGCGCGGTGAAGTACGCGGACCTGTCGACGTCGGCCAACCGGGACTACAAGTTCGACCTGGACCAGATGGTCTCGCTGAACGGCGACACGTCCGTCTACCTCCAGTACGCCTACGCCCGGATCCAGTCGATCCTGCGCAAGGCCGGCGACGTACGCCCCGGGGCCCACCCGGAGCTGGAGCTGCACGAGGCGGAGCGCGCCCTCGGCCTGCACCTCGACGCCTTCGCGGAGACGGTGGCGGAGGCGGCCCGCGAGTACGCCCCGCACAAGCTGACGGCGTACCTCTACCAGCTGGCGTCCCTGTTCACGTCGTTCTACGACAAGTGCCCGGTGATCAAACCGGCGCCGCCGCGGGACGTGGCGGAGAACCGCCTGTTCCTGTCCGACGTCACGGCCCGCACGCTGCACCAGGGCATGGCCCTGCTGGGCATCCGCACGCCCGAGCGGCTCTGACCCCCTCACCGGCACACGGCACACGGCCCGTCCTCTCCCCCGTGGGGAGGGCGGGCCGCCCTCATCCCAGCAGCGTCAGACCCTCGGGCGCGTCGATGCCGAAGTCCTCCGCCAGCACCCGGCGGGCCTCGGCCTCGTCCGTCAGCTTCCGCTCGGTGACCGTGCCGTCGTCGCGGGTCTCGGTGACGCGGTCGCCGTCGAGCAGCACGTGCCGGTCGGGCATGAGGCGCTGGACGTAGGGGCGCCGGGAGAACGGAGAGCGCGGGTTCGTGGCGACGTGCCAGTTGATCATCTCGTAGTCGGACCGCTCGAACGGCTCCAGGGTGAAGGCGTACTGGGCCGCCCAACCGCCCGTGGACGCCTGCCGGTACGCCTCCAGCACCCACATCTCCAGCGGCCCCCGGTGCGGTACGTGCACCAGCCGGTGCCGGCGGCCGGCGTCGTGGAACTCGGTGTCCGCCGTCAGCGGCACCGGCTCCAGCAAGGAACCGATCGCTCCGAAACCGACGTCGGCCAGGTAAGGCCGTGGGTCGCCGGGGATCTCCACCAGGAGCGCCATGTGGGTGCGCGGGCGGTCCTCGAAGCGGTCCGCGCCGACGACGACCCGGGCGGTCAGCCGGGTCACCCCGAATCCCAGCGCCTCCAGGGCCGCCGCGAACAGCGTGTTGTGCTCGTAGCAGTAGCCGCCGCGCCGACGGCCGTGCACCAGCTTGGCCGTCAGGTCGGCGAGTTCGAGGGAGGGTGCCGTACCGGCGAGGGCGTCGAGGTTCTCGAACGGGACGGCCCTCAGGTGCGCGAGCTGCAGGCCGCGCAACGTGTCCGCGTCGACGGCGGGCCGCTCCCCCTCCCATCCGATCCGGTCGAGGTACGCGTCGAGGTACTCGTCGAGGTCGAAGTCCGTCGTCGTCCGTGCGCTGTCAGGCATGGCCTCACCGTAAGCGCGGGTGCGGCGCCCGCGCCTCGGCTCTTGGACCTGGGCCAGGGGCCTACGCCTCCCGCGACGCCTCTCCCGACGCCTCCCGCAGCCCCTCCCCCAGCCGCCGCAGCCCCTCCGCGATCTGGTCCGGCGCCTGCGTGACGAAGCACAGCCGCAGCGTGGCGCGGTCGGGCTCGCCGGCGTGGAAGGGAGCGCCGGGGACGTACGCGACGTCGTGCCGGACCACCCCGGGGAGCAGCGCCGTGGTGTCGTACCGCTCCGGCAGGCGCGCCCACAGGAACATGCCGCCCTCGGGGCGCGCCCACGCCGACCCCGCCGGGAGCGCCTCCGCCAGCCCCGCGAGCATGGCGTCCCGGCGTGCGCCGTAGGCGGCGGCGACGCGCGCGACGTGGGCGTCCAGGTCCCGGTCGGCCAGGTAACGGGCGGCGGCGAGCTGGTTGACGGTCGGGGTGTGCAGGTCGGCGGCCTGCTTGGCCACCGCACAGGCCCGGCGCAGTCCGGCGGGCGCCCGCAGCCAGCCGAGGCGCAGGCCGGGTGCCATGACCTTGGAGAAGGACCCCAGCAGCACGGTCCGGTCCCGGGCACCCTCGTAGGAGGCGATCCACGGCACCCGCTCGCCCTCGAAACGCAGCTCGCCGTACGGGTCGTCCTCGACGATCCACAGCCCGCACCGGCCGACGACCTCGGCCACGGCGGCCCGGCGGGCGGCGGGCATGGTGCGGCCGGTGGGGTTCTGGAAGGTGGGGACGGTGTAGAGCAGCTTGGGGCGCTCGCGCAGCACCAGCTCCTCCAGCGCCTCGGGGTCGATCCCGTCCTCGTCCCCGGGCACGGCGACGACCCGGGCGCCCGCGAGGCCGAAGGCCTGGAGCGCGGCCAGGTAGCAGGGGCTCTCGACGAGCACGGTGTCGCCGGGTTCGAGCAGGGCGGTGGCGAGGAGCGACAGCGCCTGCTGCGAGCCGGTGGTGACGAGGATGTCGTCGGCGTCGGTGTCCAGTCCGCGCGCCGAGGTGCGGGCGGCGAGCACGGCCCGCAGAACGGGCTCGCCCTCGGTGGTGGAGTACTGGAGCGCCCGCGCGGGCACCTCGGCGAGGACGTCCCGGTACGCGGCGGCGATGCCCTCCGCGTCGAACAGCTCCGGGGCCGGCAGCCCGCCCGCGAAGTTGATCACCTCGGGGCGGGCGGTGACGGCGAGGATGTCCCGCACGGGCGAACCGCCGACCGACCGGGTCCGCGCGGCGAGCGGCGGCGGGGGGGCGGACGAGGCGGAAGCGGCGAGTGGGGCCGGTGGCGCGGGTGGGGCGGACACGTTCTCAGTCACGGTCATGCCCGCACCCTAAGGAAGTACGTGCCGTCTACAGGCGACTTTCCGCGATCCGGACACCCGTGCGACCGCCGGCCGCGAGCTCCAGCCCGGTCTCCGTGGAGAAGCGCTCGATGTCGTTACCCGGCCCCCGCAGCGACTTGACGGCGATCCGCCATCCGCACCTTCCCCGCCCCGCCCCCGCCTCAGTCGCCCTCGACCAGCTCCCAGCCGTCGCCGCCGAGGGGGTACGCGTAGTAGGAGCCGTCCAGGGAGGCGCTGGTGCGGAACGGCTTGCCGTGGTCGTCGACGCGCACGGTGCCGTGCCGCGCGCCGCTGGACCACTCCAACTCCAGGTACCAGCTGACGTCGTGGCCGCTGGTGTGCGCGTTGACCTTGAAGACCTCAGGGTCGGACTCGCTGACGCTGTACGGTAAGTCGCGCTGTCCGGAGACCGGCGTCACCAGGGGGTTGCCCAGGTCGAGGGAGACGTCGAAGGACCCGGTGTCCACCTGGCCGCCGCAGCCGTTGCCCATCACGTACTGCTTCCAGTCCAGCGCCGGCTTGCTGCTCACCACGCGGACGTGCAGGTCCTTCAGGACCACCGTCTCCGCGCCGGTGCCCTGCACGGTGAGGACGGCCATCTGCCGGTTCGCGGAGACCGCGCCGAGGGGGGTGGCCCAGCCGACCGCGTCCTGCTGGGCGGGCGGCTCCGGCACGTTCTGCGGGCTGCGGTCGACCAGGAACGCGTGCTCGCAGGGCACGTCCCAGTGGTACGGGGTGGTCGACACGGTGAGCACGGGACCGTCGGCGGGTGCGCGGCGGCTCGGCGTGGCCGTGCCCGGCTGCGACGCGGACGCGGAGGGCGACCCGGACCGGGACGCGGACGAGGACGCGGACGGCGACGAGGAGGCGCTCGCGCTCGGGGACGCCGACCCGGCGGTCGAGGTCCCGGACACCGACGCGGAGGTCTCCGCGGCCGCCCCGGCCGGACCGTGCCGCCCGCCGCCGTCGGTGCCCGACACGAGGTTCGCCACGAGCGCCACGGCGGCACTGACGGCGACGACGCCGGTCGCGGCGTAGAGCGCGGCGCGCGGGACCCGGCGACGGGGCGGGGCGGGTTCGCGGGGCGTGGGCGGGGCGCCGGGGGCGGGCGGTTCGTGCGGCGTGAGCGCCTGCTCCTTCTCCTCGGTCTCCTCCTTCTTCACGCCGCGCAGCGCGTCCGCGCGGATCCAGCGGCGGTGGAGTTCGAGCAGTTCCTCGGAGGTCGCCCGGCATACGCGCGCGAGGCGTTCGACGGGGGCGAACTCGGTGGGCACGACCTCCCCGCTGACGTATCGGTGGAGGGTCGACGCACTCATGTGCAGCCGCTTGCCCAGTGCCCCGTAGCTGAGCCCGGACCGCTCCTTCAGCTCCCGCAGCAGTACCGCGAAGTCGTCCCCCGCCACCCGACTCTCCCTCTCCCATATCCCCGTACGGCATCCCAGCGGAACACCGTTTCAGCAGGTCAGAGCCGCTCCCAGCGTCCCAGCGTCCCGCATGTCCCGGCACCGCTGGCGACCGGGACGGCCCCCGACCCAAGCTGTGGTCATCCAAGCAGCCGCTCCCGGCCAACGGTCGAGCGGCTCACCTCGACTCCACCCGAAGGGGACCTCTCATGTCCGCACGCACCACCCGCCGCACCCGCCTGTTCGCCGCCACCACGGTCGCGCTGGCCGCACTCGCCCTGACGGCCTGTGAGGGCGAGGGATCGGACACGGGCGCCCCGGCCGGGTCCTCCTCCGTCCCGGCCGGCGAACAGGCCAAGCCGTCCACCGGCGGGAGCGATTCGGACGGCGGCGAGGGATCCGACGCCGCGAATGGCTCCGCCGACGGCGGCGACGCCACGGACTCGGGATCGTCGGGCTCCGGGTCGTCGGAGTCCGGCTCCTCGAACACCGGCGCGTCGGACTCGGACGGCCAGGACGACGGGGACATGCCCGGAAAGTGCTCCGCCTCCGACGTGAAGATCACCGCGACGAAGGTGTCCCGCCCGATCAACCACCTCCTGCTGACCGCCACCAACACCGGCTCGAAGACCTGCATGCTGCCCCCGTACCCGGCGGCGCGCTTCGGCGAGGCCCAGTCCGTGCCGCCGGTCGCGGAGGCGACCAAGCCGCAGTCGCTGACCGGCGTCGAGCCCGGCAAGTCCGGCTACGCCGGTGTGGTGCTGTCGTCCGGCGACGGCAGCGGCGAGAACGGCTACGAGACGAAGACCCTCACGATCCCCTTCGAGGACGGCTCCATCGCCACGGTCGCCCTGCCGTCCGGCGGCGTGTACGTCGACACCGCGCTGACGGTCACCTACTGGCAGACCAGCATGGACGCAGCCCTCGGGTACTGAAGGGGTGCGGGTGCCCACACCCCACGCACCCCTTGCACCAGGCACCGGTCGAGGTCGCCGCTCAGCGCAGTGTGCGAGCGACCTCGGTGGCCCAGTAGGTCAGGATGTTGCGCGCACCGGCCCGCTTGATGCCGGTGAGCGCCTCCAGGATGGCCCGGTCGCGGTCGATCCAGCCCTTCTCGGCGGCGGCCTCGATCATCGAGTACTCGCCGGAGATCTGGTAGGCGGCGACGGGCACGTCCACGGCCTCGGCGACCTTGGCCACGATGTCGAGGTAGGGACCGGCCGGCTTGACCATCACCATGTCGGCGCCCTCCTCCAGGTCGAGGGCCAGTTCCCGCATCGAATCCCGCACGTTGGCGGCGTCCTGCTGGTAGGTCTTCCGGTCGCCCTTGAGCGAGGACCCGACGGCCTCGCGGAAGGGCCCGTAGAAGGCGGACGCGTACTTGGCGGTGTAGGCGAGGATGGCGACGTCCTCCCGCCCGATCTGGTCGAGCGCGTCACGGACGACGCCGATCTGCCCGTCCATCATCCCGCTCGGCCCGACCACATGGGCGCCCGCGTCGGCCTGCACCTGCGCCATCTCGGCGTACCGCTCAAGGGTGGCGTCGTTGTCGACCCGCCCCTGAGCGTCCAGCACCCCGCAGTGCCCGTGATCCGTGAACTCGTCGAGGCACAGGTCGGACATGACGAGCAGCTCGTCCCCGACCTCGGCCCGCACGTCACGCAGGGCGACCTGCAGAATCCCGTCGGGGTCGGTGCCCGCCGTCCCGGCGGCGTCCTTCTTCTCCTCCTCGGGCACCCCGAAGAGCATGATCCCGGAGACCCCCGCCTCGACCGCCTCCGCGGCGGCCTTCTTCAGCGTGTCCCGGGTGTGCTGCACGACCCCGGGCATCGCCGCGATCGGCACCGGCTCGCCCACGCCCTCGCGCACGAAGGCCGGGAGGATGAAGTCGGCGGGGTGCAACCGGGTCTCGGCGACCATCCGACGCATGACAGGAGTGCTCCGCAGCCGCCGGGGCCGGGTGCCGGGAAAGGAACCGTACGTCGACATACCTCCTACGCTACGCCCGCCCCACCCGTGCCTTTGCCGACGGGGAGTCGGCCCACGCGACCCCTGTTCCTCGGCGCGGCCGAGCTTCCGCGGTCGGCTCGACGGGCCCGGACGACGCCCGCGTCAGGGCATGACCGGCGGCCACGGCACATCGGCCAGCAGCGGAAGCAGCGCATGCTCCTCGTAGTCGAGGTGCGCGTTCAGCTCCGCCGACATCGCCGCCAGTTCCGTACGGAAGCGCCGCGGATCGGCGATGGCGATGCCGGCCAGCAGCGCCGCCAGCTCACCCTGGATGCGGGCGACCGTGCGGTGTTCGCCGTCGAGCCGGTCGAAGACGTCGGTCAGGTGGGGATGGTGACGGGCGATGCCCGGGAACAAGTGCCCGTCCTCACTCGCGTGATGGAACTCCAGCGCCTGACAGAACGCCAGGCACCGCTGCCGGATCTGCAACCCGAGCCCCGGTGCCGGCGGCGCACCGGCCCCCTGGTGCGCGGCACGCGCGGCGAAGTGCGCGTCGACCTCCGCCCGCACCTGGGCCAATTGCGCCCGCAGCCAGGTGTGGACCTCCATGAGCTTGTCGGCGAGGGTGCGGACCTCGCCGGGCCCCTCCCAGCCGTCGGGCTCGGCTCGCTCCAGCACCACGACCGGCAGGAGCCGATCGGTTCCGGCCTGGTAGTCGCCGTAGCCGGGCTCCGCCCGCACGACGTGCGCGAACAGCTCCTCGCGCCGGGCGCCTTCGGCGGGGACCGCGAGGGCCTCGAAGGAACGGGTGCCGATCTCGACCCGGACCACGGGATGGGCGAGCAGGTTGTGGTACCAGCCGGGATGCCGCGGACCGCCGAGGTTGGACCCGACGACCAGGAGCGAGTCCCCGTGGCGGACGTATCCGAGGGGGGTGGTCCGCGAGGCTCCCGACCGGGCGCCGGTGGTCGTCAGCAGAAGCAGGTCCCCGCCCTCGAAGGGGCCACCGACCTTCCCCCCGTTGGCGCGGAACTCGTCAATGACGGACTGATGGAAAGACTGGAACGACTCGGAAGGCCGCGAAGGCCGCGAAGGCCGCGAAGGTGACGTGGGCATACGTTTCTGTGTCTCCATGAAGGGAGAGAGGGACGACGACGTGCGAACGCGCTACGTCATGTCAGGGCGCGGAGCAGGAACTCAACACGTACCCCTTGAGTGAGGGCGCTCGCCCGATCGCCGGCCGGCCCACTGCTCTTTGACCGGCGCCACGCGGCACCGCCCCCATTACACGCACCCGCCCGCCGCCTGTCAACGCAGGCCCGGGCGACACGGTCGAAGGGTGGAGATTCTCCGGTTACGTCACCCAGTGTGATCGGACGTGCTTACGTTGTGAAGACGACCGGACCGTGCGGTCGTGATTGCGGGAGGGCTGCGGACATGAGTGAGTGGGAAGCAGGGCCGGACGACGAGGAAGCCGGGGCGGTGATGCGAACCGTCACGCGGCAGTTGAAGCTGTGGCGAGAGTCGGCAGGCCTCACCCAGGCCGAGTTCGGGGCATCGATCGGGTACGGCGAGGACCTGGTGTCCTCGGTGGAGCGGGGGCGGCGGATTCCCCGGCCGGAGTATCTGGACCGCGCGGACGAGGTGTTGGGCGCGGGCGGGAAGATTGCCGCGATGAAGGGGGACGTGACGGAAGCCCGGTATCCGAAGAAGGTACGGGATGTTAAGCGGCTCGAGGCCGAGGCCGTGGAGATCTGCTCCTACAACAACTCGGTCGTAGACGGGCTGTTACAGACCGAGGCATACGCACGAGCCGTGTTCGGCTCACGACGACCGCAGTTCGCGGAGGAAGAGTTGGAGCAGCGAGTAGCCGCTCGGCTCGCTCGTCAGGAGATCCTCTGCAGCCCAACGGCTCGTCCGCTCTTCAGCTTCGTGCTGTGCGAGGCGACGCTGCGCCGTTTGATCGGGGGCAAGATGGTGATGCGCAGCCAGATCGAGCGGTTGTCAGGTGTGGCCCGCACGCGGAACGTGGACCTACAGGTCCTCCCGCTGAGCCGAGAAGAGAACTCGGGCCTCGGCGGCCCCTTGCGACTGCTCAAGCTCAAGGACGGGACGACCGTGGGCCTGAACGAAGTTCAGCTGACCAACCGCGTGATCACCGACCCGAAAGAGACCACGGTCCTCGACATGCGCTATGGGATTATCCGCGCGCAGGCTCTCACACCACGAGAGTCGCTGGCCTTCATCGAGAAAGTGCTGGGAGAGTTATGACCCTCAAGCCCTCTGACGGAGCCGATGGCAAGCTGGAGTGGATAAAGAGCAGCTACAGCTCGGACGACGGCCCGTCCTGCGTCGAGGTGGCCGCCGCCCCTCACCGCATTCTCGTCCGCGACTCCAAAACCCCCCAAGGCCCCCGCCTCGCCCTCACCCCCGCCACCTGGGCGACCTTCCTGCCGTACGCCGCAGAGGCCGAGGGCTGATCGCAAGCGGGGCGCCCCGCAAAGAGCGCCCCGCCTCACCTCACCTCACGTCACCTCAGGTCGAAGACCGCCGCCTCCGCGCCCCCGGCCGCCGCTCGCTCGGCCGCGTCACCGGATCCCCGGCCTCCAAGGCCGACGCGCGGCGCCGCAGGCCGAAGTCGGCCAGGGCCTCCGCCAGCTTGTGGACGGACGGCTCGGGGGCCATGACGTCCACCCGCAGACCGTGCTCCTCGGCCGTCTTGGCCGTCGCCGGGCCGATGCACGCGATCACCGTCACGTTGTGCGGCTTGCCCGCGATACCGACCAGGTTGCGCACCGTGGACGACGACGTGAAGAGCACCGCGTCGAAGCCGCCGCCCTTGATCGCCTCGCGGGTCGTGGCCGGCGGCGGCGACGCGCGCACCGTCCGGTAGGCGGTGACGTCGTCGACCTCCCAGCCCAGCTCGATCAGCCCCGCGACCAGCGTCTCGGTCGCGATGTCGGCACGCGGGAGGAAGACACGGTCGATCGGGTCGAAGACCGGGTCGTACGGCGGCCAGTCCTCCAGCAGACCGGCGGCCGACTGCTCCCCGCTCGGCACCAGGTCCGGCTTCACACCGAAGGCGATCAGCGCGTTCGCGGTCTGCTCGCCGACCGCGGCGACCTTGATGCCCGCGAAGGCACGGGCGTCGAGACCGTACTCCTCGAACTTCTCCCGGACCGCCTTCACCGCGTTGACCGACGTGAACGCGATCCACTCGTACCGGCCCGTCACCAGGCCCTTGACCGCCCGCTCCATCTGCTGGGGTGTGCGCGGCGGCTCGACGGCGATGGTCGGCACCTCGTGCGGCACGGCGCCGTACGAGCGCAGCTGGTCGGAGAGCGACGCCGCCTGCTCCTTCGTGCGCGGCACGAGGACCTTCCAGCCGAACAGCGGCTTGGACTCGAACCACGACAGTTGGTCGCGCCGGGCGGCGGCGGAACGCTCGCCGACCACGGCTATCACCGGCCGGCCACCGTCCGGGGACGGCAGCACCTTCGCCTGCTTCAGCGTCTGCGCGACCGTGCCGAGGGTGGCGGACCAGGTGCGCTGCCGGGTCGTCGTACCGGCGATCGTCACCGTCATCGGGGTGTCCGGCTTGCGGCCGGCCGACACCAGCTCACCGGCGGCCGCGGCCACCGAGTCGAGCGTCGTCGACACGACTACCGTCCCGTCGGAGGCACCGACCTCGGTCCAGCAGCGGCCCGACGCCGTACGGGCGTCCACGAACCGCACGTCGGCGCCCTCGGCGTCCCGCAGCGGAACACCGGCGTACGCGGGCACGCCGACGGCGTTCGCGATACCGGGGACGACCTCGAAGGGCACGCCGGCCGCGGCGCACGCCAGCATCTCCTCGGCGGCGTACGTGTCGAGCCCGGGGTCCCCGGTCACCGCACGCACGACCCGCCTGCCGCCCCGTGCGGCCTCCATGACAAGATGTGCGGCATCCCGCACGGCGGGGACGCCCGAGGTCGTTGACGCTCCGTCAACTACCTTCAGCTGGGGCGCGCTTGTGCCCGGATCCGAGGGATCGGTGTCCGTGTGCACTTCCGACACGCCCTGCCTCGCGTGCGTGCGTACGACGTCGAGCACCTCGTGCTCGGCGACGAGGACGTCCGCGTGCGCCAGTGCCTCCACGGCGCGCAGAGTCAGCAGTCCCGGATCTCCGGGTCCGGCACCCAGGAAGGTGACGTGCCCGTGTTCCGGACCGGCGGTAAAGGTGGTGGGGCTCACTGTGCTCGCTCCCCCATCAGACCGGCCGCGCCCTGGGCGAGCATCTCGGTGGCGAGTTCGCGACCGAGTGCCAGTGCCGCCTCGTGCGTTTCAGGCACGGGACCGGTGGTGGACAGCTGCACCAGCGTCGAGCCGTCGGTCGTGCCGACGACGCCGCGCAGGCGCATTTCCTTGACAATCTGCCCGTCGGCCAGGAGGTCGGCAAGCGCGCCCACCGGGGCGCTGCAGCCGGCCTCCAGGGCGGCGAGCAGTGACCGCTCGGCCGTCACGGCGACCCGCGTGTACGGGTCGTCGAGTTCGGCGAGCGCGGCGATCAGCGAGGCGTTGTCCGCCGCGCACTCGATCGCGAGTGCCCCCTGGCCGGGGGCGGGCAGAACCGTGTCGACCGACAGGAAGTCGGTCACCTCGTCGATGCGGCCCACCCGGTTCAGCCCGGCGGCGGCCAGCACGACCGCGTCGAGCTCACCGCTGCGGACGTACCCGATGCGGGTGTCGACGTTGCCCCGGATCGGGACCGTCTCGATCTCCAGCCCGTGGGTGCGGGCGTACGCGTTCAGCTGCGCCATGCGTCGCGGCGCGCCCGTACCTATCCGCGCCCCGCGGGGCAGGTCGGTGAGCTTGCGCGCGTCCCGGGCGACGACCACGTCCCGCGGGTCCTCGCGCTCCGGAACGGCGGCCACCACCAGGCCCTCGTGCTGCGCGGTGGGGAGGTCCTTGAGCGAGTGAACCGCGAAGTCCACCTCGCCCCGCAGCAGCGCGTCGCGCAGCGCGGCCACGAACACGCCCGTGCCGCCGATCTGCGCGAGCGCCTCGCGGGAGACATCCCCGTACGTGGTGATCTCGACCAGCTCAACGGGCCGACCGGTCACCTGGCTCACGGCGTCCGCCACCTGCCCGGACTGGGCCATGGCGAGCTTACTTCGCCTGGTCCCCAGCCTCAGTGCCTTCTCAGTCATGCCGGCCCTCGGTTCTTCTCAGTGCTGTTCTCGGCGCGGGAGACGGAGGCCACCGTCTCGGGGTCGAGGTCGAACAGGGTGCGCAGCGCGTCCGCGTACCCGGCACCGCCGGGCTCGGCGGCGAGCTGCTTGACCCGTACCGTCGGCGCGTGCAGCAGCTTGTCGACCACACGCTTGACGGTCTGGGTGATCTCGGCGCGGTGTTTGCCGTCCAGGCCCGGCAGCCGCCCTTCGAGGCGGGCGATCTCACCGGCCACGACATCCGCGGCCATGCTGCGCAGCGCGACCACGGTGGGCGTGATGTGCGCGGCCCGCTGGGCGGCACCGAACGCGGCGACCTCGTCGGCGACGATCCGGCGGACCATGTCGACGTCGGCGGCCATGGGTGCGTCCGCGGACGCGTCGGCGAGCGACTCGATGTCCACCAGGCGCACCCCGGCCAGCCGGTGCACGGCGGCGTCGATGTCGCGCGGCATGGCGAGGTCGAGCAGGAAGAGCACGGGCTGCGGGCGCGGCACCTCGGCGACCGGCTCGGGCCGCCGCCGCTCGGGGATGCGCCCGACACTCGCGGCCGTCGCGGCGAGCGCGGTGATCAGCTCGGCGTCCGCCTCGGCGCCCGGCCGTCCGGCCTCGCGCGTCCGGTCCGCGACCGCGCCGCCCGCGGCCCAGGCCCCGTGCTGCTCCAGCGTCGCCGCGTCCATGCCGGCCACGGCGGCCTCACCCATGACGGAGAAGCCGGTCGGTACGGGGGACAGGTCGAGCGGACAGTTCTCGTCCGTACCGGCACCCGGCAGCGACGTTTCGGCCGCCTCCCGTACGGCGCCGACGCCGGCGTCGGCCTCGGAGTGCGCGTCGCCGAGCTCGGCGGCGGGGGCGCCGGTACGGCCCTCCACCGTGGCCGCCACGGCGTCGGCCGTGAGGACGATCCCGGTCGCACCGGTGCAGGAGACGGCCACGTCGGCACGTGTCAGCTCGCCCGGCACCGAGTCCATCGGTACCGCGCGGGCCAGCACGTCCGTGTCGTCGCCCTCGGTCAGGATCCTCGCGAGCCGCTCGGCCCGCTCGAAGGTGCGGTTGGCGACCACGATCTCGGCGACCCCGGCCCGCGCCAGCGTGGCCGCGGCCAGCGAGGACATCGAGCCGGCGCCGATCACCAGGGCCTTCTTGCCCCGCACCCACGTCTGGACCTCGGCCCCCGCCGCCAGCTGCTCCAGGCCGAAGGTGACCAGGGACTGCCCGGCGCGGTCGATGCCGGTCTCGGAGTGGGCCCGCTTGCCGACCCGCAGCGCCTGCTGGAACAGGTCGTTCAGGAGCCGGCCGGCGGTGTGCAGGTCCTGCGCCCGGGCCAGGGAGTCCTTTATCTGGCCGAGGATCTGGCCCTCGCCCACGACCATCGAGTCGAGCCCGCAGGCCACCGAGAACAGGTGGTGGACGGCCCGGTCCTCGTAGTGCACGTAAAGATAAGGAGTGAGCTCCTCCAGGCCGACCCCGCTGTGCTGGGCGAGCAGCGTGGACAGCTCGGCGACACCGGCGTGGAACTTGTCCACGTCGGCGTACAGCTCGATGCGGTTGCAGGTGGCCAGGACCGCGGCCTCGGCGGCCGGTTCGGCGGCGACCGTGTCCTGCAACAGCTTGAGCTGCGCGTCCGCGCTCAGGGACGCCCGCTCCAGGACGCTGACGGGCGCGCTGCGGTGGCTCAGTCCGACGACGAGGAGGCTCATGCCGGCATCACGGCGGGCACGTCCCCGTCGGGTCCCTGGTCGGTGGAGGGCCGCTGCTTGCGGGCGACGGCGGGCGGCACGACGCCGGCGTCGGCCGCGGCCTCCTCGCCGGCCTTGCGCTGCTCGTGGAAGGCGAGGATCTGCAGCTCGATGGAGAGGTCGACCTTGCGCACGTCGACGCCCTCGGGGACGTTCAGCACGGTCGGCGCGAAGTTGAGGATGGAGGTGACACCGGCGGCCACGAGCCGGTCGCAGACCTGCTGGGCGGCACCGGCGGGGGTCGCGATCACGCCGATCGAGACACCGTCGTCCTGGATGATCTTCTCCAGCTCGTCGGTGTGCTGCACCGGGATACCGGCGACGGGCTTTCCGGCCATTCCCGGATCGGCGTCGATCAGCGCGGCGACCCGGAAACCGCGGGACGCGAAGCCGCCGTAGTTGGCGAGCGCGGCGCCGAGGTTACCGATACCGACGATCACTACCGGCCAGTCCTGGGTGAGCCCCAGTTCGCGGGAGATCTGGTAGACGAGATACTCGACGTCGTAGCCGACGCCCCGGGTCCCGTAGGAGCCGAGGTAGGAGAAGTCCTTGCGCAGCTTCGCGGAGTTGACTCCCGCCGCGGCCGCCAGCTCCTCGGAGGAGACCGTGGGCACCGAACGCTCGGAGAGCGCGGTGAGGGCGCGGAGGTACAGCGGAAGCCTGGCGACGGTGGCCTCGGGAATCCCTCGGCTGCGGGTCGCCGGTCGGTGTGTTCGGCCAGTTGCCACGGTGCTCCTGCGGGTAGAGCGGGGCTGTAGGCGGTCATACGTCCCTACATGACCGCCCCGTCGAATGCAGGCTATGTCTTTGTGAACGCGTGCACAAAGATGGTGTCCGATTTGCCCGGCCAACGTGACCGGGCTCACGCGCGCCCGGCGCACGAACCGGGAACCGGCGTATACGCGCACGCGTTCCTCTCCCATCGGGGGCAAAGCCGCACACGCTCCTCACGATCAACGCCCCCGAGACCAAGTCACCATCGATCCTAAGCGACCATCCGGACTACTTGGACTCGTCGGTCAGTGCCTTGCGCAGCCGTTCCTCGTTCACACGCCAGAAGGTGTGCTGCCTGCCGTCGACGAGGACGACCGGGATCTGTTCCCAGTACTCGTCGTGCAGTTGGCGGTCCTGGGTGATGTCCTTCCCCTCCCAGGGGACACCGAGGTCGGCACAGACCTTCTCGACGACGAGCTGTGCGTCATCACACAGATGACAACCGGGTTTGCGGATGAGGGTGACGAGATGGTTCTCGGAGTGCTCATGAGACTGCGCGGGCTGCGGGGCCCCCGGGGTCTGCGAGGGCTTTCGGCGGAAGAGGGGACTCATGCCGGCCATTCTCGCGCGCACGACGGCGTACGCCGAGCCCTCGGCAGCGGGCGGACCGCCTGCCGGGCCGGGCTGCCGACGCGCCCGCGCGGGCGCCTCTTCAACGACACGGTCGCCCAGAGTTCACAGCCTGCGAACCTCTCGACTCCGAACCCTCCGAACAAACTGGCTATGCTCACGGGCATGGCCGCTCTTCGATGGCTCACCCCCCGTAGGCGCTCCGCCACGGCGCGGAGCGTGTTGGCAGGCGAGGCCTCGGCGGAGGCAGCCCGCAAATCCGCGCAGTCCACCGAGGCCACCGCGCCCGACACCGGCGTGGAAGCGGAGTTCCCGGTCCACGGCGACGACAGGGCAGCCGCCTTCTTCGACCTCGACAACACCGTGATGCAGGGCGCCGCGATCTTCCACTTCGGCCGGGGCCTGTACAAGCGGAAGTTCTTCGAGACCCGCGACCTCGCCCGGTTCGCCTGGCAGCAGGCGTACTTCCGGCTGGCCGGGCTCGAGGACCCGGAGCACATGCAGGACGCCCGCGACTCCGCCCTGTCGATCGTCAAGGGCCACCGTGTCTCCGAGCTGAAGTCGATCGGCGAGGAGATCTACGACGAGTACATGGCCGAGCGGATCTGGCCCGGCACCCGCGCCCTCGCCCAGGCCCACCTGGACGCGGGACAGAAGGTCTGGCTGGTCACGGCGGCCCCGGTGGAGATCGCCCAGGTGATCGCCCGCCGCCTGGGCCTGACCGGCGCGCTCGGCACGGTGGCCGAGTCGATCGGCGGCGTCTACACGGGCAAGCTGGTCGGCGAACCGCTGCACGGCCCCGCGAAGGCCGAGGCGGTGCGCGCGCTGGCGACGGCGGAGTACCTGGACCTGACCCGCTGCGCCGCCTACAGCGACTCCCACAACGACATCCCGATGCTGTCGCTGGTCGGCCACCCCTATGCGATCAACCCGGACTCCAAGCTGCGCAAGCACGCCCGCGAGCTGGAGTGGCGCCTGCGCGACTACCGCACCGGCCGCAAGGCGGCCAAGGTCGGCATCCCCGCGGCCGCGGGCGTCGGCGCGGTGGCCGGCGGCACCGCGGCGGCCATCGCGCTGCACCGCCGCCGTCGTTGACCCAATCGATGTGACGTACCCGCGGGACACCCTCTCCAGTCCACTTTCCTCACATCGACCACAACACGCTCTGTAGTCACCAGGAACCCGAACCGTTCCGGTCATTAACTGATCACTCTGCAGCATCTGATCGAGCGTCAATCGGCCACAGAAGCGACGTAATCGATGATTTGAGCAACTGGGCGTAGCAGTGCCTGCACGAAGCGTTATTCTCCTCAGACGCATTCCGGTACCCCACCTTCGCTACGACGGGTGAATGGTTCCGTACTGCACGTGATGGAAGCTCTGCCTCTGGGAGTCCCGTGTACCCACACGTCGGGGTTGACGCCTCGGGCCTGGCTACGCTGCGCGCGACGGTCAAATCAGCCCAAGACCTGCTGCGCGGCCTTGTCCCCACCGCGTATGCCGTCCCCGCCCTCGCCGCGGCCGCCGTGCCCGCCGGTCCGTGCTACGCACTGGCCGAAGGAAGCGCCGCCGTCGGCAGACGAGCCCGGTCGTCCTCGTCCGGGACCGCGGCCACCACCCACCGCCGCCCCGCGGCGGACAGCGACAGCGCCCGCATGATGGACCTGGTCGAGCGGGCCCAGGCCGGCGAGGCCGACGCCTTCGGACGGCTCTACGACCAGTACAGCGACACCGTGTACCGCTACATCTACTACCGCGTGGGCGGCAAGGCGACCGCCGAGGACCTCACCAGCGAGACCTTCCTGCGGGCGCTCAGGCGCATCGGCACCTTCACCTGGCAGGGCCGCGACTTCGGCGCCTGGCTGGTGACCATCGCCCGCAACCTCGTCGCCGACCACTTCAAGTCCAGCCGCTTCCGGCTGGAGGTCACCACCGGCGAGATGCTCGACGCCAACGAGGTCGAGCGGTCCCCCGAGGACTCCGTCCTCGAATCACTCTCCAACGCCGCCCTGCTGGACGCCGTACGACGACTCAACCCGCAGCAGCAGGAGTGCGTGACCCTGCGCTTCCTCCAGGGCCTCTCGGTCGCCGAGACCGCGCGCGTCATGGGCAAGAACGAGGGCGCCATCAAGACGCTCCAGTACCGGGCCGTGCGCACCCTCGCCCGGCTGCTGCCGGACGACGCACGCTGAGCCCCGGGCGCCCCGGGGCGCCGCAACACACCACTCCCGCCCCCACCCGCACCCCCACCCGCCGCCGCAACCCTCCGCATTCCCCAAATCACCGTCGGTGAAAGTCGGTTGAGTCCGCGGTCCGATCATCCACCGTCCGTAACCCAAGTGCCGCGCCGCTCGTTGTGCGGGATGCAGGCTCCCTGTGGTCGCGCCCCGACCGACTCCGATCACACGATCGGGTGGTTCCGATCAGGGGGTGCAACCCTCAGGACCCCCTGGGGAGTCGACCGTCATGACGAGAGGAGGTGCCGCCAGTGATCGCGAACGTATCGGCACACCGGCGGGCGAACGCCTTCGCCCAGGCTCTGGAGGAGCAGTCCGACCCCGGGGCGGCGACCGAGCAGTCCGGAGGACCGGCGACTGCCGGGGCCACCGCGGAACCGACCGAGCAGGGTCGTCTGTTGACCCTCGCCACCGGTCTGGAGACGCTGCCCCGGCCCCAGCTGGATCCCGAGGTCAAGGTCGTCCAGCGGGCCCAGCTGGTGGCCGCTTTCGAGGCCATGCTGCAAGAGGGCACCGCGGGCGGCGGGGCGGCGGACACTTCGGTCCCGGAGCAGCGCAGGGCGCGCGGCACCCACCGGGCGGCCCCGCTGAAGAGGTTCCGGCCGCGCTCGCGGCTGGCCAAGGGCCTCACCGCGGGCGGACTGAGCGTGAGCGTGGCCGCGGGAGCCTTCGGCGGAGTCGCCGCCGCAAGTTCGGACGCCCTGCCCGGCGATTCGCTCTACGGCCTCAAGCGCGGCATAGAGGACTTCCGCCTCGGCCTCGCCGACGGGGACGACGAGCGCGGCCGGGCCTACCTGGACCTGGCATCGACCCGGCTGAACGAAGCACGCCGGCTGATGGAACGCGACCGCAGCGGACCCCTCGACCACGAGTCCCTCGGCGAGGTCCGCCGCGCCCTGTCCGGCATGCGGCACGACGCGTCCGAGGGCCATCGCCTGCTCAGCGCGGCCTACGCCCGCGACCCCGACTCACTGGCCCCCATGCAGGCCCTCTCCGCCTTCTCCCAGTCCCACCGGGAAACCTGGGGAGCACTGCGCGAGCGCCTGCCCGTGCAGCTCGGGGACGTCAGCGAGCAGGTGTCGTCGGTCTTCGACGCCATAGAGGACGACGTGGCGCCGCTGCAGTCCATGCTGCCGCAGCCGCCCACCCGGGACGACGACACCGGAGACGGCGGCCGCCAGGGCGGCTCCGAGTCGGCGACCAC
>NZ_JBHJRX010000004.1:181941-208396 GCF_042268605.1 Streptomyces sp. NPDC056296 | reverse complement strand
TGGACGTAGATCTCAGTCACATCGACCACGTTGAACGTTCTCCTTGCCATCGTGCGCTTCCTTCGACCTCGAACCACTGATCGAGGAAGCGTGCGCCTTCGCGATGGCCAGGACCTACTACCCGCCGCGTCCGTCGTCCCCATGGGGAATTACGTGACCGCGGGGGTGGGGAATTACGTGACGCAGAACCCGCCCTGCCTGAGGAATTTCATGATCGCTCACAGGCTCTTCACAGAGTCCGTCAAGAAAGAGCCCCCGACCAAAAATGCCGGACAGTCGGCCTCCCTCAGAGCCTGCTCGAGATCTGATGTCGGAAGCTCTGCGCCCGTCGAAGACCGGCTCCTCCTCGCAAGCGATCTGGTGCGGGCGGTAGCGGTAGCGGCGGTTACTGCCTCGCCGCCGACCGCTTCGACTTCGAGAAGGTGCCGTCGGAGCCGTCGACGAACTGCAGCTGCGGTGGCCGGTCGTTCGTTCGTGCTCGACAGCCCTCCGGGAACGGGCAAGAGCCAGACGATCACCAACATCACCGGATTGATGCACGCCGACCGCAGCGTGTTGTTCGTCAGTGAGAAGGCGCGGCACTCGAAATTACGCTACAGGGCCTGACGTCCCGGCTGAACGACGTGCACGAGCCCTTCGTGACCGCTCGGCACGCCGTGAACAACTGACGCAACCCGCAACGGCCTCCCAGCGGTCGATGGACTGTCGGCTTGAGGCTCGTACCGATGAGGGGCTGGAGGTTGACCCCGGCCCCTCACCGCGATCATTCCTTCCCGAAGAGGACGTTCAGCGCCCTGTAGAAGACCGGCTCGATGCGCACGTTGCTTTCTTCGCGGTCGAGGGTCTGGAGCGCTTCCAGGCAGGTAAGTGCCCACCGGGCGTCGTCGAGTGTGAGGCCCGCGAGCTCGGCCGCTGCCACGCAGTCGGCGTCAGAGTTCCACCCTGTGCCGAGTTGCTCGACAATCGCGGCGTAACCCGCCCGTACCGTCTCGTCCTCCAGCAGGCCCACGGCCGTGACGAACTCCTGTGCGCCGTCCGGCTGACCGAGCCACTGCTCCAGCTCACTCAGGGCGAGGTCCTGGTCCTTACGTCGTTCGCGCAGTTCCATGACGCGGTCCAGCAGATACGGCCAACCACCCGTGGCGGCCACCAGCCTGGCCTGCCGCTCCGCGGTGTCGTAGACACCGTGCTCCTGTGTCCAGTCCCGCAGTCCTCGCAGGTCGTAGCGGCGCAGGACCACCACGATGTCGTCTCCGTCGGCTCGTCGGGCCTCGCTGCCCGACAGCAGCTCGCGCCAGAAACCGAACTGGGCGGTGCTCGAGATCAGAACCACCGAGCGGGTAGCCTCGGCTACGGTCGGAAGTACGGTCCTGGCCAGTTCCAGGGATTCCCGGCACGGTTTGTCGCCGCGGGTCACCAGGTCGCTGACGACCAGTTGTCGTTCGTTGCCCGACCGGCCTTCGGCGAGCGCCTTGCGGTACGCCTTGGCGCCACCGATCGGCGGCAGCGTCCATCCCGTCACACGACCGGTGGCGTCCCGCAGGGTCCGCTCCACGTCGTCGACCCCCGCTGCGTGGGTGCCGAGCACGACACGGACCTGGTTGCCGCCCTCACCGAGCAAGTAGTCGATCTGATTGATCGTGAGCGGGGCAGAGCGACGGCCACCGTCGAGGCCGGGACGGCTTTCCAGGACGACGGTCTCCTCAAGCCGCGACTCCTGCTCCGCGCTCCACAGGCGAGCCTCGATCTCCTGAGCCGTGCCGATCATACGTAGCGCGTTCGGGCCGCGCAGGTGCCAGCCCTGCCCGTCGTGGTTCGGTGCCAGGACTCCGAGGCCCACCATCTCCTGGAGGTAGGCACGAAAGCCCTCGCTGTCCAGCTTGTCGAAGCCCTGGAGCCACCAGCCGGCGCACTCGTCCCGTAGCTCACGGTCGCTGAGTCTGGTCTCCAGGCCGTTGTCACGCGCGTGTTGGGCAAGGACGTTGGCGATGACGTTGTAGCGGTCGTCGAGGGCAAGGGTGTCCTTGAAGGCCGCGGTGATGTCGGAGCGCAGTGACGCGTCCTGCTCGACCTCGTCCACGTCCGCCGCCTCGATGGTGTAGGGCGGTGGCACGAGCGGCTGACGAGCTCGCTTGTCCTGCATGACCTGCACCATTCGGCTGCCGAAGATCTGCAGGAGGAAGGGCTGGTACGAGCAGTAGCCGAGCACCCGGTTCACCAGGTCGACGTCGGCGAACTCGAAGCCGAGCGCCCGCATGGGGTGGACGATCAGGTCTGCGGCGAACTGCGGGGTGAGCGGCCCTACGACGGTCGGCGTCTGCGCAAGGTGGCTGAACGGGCCGTTTCTGGCCAGCCGGGTGAACCGCTGGACGGAGTGCAGCCCGGCGAAGACCACCTTGGCCCGGCCGCGGGAGTCCTCGCCCAATCCGCGCAGCCGACGCGTTTCGGTGCAGTCGGGCACGTCCGCCTCGAAGAAGCTGTCGCACTCGTCGAGAAGGATGAGCAGCCTTCGGTCGGCGTCCTGCGCCAGCCACTTGGCGATGCCGTCGGTCACCCGCTGCCAGGGTTCCGCCTGGGGGCCTCGACGGCGCGGCTCGTCCAGGACACCCGCCTTGGTCAGTTCCAGGTCCAGGGTGGGCCAGATCGCCGCCGCGCCAAGAGCGATGCCCTTGCCGATGCCGATCTTGTCCAGGTTGAGGTAGAGCTTGCGGTGTCCCGGCCGCTGTTCCACGAAGCGGTCCCCCGCGTCGGCGAGCAGCGCGGACTTGCCGAGCCCGCGGCCGCCGTAAATGATCTGTGTTCCGGCCGGATCGAGGATGCTCTTGCGTTCCTGGTCCCGTCCGTAGAACATCTCGCGGCCGATCTGGCCTCGCTTCTCCTTGATGTACGGGTTGACTCCGGAGAACGGCAGCAGCGTCTCACTGGCGGCGTCCACCCTCCGGTTGCCGTGTGCGGTGAGATAGGCGAGGGCTGCGTCGTCGACGACGAGGATCGGCTTGCTGCCCTGGGAGCCGGCGGCGAGCTCGGTACGCGTCCGGCTATCGAGCGTGCCGAAGTGCACGACGAGCAAGCTGCTTTCGTCGGGGTCCTGAGCAATGCGGCTGATGAGGAGCTTCGCCGGCGGGCACCCCCAGATCAGCAGAGCGCGCAGCTTGTCGCCCCGGTCCTTGAGCTGCGATCCGAAGGCCGGCGCCCAGGCACGGCCGTTGACCTGCGTCTCTCCGAGCTCGAAGAACCGGAAGTCCTTGCCGTACCGCAGCTTCTGCAGCGGCACCGCCTTCCTTGCTTCGAAGCCGAGCAAGGAGAGAGCCGGGGTCAGGTCGATGCGGGGGTTGATGTTGGCCCGGTCTCGCGTCGAGGCGAGCTTCGCCCACCGTTCCAGGGCGTCCGCGGCACGTTCTGCCTCGCCCTCGGACAGGGCCGAATAGTCCAGCACCGCCGGGCTGCGCAGACGGTCGCGGGAGCGGACCGCCTGGACCAGTTCGGGGGTGATGCCGCCGGGCAGTGCGTCGGGCACTGCGGGAAAGAACATCTCCAGATGGGATTCCTCGGCCCTGATCTCCGGTACGGGTTCGCCCAGTTCGAGGAAGTAGACCAGTTCCGCGGCCGTGGCCAGGCTGTCGTTGTCCAGATTGTGCCGGACCCGCTCCCGGTCGTCCTCGCTGATGTCGGTCAGGGCGTCGAGCCGGGCGCGGAGCCGGTCCGCGGCCTCCTTTCGGTAGTGGGGCAGCAGTTCGGCGACCCGGTCGAGGTTGCGCCGGATGACCGAGAGCTCGCGAGGCTCGCCGCTTTCGGTGTGCCCGGTGGCGTCGGCCAGCAGTTCTTGAAGGCTGACGTCCTGCTCGTCGGTGAGTGCTCCGTCCGCCTGTGCCCGGCGCAGTTCCGCACCGAGCGTGCGTGCCTGCTCGCTCAGCACACCGTGCCGCTGCTGCTCCGCCTGCGTGAGCCGGGCCAGCCGGTCGTCGTTCAGCTCCAGGTCACCGGCTGCGGGCAGCAGTCCGGTCTCCGCGAGGCGCAGGATGGCGCGGACGGCGGAGAAGCCGTCCCTGGCCACCCGGAATCCGATCGCGTCGTCCCACGTCCTGTTCACCGCCGCGAGCAGCTGGGCGACCGTGGGGTCCGCACCCGGCCAGTCCGGGAGTTTGTAGAGCTCGACGTCCAACAGCTCGCATACCTCGATCTCGGTCGCGGCCGGCGTCGAGGTGGTTGCGGACTCCAGCGCGCCGAAGATCATTTCCAGCAGTTCGCCCCCGGCCAGGGCCGCCGCCCTGGCCACCGGACGGCTGCGGCGACGGGCCGACGTCAACTCGCTCCCGGCCCGTTTGCGCAGCCCCAGCAGGGACAGCCGCAGACCGGCCACCGAGTCCGCGGCCCACCCGGTCTGCTCGGACCTGGCGATCCCCAGCTCGCGCTGAGCCGTGTGCCATTCCCAGATCGCGTCGCGCACCCGCTCGACGAACTGCCGTACGTTGTTGCGGCCGGAGCCGTGGATGACACGGCCGCCGGAACCGCGCAGTCCGCCGTCCATCCGGTCGATCTCGTCCTCGATGTGCGCAGGCCGGTCCAGCCGCTTGAGCAGGGCGCCGGCCCGCTCCTCGGCGTCCGCCGCCCCGTTGACCACGGCCGTCAGCACACCGCCCAGGAGTCCGTGCGGCATCAACCACTGCTTCACCATCTGGGAGGCGCGCTGGAATCGCATCCTCGGCGGGATGAGCAGATTCCTGCATGCCTCCACCGCGTCGTGCATTCGGCCCTCGGTCTGGGAGGCGTCTGCGACGACCGTGTGGAGCGGGGCCAGCAGCAGAGCGCTGTTCAAAGTGCGTTCCGCCACCTCCGCCGCCACCTGTTGCAGCGTGTCCGGCAGATGCTGTGACAGGGCCCGCAGCTGTGCGCCGACGACGGGAGCGCCGGTCGCCAGTGCGGCCCGTACCAGAACGGGCAGCAGGAGCAGCTCCAGGCCGCCGGCTGCGGCGTCGTTCTGGGCGTCCCACTCACGCAGGGAGTCCTCGACGAAGCGCGCCGCCCGGTCGGAGCGCGGGGTGAGCAGGTCCGACGCGGCGGCCAGGCGCAGCACGGCGGTCTCGGCCTCCGGCCGGCCCGCCGCGTGCGAGAGCCGGGCCGCGAGTCCGAAGCGCTTCTCGACGATGAGACGGGCGAGGGCCGACTCCACGCCCTCCGGCAGCCGGTCGACGGAAGCAGGCAGGGCTTGAACGGGCGGGGGTACGCTCGCGGGTACGACCAAGGCGTGGTCCGCTGCGGCGGCGGGCTGCTCGGCCTCCGGATTCCCGTCTTCCGACTCGGTCGGCATCTCGACCGGCGCCCCGACGGCGGATCCGGCCGGGTCCACGAAGGCTGTCGTAGCCTTCGGCTCGGGAGCCGCGGCATCAGCGACCTCGTCCGGCGCGATGGTGATCTGCTCGTACAGCACAGCCGCCACGGCATACGGTGGGTGGGCGAGCGACAACTGCTGCTGCGCCTCGACGATCCCCGCCCCCGACTCGGGCCGCTCCCTCAGCTCGACAAGTCGCACGAGCAGGCCGAGCATGTGCGCGTCGGCTTCGTCCTGGGTGTCCCAGGTACGTTTGGCGAGCAATTCCCCGGCGCGCCGCGCGGCGTCCGCGATCACGTCGGCCACCGCGCTGTCCGGCGCACAACCCAGGGTCAGTACGGTCGCCAGGAGGCGGCGAGAGCGCCCGTTCCGCTCGTCCCTCGCCCGGACGCCGTCGATCGCAGCGAGGAGATCCGCGAGGCGTTCGGTGGCGTCGGGGAAGCCGGCCGCCGAGAGCGCACTGCGGGCCTCGCCGAAGACCGGGGCAACGGCGGTGATCGTCACAAGGTCCGAGTCGGCGGGCGGGCACCCCTCCAGCAGCGCGCTCCTGACGCGTTCCGCGGCCTGCCGTGCTTCGTCGACGGTGCGCTGCAGGGTCTGACCGGTCAGGGCCAGGTCGTCGAGGGCGATTCGCTGTGACTCCGGTGCTCCCTCCGGCTCCTGCGGCCGGCGGGTTTCCGGCATCCGCTCCCCTTCCTGGGCCTGCTCCACCGAGGCACGTTCCGCTGCCCCGTCCGGGTTCTTCCTGGGAGTCGGAACGGCCATCGGGTCACCGCCGCCCTCACTGCCGGCGCCTTCATTCTGCACAGGTTGCGAGTCCAGCTCACGAGTTGCGTCGACCACCCGTCGCGCGGCCTCGGTCACCGTTTGCCGTGCGGCTTCGTCCACGTCGGCGCCGAACCAGTCGTGTTCGTCGACCCACATGAGCAGACGGGCGTCGAAGGCCGACGCATTGAGGCGGGAGAACAGCGCGAGGAGCACAAGGCGGTCTCCCCAGCGCTCGACGCGCCCGGCTGCCTGCCCGTCGACCACCCAGACGACATCGTTCGTGATCCGAGCGGTCAGGTGGGAGACGATGTGCTGCCGCTCGCGGTCCGATTCCAGTCGCTGCAGCCGCTTGAGTACCTGGTCGCTGAGTACGCGACCGAAGCTGCGTGGCACGACCTTGCGGAAGCCGAGGCTGCGCATCACGGCCTGTCGATCCGTGGGTGCCAGGGAGTTGAGGGCAAGTTCCGTTTCCTCCACGGTGAGCCCGGCGACAGAGGAAGCGAGTACCGGACCGAGCCCGTCGAGTGCTGTGGCCAGGGCCTTGAGCAGTTCGACGGGTGTGCCCGGCGGAGAGAGTGGCGGATCGGTGATCACCGGATGGCTGTGGGTCATGCAGTGCCGGCCTTCTCGTAGTGAAGCGACTTTTCGCGGTAGTTGTGAAGGATATTTGAAGATCGCGAAGGGTGGGGTGCGAATGGGCAGCGCAACCGCGGCCGTTCCTCGCCCTGGTCCGGTCAGCGCCGGCGGGAGTGGGCCGTGACGAACGTGTAGCCGCGAGGCAGTTCCCAGCCGTCCGCCTTGCCCACGCGTCGACAGTGCTCGCGGTAGGCGGCGCGCTGTGCGTCGGTCGGGGTCCAACCCGCGGGCAGTCGGCGCAGGAAGCCATGGACGAAGTGTTCGGCGCCGATGGTCTGCACGGGCCCGTTCCTGCCCGTACCGGGCCGCGGCCGCACCACGAGGTCGGGTGCATAGCCGATCAGTGGTATCGAGGTCTCGTCCTGACGTGCGGGATGGTGCGGTTGTCCATCCGCTCCACGGCTGCCGACCGCTTCGTACAGACGTCGCTGGTCGACAAGTTCAGCGACCGCCGCTTCGAGTTCGGTGACCTGTTGCGGGACCGGAGCCGAGGCGTAGACGCCGGCAGGCAGGGCGGAGCGGTCGAGCAGGGCGTGTCCGTCGGGCGTCAGTCGACCGAGTCGGCGGACGGCACGCAGGACGAGGCGCCGGGTGCCGAGACCACTGCCGGAGTCGCAGTCCCGGCCGCTGCCGGGCGCACCGTCGCGGGTCAGCACCTGAGGGTCGTACTGATGGCAGATCAGCTGTCCGTCAATCTCGACCGGGACCTCGAGTTCGGCCGTGGAGAGCCGGAAGACGGTCCCACCACGCGGCCACTGTACGTAGATCCGCAAGCCGGGGAAGAAGTCGATGGGCCACTCGATGCCGCGCAGCTGCCCGGTCTGTCCGGCAAGGTCGAGCGTGACCTCCTGTACTTCTTCCGAGGACTCGAGGGTGCCTCCGGGATGGCTGAGTTCCAGACGCAAGGGGTGGGTACCTGCTCCGAGCTGCTGAAGCCCGTACAGCACCCGTGGGTTCAGCGGGAAGCGATCCTCCATGAGGTGGGCGAGTCGGAGCGGTACCTGCCAGCAGATCTCGCTGTCGGTGATGCGCAGGTAGTTGGGGACTCCGATGGGTTCGTCCGGGACGGCCTGGCCCGCGATCGGGGCTTCCGGGGCCGGCACCGGCTCGGGTACCTCGGTGCGGTCAGGGACGTCCGTTGTGGTCCCCGCCGCAGTGTTCATGGTGTCGAGCCAACCTCGTTCAACCGGAACGAGGGGGCCGCCGCCGTCCGTTTCGTCCGAACCGGGGTGGTGAGATTTCCAGATGCCGCCGCACTCGAAGGCGTCGTCCAGCGTGATCAGTACACCGCTGCCCGAGCGGAGGCCGTTGTCGGTGTCACCGCGAAGAAAATCCGCGACGGCGAGATTGGCCCGGCACGCGGAAACCGCGTATTCCACACCTGCCAGGAGCGGTTCGGCACCGTTCAGCGCACGCAGCCACGGGCCGATCGCGGTGTAGGCCGTTCGAGGGCCCCGAAGGCCGTGTCGCCGGCGAGCCGACGGGATGGCGGAGCGCTCCAGGGAGCCGGTGAGGGCGTACAGGTCCGCCTCGCCGAGCGGTCCGTCGTGGCACAGTCCCGCGCCGATGCGGGTGCGTGCCAGGGCGTAATGACCCCAGCTGCGCAGGGCGTCACTGGTGCGCAGCGCGTACGCGACCGTGTCGAGCAGCCCGGTGAGTGCCCTTTCCAACCGTTCTTCGCTGCCGCTGCCCGCCAGTTGGACGACGGACACCGGCACGAGGGGACTCAGCACGGACTCCCGTTGGCGGGTAAGCAAGTGCCGCACGAATGCCGTGGTGTCGTCGAGCGCCGTCTCGGGTGCGGAGGAGTAGCGGGCATCCACGAGAACATGGCCATCCTTGTTGAGCCACTTCTGGCGGGCGCGGAATCGCTTGAGTTTGGCGTCGGGCAGTTGGAGCCCGGGGCCGAAGACCGTCAAGTCGGGGACGAGCAGCTCCCGGCGCAGAAGCCTCGTCGTGTGGTGGTGTTCACCCGGGTCTTCGGCGTCCGTCGGCACAGCAGACGTCCAGGCCGGGATGTCACCATTGTCGGACGCACAGGCACAGCACCCCTCCTTGTACACGATCTCGGCGTGCAGCGGATCGGATCCCGTTTCGATTCTGGCGAGCGCGCCGACGGGCAGAGCGGGTGTCTCGTCGCCCAGGGTCAGGCGGGGGAAGGTGTCGATGTCGAAGGCGCCGTTGCCGTACCCATCGCCGTCCACCTCGTAGCCGAAATAAGCGGCGTTGAACGCCACCGCGGTATGCACTGGCCCGCCCCGGCGGTCGTCGACGACGGCTTCGAGATACTTGCGAAGCCTGTCCATCTCTTGTGAGGGAGTGTCCCGGTGGCCGCCGGTCATCGCGGGGGTGAGCACGGGTTCGTGCTCGTACGGTCGCCAGATGTCCGCGTCGGTGTTGCACGTCGTCACGCGCCGCTCCTGTTCACTTCGGTCTCCTTCGCCCCAGGCCAGGTCGCACGGACCGCGCGCCACATTCCGCGCTCGTCCTCCGTGGCCGCCCCGGCCGAGGCGAGCCGGGCCAGGCTCTCGCCAACGGCCGACCAGGGGAGGTCGGCGCGGCCCCCGAAGTGGCGGCTGTCACGCAGAACTGGTGGAAGAGTGACCATCCTGCGGCTTCTCGGGTTGTACGAGGATTCGTCACCGCGCAGTGCCTGCCAGACTCTGCGGGGGTGCATGCCTTGGGGCTGGAGTTGCAGCAGTCGGTGTACCTGCAGGTCGACCCGGCGTTCACGCAGCGAGGTGTCGGACCTGCCCCCCTCTCGAGGGCGCGGGCTGTGGAAGGCTTCGGCCACGGCGGGCCGTCGCTTGTCGACCGTCGCGTGTGCCGAGTCCCAGCAGGTGGAGCAACGGCACCGGGCGTTTCCGCAGCAGCCTTCGGGTAGTTCGGCGATGCCGAAGTAGTCCGCGAAAAGCCGCTGGGCACAGACCGTGTGCGAGTCGTAGAACTCCCTGAGTCTCGCCAGCTCCTCCGTCGCGCGCCGACCTCGTCGGCCGAGCAAGCGCAGATAGCCGTCGGGCAGGGTGTGCTCGCGCACAGTGAGACCGGTGACAAGCCGACGGCTGGGTGCGGCGGAGACGTCGAGGAGCCCCCGGTCATGCAGGTCGGCGAGCAGTTCCCACGTCGCGGCCGGCCCGTCGGCGTAGGCGGCGTAGTTCGTGCAGTGCGCGTCGAGTTTCCGGTGGAGGAGGAGAACGTCGACCCGCGCGGGGGTGTCCCACGACAGGGCCGTGTCGATGACGGTGCGCTCGATCCGTTCCAGCTCGGTCTCCCGCCCGGGCTCATCGCCCGTCGGCCGTACGGCGGACGGCTTCTGCCGCAGGTCGCCGGGTTTGACGCCGCAGTACGGGGGGTGGTCGCCGTGGTCCTCCACGGCCCCGAGGTCGGCGAGGGCACTGAAAGCGCGCATGATGCCGCTCTGGTAGCGCTCCTGGGTGTGCCGGTCCTCCAGTTCCGCCTCGGTCAGGACGCCTGACGCGGCGTCCTGGGTCATGAGGGTGCCGGCCAGCTGCGCCGGATCGAGTGTGCCCTTGTTCTCGGCCAGGACGAGGACGCCCATGCGCCGCAGCAGGGCCGGTGGCAGTTCCTGGCCGGTCATGAAGCGCACCATGCGCAGTCCCCGGCTGGTGGCCAGGGCGAGACCGCTGTTGACGGGTCCGTCCGCATCGGTACCGCGGCCCGCACTGTCGCGTCCGGCCCGTCCGATCTGCTGGTAGAGGGCGGCCAGGTCGGTGGGCGGCGACACGCACATCACGGTGCGCACGTCGGGCCGGTTGACGCCGAGGCCGAAGGCGGATGTGGCGACCACGACGACGGGCGTAAAGGCTTGTTCCCCCTCAAGCGGGGCTTCGCGGAACTCGTGCATGACGGCCGACTTCTCCGCCTCGGTGAGCCGTCCGTGGAAGCGCAGCACGCGGACTCCGGTGTCACCGACGTACTCACGCAGGTGGGTGTAAAGAGTGTTGACCTCTTTGACGGTCAGGCAGTACAGGATCGCGTGGCCGTCCAGCGCGTCGACCACACGTTCCACCAGCCCCGCCACGCCGCCCTGTCCCAGCCGGTCCAAGGAGCGCCGGAAGACGGCCAGCTCCGGACGAATCGGGTTCTCCCGCACGGTCACGAGTCCACCGATGACCCCGGGACGTTCTGCTTCGGTGTGCGCCTGCGCCGAGTCTGTTGCGGGGACCGTCGGGGGCAGGGCGAACAGCCCTTCGCGCAGGGCTTCGTGGACGGCGCGGTTGGCGGTCGCGGTCACGGCGGTGACGGCCACCCCGTGTTCGCGGCGCAGTTCGTCCAGGAATCGGCCGACCCGGCGCATGCTGGGCCGGAAGTCCTCCCACTGCGCGAGGGTGTGCGCCTCGTCGACGGCGATCCGCGTGAGCCTGCCTGCCCGGGCCGCCTGGCGCACGGTCTCCCGGAAGCGGCGCTGGCACAGGCGTTCCGGGCTGACGTAGACGAGTCGGATGCCGTGTTCGGCCCGGCCCAGCAGCTGGTCCGCCACTTCGGTTTTGCCGGCCCGGCTGCTGGACTCGCGCAGCGGGGAGATGAGGGCGCGGACGGCTCCGCCGATGGAGCGGTTGAGTTCGAGTGCCTGGTCGTGCATGAGCGCAACCAGCGGGCTGACCACGAGGGTGACGCCGGGCAGGACGAGTGCGGGCAGCTGGAAGGTGAAGCTCTTTCCGAAGCCGGTGGGCAGCAACCCGAGCACGTTGCGGCCCTCGGCCACCGCGGCAATGGCTGCCTGCTGGGCGGGCTTGAGAGTGACCGGGTCGTCCGCAAGTCGCAGCAGGCCGGCGATACGGGCGCAGCGTTCCAGCACCTCTTCGACGAGTGCGCCCCGGTCCGTCAGTTCTCGGACCTCCTCCGAGGTGAGGGCCAGCTCTGCGATGCGCCGGGTGTGGGGCAGCAGGGTGTGCCGTTCCAGGGCGGCGTGTGTGCACAGTTCACCGGCCCGGCCTGCGTCGAGGGCTCCGTGGTCGGCCATGAACCGCCAGATACGACGCCACCCTTCGGCCATGGTGGTGACGTTGCCTCCGCCGGTTTCGCCCGTCTCGGGATCGGGTCGATCCAGACCCTCGTCGAGGCTGCCGAGGAAGGCGCGCCGGTAGGAGCGGCGCAGGCTGTTGTGACCGCCGAGTTTGCGGTCGCTGATGACGACGACACCACGGTGCCGGTCCGACCGGATCAGCCGTCCGACGGCCTGCCGGAGTTGGAGTGCGGCGAGCGGCAGGTAGTAGTGCTCCGTGGCGGCACCTTCGGGATCGGGGTGGCCCGCCTGCATCGCGCGTGCGGCCACGGCCCCACGGCGGGCCACGACGACGGGGGCAGCGAACGGCGCGAAGGGCAGTTTGTTGATCCAGACCAGGCGAAGCCGCTCGGCGTCGGAAACGTCGACGCCCTGCCATAGCCCTTTCGTGCCGACGAGGAACCCCCCACCGTCCTGAGGGTCGGTGAATGCCTGGTAGGCGCGACCGTTGCCGAGCGGGACGGCTTCGACGACCGGCGTTTCCAGAGCACGGGAGCGCAGCTCCGCCACGAGGTGGCAGCCGATGCCGGCTGCTGTGGAACGGGCAGTGGTCAGAACGAGGCCACCACCGTCGAACCCGTGTCCGTCGGCGCGCTGGCGCGTCGTTTCCGCGGCGAAGCCGGCCAGTTGGTGGGCAACCGTTCGCATCGCCCCTTCTTCCTGTTCGGCCCAGGACGGGAAGTCGGCGAAGCACACCACTTCGGCTTGGTTCTTGAGATCGAACGGGGAGGGCAGCGCCAGCTCCGGAAGACTCTCCGGGAGTCCGAGTCGACTCCGCACGAAATCCCACTCCCCGGCGACACGCAGGGTGGCGGATACGTAATGCACGCGGTCGAACGACTCAAGCCAGCGCCGCCATTCCGGGTCGTCTGGCAGGTCGACGGGACTGGTGGCGACTCGGAACCGGTAGGACCGCAGTTCGGCCTTCGGTTCGGCAAGCTCCTCCAGGTGGACGACGCGCGACGGAGGCGCCTCGTCCAGGGTGACGGCCGGGTCGAGGAAGGCTTCGATGTCGGCCGTGATCCGGTCGAGTGCCGTGGCGATGTCGTCCGTTCGCTGTGCGAGTGCGGCGAGCCGTTCCCGGACGAGCACGTCGATCTGGCCGGCGTGCTGCGCGGCGTACCGTTCCAGGGCGATACGGCAGATCGCGAGCGCCTTGGCGACGCTGTCCAGCAGACGGGACAGCCGGCGAGTGTCCCGGCTTCCGGCGGTGCCGGAGTAGGGGCTGGCGATGGTGGTCGCCCGGCTGCCGACGCGTACGCCCACCCCCTTGGCCTGGGCGTCGAAGGCCTGGGCCGCGAGCCGGGGCAGTCGTTCGTCGTCGAGCAGCCGGTCCAGCTCGCTGATCGCCGTGTCGGCCCGGTCCCGCTCGGTACCGGCAAGTGCCTCGCCGACCCACGACTGATGTTCCGCCAGTACCGCTTCTAGCTCCTGGTAGTCCACAGCGGTGGTCAGCGCCGAGGTCGCGGCGTTCTCGAGTTCGTGCGCCTCGTCTATCACGAGGAGCATGCCCGGGCCGATGGCGCGGAGGTCGTCGAGGTGCGACAGGACCAGCGCATGGTTGGCGAGGATGAGACGGTGTCCGCCGATGGCCTCCCGCACGGTGTCCGTATGGACGCTGAGTGGGGTCCCCGCACCGGGACCGTAGTCCCCGTCCCGCTGGGAGAGTGATTCGAGCCAGGCGGTCAGCATCGTGCGGCCGACGTAGCCCGTGAAGAAGGCGGGAAGGTCGACCGTGTCCACGGACCGCGCCGTCCACGACTGCGGTGGCTCCTCGGTCGCGAGCAGTCGCAGAGCGAGGAAGACGGAGAGTTCCCGGAAGCGTGTCTGCATGACGAACCGGGCGCGTCCCGGGGCTCGCTGCGAACCCCGGCGGGTGGCATCGGAGAGTGCTTTGGTCAGCGCCGCCAGGGAGAGCCGATTGGACTGGCCCTTGACCAGGTCGGCTACGCCCAGGAGGCCGGGGAGGGCCTGCTCCAGATCGGCGAGGTCCCGCGCCATCTGCCCCTGGAGTTGCTTGGTGTACGTGGCGATGACCGCCGTTCGCTCGTCGCCTCCGGCCAGCCAGTCGAGTGCGGCAGCAAGTACGGCGTAGCTCTTGCCGGTGCCCGTTGGGGCCTCCAACAGCCCGCTGACCCCGCGGTCGGTCCACTCGTGCAGTGCCTTTGTCATCTGCTGTTGTGCGGGGCGGGGCTCCACCTGCGGTCCGTGGACGATGCGTGCCAGGGCGGTCGGATCGACCCTGCCGTCGGAGTCGCGCAGCCTTTCCGGGACGACGACTGCGCTGCGCCCCGGTGACTTCTCACCGGGAGTGCGGCGAGGTACGTGCTGCGTGAACTCACCGCCCAGCAGGGCGGCTACGTCGGCCTGTTCCCAGACGGCTGGCACTCGCTCGCCGAACGGCCGTCCTTCGGCCAGTTCCCACAACAGCCGCCAGGCGGTCGATTCGGTCCCGACCACATCGGCGACGAGGTCACGCAGGCCGGGCATTCGACCGGCGAACTCGGCGGCGCCCGACTCCAGGAGGCGAACGAGGAGGGCGGCATCACCGTCGGCGGTGTGCGTCCGCGCCTCTGTTAGAGGGACCCCCACGTCAGGGGCCAGGTCGTGAAGACGAAACGAAGGAGCCGTCGGCCACAACGCATGGGCGAGATAGAGGGCGTCGACCTGCGGGACACCGGCAAGTGGATCGTCGGTCCCTGACTGCTGTGCCGCTTCGCTGACAACAGGAAAATCGAGCTCCGTTCCGTTGTAGGCGACCACGACGTCCGCACCCCGCAGACAGGCGCGCAGTCCGGTCCACGCCTGTTCGGCGGGAACTCCCCGGCCCACCACGGCATCCCGCACCTGGGCGTCACGCAACTCTTCGCTGTCCCCGGGAAACCTGAGGTAGCGCTGCCAGGGGCCGCCGGCCGTCACCCACTGCGCATCCGCACCGAACCGGACCGCTGCCACCTGGTAGACGTGCCGCTCTATGTAAGGCGCGGTTGTCGTGGTGCGTACGACGCTCTCGACGTCGAGCGCGACGGCACGAAGCGCGTCCTTTTCCGACCGCGCCTCGTCTCGCGCCCCGTCACCTGTCACTTCGCCAGCGGCAACCGATGCACGGTCGAGTACCTCCGGCCCCGATGCGTCGGCATGGCGAATGCGATCCCCCGAGGGAATCAGCAGACCACCGTCCAGCGCCTCCGCGATCAGCTTGGCCACTCGCGGCCGCGGGAGCTTGCCGAATTGCTGAGTTGCCCGCGTGACGAGTTCCTGCTCCGTGAGCCCTGCCGGAACGTCACGGACCAGACCCGCGAGCTTCCGTGCCGCGCCGGAGACCACCTGCCCATCGGTCACGACTTGTCCCCCACCATCTCGGGCCGACGCCTCCCGGCACCGCCCGCAGTCATCGTTGATCTCTTCGAAGTTGTTGAAGCACCAAGGAGGAAGCTGGCGCGTCGCCTTGGGCCCGGCCCCCGGACGACGCGGCGGAGGCGCACCGTCCTCACCCCTGCAAGCCACAGTCGAGAAGCGTGTGAATGAAAGCCCAGTCAATCACTGTTGCCGTATCGATGGCCGCCCATTGCACGAAAAGCATCTCGAACCGATTCCCGTCAGCCGACCCGCTTCCATTCCTGGCACCGGTTGGTCTTGAAGTACTCGCCCTTGTTGAGGGGCACCCGGCCGGTGCCCTGAAGGTTGTTGTTGGCGATGATCGAGCCGAACTCGCCGCTGGCATCCTTGGCCCGCTCCCAGTAGCAGCCCCACTCGTCCTCGGGCCCGGCCGTCTTGTACGTACCGGCCTTGATGTCCTCTCCGACGAGGTATTCGCCGTCGCCCGAGAAGGTGGCCGCCGGCCCCGGCTCCTTGGTCTTCTTCGGCTTGGCGGTCACCGTCACGGTCTCGGTCACCGTGGGCGCGGGTTCGGCCTCGGCGGCCGGCACCGTCTCCGTGACGGTGGCCGTGGGGCGGGGGCCGGCCTTCGCGTCTGCGGCCGCCTCGGCCTCGTTGCCCGTGTCGCCGCTCGCACCCATGCCCACTCCGACGAGCAGGGAGACGAGGGCGACGGCGCCGTACTTCAGCCACGCCCGGTTGCGGGAATCGGGCTGCACAGCCGGGGTGTGCGGTGGCATCGGCGGGAAGGGCGGCCGTCCGCCGCCGTACGGTCCGGTGGTCGGCTGAGTAGTGTGGCCGTTGTCGGAACCGAGGCCCGGGTTGGGCTTGTGGTCGGTCATGTTTCGCTCCGTTTCCTCTGCGCACAGGCGGGTCGTTCCGCACCGGCGCTCTGGAGTTCGTGCTGTCGGTTCCACTCGCAGGCAGCGGGCGAGGTAGGCGGTCGATGCGGCTCAGAGGCCGCGGATCTGGCGCCCCGCCTCGGTCGCCGGGTAGAGGATCGCGTCGGCGACGCGACCGCCGGAGTCCTTGACGCCTCCGCTGAAGTTGAGGCGGCCGGAGGTCCCGGTCTTGGCGGCGACGCCGTCCCAGTACTTCGCCTCGCGCTCCCAGCGGATACCGTCGAGGAGCCGGAGCAGGTCGTCCATGCGGAACACGGCCCCCGACTCGCTCCAGGGCATGGTGGGGTGTACGGCGATACCGAGCCCCGCCAGGACTGCCGGAGCGGTGATGGCGCCGCGCTCCGCGAACTCGCGGGCGTGACGGACGATCAAGTCGCCGAGAATGGGTACGACGGCAGCCTCCACCTGCTCGGGGCGGGCCCCCGCCGGCAACTCGTCCTCGTGCACGGACTCGGCGGAACGTGCGAGCCCGCCCCGTCCGTAGAGGGTGGTGACGACGAGTGCGCGCAACGCGGAGAGGGTGACGACCTCGCGGTCACCAGCGGACAGCTGCCGCTTGCTGACGTTCACGAGCCGGGCGAACGGCAACCGCTGGCCGTCGACGTCGATCCGTACGGAGTCGGCGACCAGATGGGCGAGGCGGGTACCGAAGTCCCGCTGGTCCATGGACATGGCGAGGTTCTTCGCCACGGCGACGCCCTGCACGTTGCGGTCGTAGAAGATCTGCCGCGCGTCCGCCGGGGCCAGGTCGACGTAGAGCTCGAAGGGGATGCGTACGCGCGAGAGCTGCGAATACGTCAGTCCGTACGCCTCCGGGTCGTCGTAGAGGTCGTGCCAGGCCGTGGTCTGGGTCTCGCCGTCGATGGCGATGACCATCGTGCCCGGGGCGACGGTCAAGGTACGCAGACCGGTGCCGAAAACGAGTTCCTCGCTGAGCGCTGCGAGCGGTCCGGCGTGCCACAGGGTGATCGGCGGCGTGGACCAGGCGGCCCCGAGCTCGCCCTTGATACCGGCGGCGATGTACTCGGCGTACGGGCGGACGTTCTTGCCCTTCTGCGAGGACTTCAGCGTGCGCTGCACGGTGGCGCGCAGTTCGGCGTGCCGACGCACCAGGCCCGACGCCGCCTTCAGCTTGCGTGGGTCCTCCTCGGCGCGGGGCGAGGGCACCAGCTGGACGAGTGCGGGCACCGCCATCGTCCCCACGACGGCGTCGTCGCGGAACGGCATGACGGTGAGCTGGGTGCCCTCGACGACGGCGGTCGGCATGGTCAGATGCATGGGTCTCCCCCTGAAGATGCCTGCGTGGCATCTGAAGCGGTTGGGTGGGCGCGGCGGTGTCGACACCATCCACGCCGGAAGCGCGACCAGATAAACAGTAGAACGAAAGCGTTGTCAATCGCCTTGACGGGCTTGACGCGTGCTGTAGGTTGTTGACTGTCAGCTACCGAGAGGTCCAGGAACCGCCATGCCCCAGCAGCCCACCGCGCAGGTGACGGCAGCCGAGATTTCCCGCATCGCCGGAGTCACGCGCGCCACCGTCAGCAACTGGCGCCGCCGGCACGACGACTTCCCCGAGCCCTCCGGCGGCACGGAGAGCAGCCCGCTGTACGACCTGGAGGCGGTGCGCGCATGGCTGACCGCGCGCGGTCACGCCTCCGCCGCGAGTCCGGCGGAGGAACTCCGGACGATGCTGCGCCTGCACGGACGTACCGGCAGCGGTGCCGCTGGCGACTCCGCCGAGCTGCTGCTCCTCGTCCTGGCAGCGGCCCGCCGCTCCCCCGCCGAGCTGGCGGCGACCGCCGGCCTGTCCGACGCGGACCTCGCTTCCGAGACCGAGCGCGACAGAGCGGCCGTCGCCGAGGCCGTCCCGGGAACGGGTGACGGTGCCGCCTGCTTTACGGCCAAGGACGCGCCGGTCCTCCGCGCGCTGTACGCGTGTGTACGCGAGTCAGGCGGCCAGGCCACACTGGGCGTCCTCGCGGAGTGGGAGCTGGAGGACAGTGCGGCGAGCGGCGCCTACCGGACCCCCGAGCCGCTCTCGGACCTCATCGCCCGGTTGGTCCCGGGCACTGCGTCCAGCGTCCTCGACCCGGCCTGCGGCAGCGGTTCCCTCCTCGCGGCTGCCTCCCGGCACGGCGCTCGCGAGTTGTACGGCCAGGACGTGTTGCCCGTTCAGGCCCGCCGCAGCGCCGTCAGCCTGATGCTGACCGCACCGGATGCCACGGTCACCGTCCGCACCGGGGACAGTCTCCGCGCGGACGCCTTCCCGGACCTGCTCGCCGACGCCGTACTGTCCAACCCGCCCTACGGAATCCGGGACTGGGGCCACGACGAACTGGCCTATGACCCGCGTTGGGCATACGGCGTCCCGGCCCGGGCGGAGTCGGAACTGGCCTGGGTACAGCACGCGCTCGCCCACCTAGTGCCCGGCGGCTACGCGGTCCTGCTGCTGCCCCCGGCCACGGCCGGGCGAGCGTCGGGACGGCGCGTACGCGCGGAGCTGGTACGGAGCGGAGCGCTGCGCGCGGTGATCGCGCTGCCGGTCGGCGCGTCGTTGCCGCTGCACGTGGGCCTTCAGGCGTGGGTGTTGCAGCGCCCCGAGCCTGAGGGCGCGGAGCGCAAGTCCGTGCTGTTCGTAGACACGACAGCGGAAGCGTCGGCGATGGCGGCCGGGCGCGGTGGGACGACCGCGCCGACGCGGACGCGGGGTGCCGGCCGGTCGGCGTCCGTGGACTGGGCGGCGGTCACGGCACGGGCGTTGGAAGCGTGGGAGGCGTTCACGGCGGCCCCGGACGCGTTTGAGGGCGAGCCGGGTGTCGCGCACGCGGTCGGCGTGGTGGACCTGTTGGACGACGTGGTGGACCTGACCCCCGCGCGGCTCGTGCGGGCGTCACGGGCGGAGGTCGATCCAGCGAAGTTGTCGGCCGAGGTGGATGCCACACGAGAGGGCCTGGTGAAGGCCGCGAAGGCCCTCGCGCGGACGGCCGGTCGCGAAGGGTGGAGCGCCGCGGGCGCCGACGCCCGGGAGTGGCGGACTGCGACGGCCTCCGACCTCTCGCGGGGTGGAGCACTCACTCTGCTCCGCCCCGTACCGGACAGCGCGCGCACACGGGCACACGCCGTAAGCGGTGAGAGCGGGCTCCAGGGGGCACGGGCGGTACTCACCGGCTCGGACATCGCGACCGGGTCGGGGCCCACGGGAGAGCCGACGGAGCTGTACGACGACACGTCGCCCGTGATCGCCGTGGGGGACGTCCTCGTACGTGCGGTCGCGAGCGTGGAAGGCGCCATGGCCCGGGTCGCGGGCGAGGGAGACGCCGGCGCTCTGCCCGGCCCGCACGTCCACCTCTTCCGCCCGGACCCGGCACGCCTGGACGCCTGGTTCCTCGCCGGGTTCCTGGGGGCGGAGGAGAACATCGCGGGTGCGTCGACGGGCAGCACGACCCTTACCGTCAACCCGGGCCGGCTGCGCGTGCCGCTGCTGCCACTGGAGGAGCAGCGGCGGTACGGGGAGGCGTTCCGGCACGTTCACGGACTCCGGGCGGAGGCTCGGCGGGCGACGCGGTTGGCGGAGGAGACGGCGCGATTGCTGGTAGCCGGGCTCACTGGCGGACAGTTGCTGCCGTCGCCGGGAGACGGCTGAGTCAGTTGGCCGGAGGTACGCGGCCAGGTGGCGATTCGCCCCATTCGGCACGCAGGCCTTCACACATAGACCACAATTGGCAGACCGCTCCGGGCGGCCGCTCAGGGCGGCTCGGCTCGGGCGGTGGGGTTGGGACATTTCAGAAGGAATCCGGGGATCCAGTTGAACAGCAGTAAGCACACGGAGTTGGCGAACCACGCGTGGTCCGTCGCCGACCTCCTGCGGGGGGACTACAAGCAGTCCGATTACGGCAAGGTCATCCTGCCGTTCACGGTGCTGCGGCGACTGGAGTGCGTGCTGAAGCCGACCCGCGAGAAGGTCGCGGAGATCGCGGAACAGCACAAGGACAGCGGCATCGACCCGGACCGCTTCCTGCGGCGGGCCTCGGGGCACTCCTTCTACAACCGGTCGCGCCTGACCCTGAAGAAGATCGCGGCGGACCCGCAGAACGCGGCGCAGAACCTCATGGTCTACGTGGGCGCCTTTTCGGACAACGCGCGCGGCGTGCTGGACCGCTTCGAGTTCGCGCAGCAGATCAAGCGGCTGGACAGTGCCGGACTGCTCTACAAGGTCATCGGCAAGTTCACGGACCTGGACCTGCGCCCCGAGATCGTGCCCAACCACAACATGGGCTACATCTTCGAGGAGCTAATCCGCCGCTTCGCCGAGCAGTCCAACGAGACGGCCGGTGAGCACTTCACGCCGCGTGAGGTCATTCAGCTCATGGTGCGGCTGCTGGTCCTCCCGGACGGCGACGCGCTCCAGCTTCCGGGCGCGGTGCGTACGGTCCTCGACCCGGCCTGTGGCACGGGCGGCATGCTCTCGGCGATGGACGACCTGATCACCGAGTTCAACAAGGACGCCACGGTGGAGGTGTACGGGCAGGAGTTGAATCCCGAGTCGTGGGCGATCTGCCGGTCCGACCTCATGATCAAGGGCCAGGACCCGGAGAACATCGCCTTCGGCAACTCCTTCTCCGACGACGGCCACAACCGCAAGACCTTCGACTACATGCTGGCAAACCCACCGTTCGGCGTGGAGTGGAAGAAGGTCAAGGACGAAGTCGAGCACGAGCACAAGGCGCTCGGCGAGGCCGGCCGCTTCGGCGCGGGGCTGCCGCGCATCAACGACGGCTCGCTGCTGTTCCTCCAGCACATGATCTCCAAGATGAAGCCGGTGGATGTGAACGGCGGGGGCGGATCGCGCCTGGCGATCGTCTTCAACGGCTCGCCGCTGTTCACGGGCGCGGCCGGCTCGGGCGAGTCGGAGATCCGCCGCTGGATCCTGGAGAACGACTGGCTGGAGGGCATCGTCGCCCTGCCGGACCAGCTCTTCTACAACACCGGCATCTCGACGTACTTCTGGATCCTGACGAACAGGAAGAGCCCGGACCACAAAGGCAAGGTCGTACTGCTGGACGCGCGCGACCAGTGGCAGAAGATGCGGAAGTCGCTCGGCGACAAGCGCAAGCAGCTGGGCGCGGACCACATCGCGACGGTGGTCAAGCTGTACGGCGAGGCGCTGGCCGTGGTGGGGGACGCGGAACACCCGATGCACGGCAAGGTGAAGGTCTTCCGCAACGAGGACTTCGGCTACCAGCGGATCACGGTCGAGCGCCCGCTGAAGCTGCGGTTCGAGACCACGGAGGAGACGCTGGCGGCACTGGAGGCGTCCAAGCCGATCCAGAAGCTGCCGCAGGCCCCGGCCCTGGCGGATGCCTTCAAATCCCTGATGGGGTCGAGCTGGGGCACCAAGCAGGAGGCATGGCTCGCGTTGAAGGACGCGGTGGTCCAGGCCGGCGGAACGTGGCCCACGGGGGCGCCGTTCAACAAGGCGCTGCGCGAGGTCATCGGGGTGCGGGACCCGGAGGGCGAGGTGCAGCTCATCAAGGGGCAGCCCGAGCCGGACGGGGAGCTGCGGGACTACGAGAACGTGCCGCTGGGTGAGGACGTGGAGGAGTACCTGGTGCGGGAGGTCCACCCGCACGTACCAGATGCGTGGATCGACCACAGCAAGACGAAGATCGGGTACGAGATCCCGTTCACGCGGCACTTCTACGTGTACGAGCCGCCGCGGCCGTTGGCGGAGATCGACGCGGAGTTGAAGGCGCTGGAGGCAGAAATCCAAGACTTGCTGGGGGAGGTCACGGAATGACCAGTGCAGATCAGTGGCTTAGCTCAGCACCCGCTCACTGGACTCGTGGGCGCCTGAAAGATCTCATTTCCTCTTCAGCCAACGGCATCTGGGGCAGTGACCCGGTCGAGAATGGCAACAACGTCCGCTGCATCCGTGCCGCAGACTTCGATCGCGTGGGTCGTCGCGCAGGCCTCTCGAACGCGCCATTGCGCTATGTGGAACCCTCGTCACTCCGTCAGCACGTTCTGCGTCCCGGTGACCTTGTCCTGGAGAAGTCCGGTGGCGGCGAGAAGCAGCCTGTAGGAATGGCCGCCCTGTTCACCGAAACTGACACAGCAGTGTGTTCCAACTTCTGTGCGCGCATCAAGCCGTCTGCTGACGTCGACTCTAGATTTCTAACCTATGTGTTCGCTGCAGCTTATGGGCAAGGAGTGACCCAGGTCGCGATCAAACAGACTACCGGCATCCAGAACCTCGATACTGGAGCATTCTTCGCCTCCCGTTGGGCCTTCCCCGCGAAGGAGGAACAGCGCCGCATCGCCGACTACCTCGACGCCGAGACCAAGCGTATCGACACGCTCGTCGCTGCGAAGGAACAAGCCTCCTCTCTCATCGACGAGCGTCGCATTGCTTTGATCAGCCAGCACTGCCTTCGAGGGACAAACGCACAAACTGATTTCAAGGACAGCGGAATCGGCCCCCTCGGCTCGATCCCGGCCCATTGGGCGATCAAGCGGAACAAGACTTTCATGTGCGAGGTCAACGACCCCTCGCAGCACGGCAGTGAGGAACTTCTGACGGTTTCTCATCTCACAGGTGTCACGCCACGACGTGAGAAGACCGTTTACATGTTTCAGGCCGAGTCGCTGGTCGGATACAAGAAGTGCCGGCCAGGAGACCTCGTCATCAACACGCTCTGGGCCTGGATGGGGGCGCTTGGAGTGTCCCGACACGAGGGCATCGTCAGCCCGGCATACGGTGTCTACCGCTTCACGTCGCAGGACACGCTGCCCGAGTATTTCGACCTGCTCTTCAGGACTCCCGAGTACGTCACGGAGATGACCCGTTACTCCAAGGGAGTTTGGACCTCACGCCTCCGCTTGTACCCGGAATCGTTCCTGGCCCTGAGCACCCCTGTTCCCCCTCTGGACGAGCAAGAAGCCATCGTGACCACCGTGCAACGGAAGATCGGCCCGGGCCGAAAGCTCCAGGATGCGATCCGGCGCTCTAACAGCCTGCTGGCCGAACGACGCTCGGCCCTCATCACCGCCGCCGTGACCGGCCAGTTCGACGTATCTACCGCCAGTGGCAGCAACGTGACCGAAGGAGTCTCCGCATGAGCCCCGTGCACGACGAATCCTCCTTCAGTTCCGCCATCGTCGCCGCCCTCTGCGAGCGAGGCTGGCGGGAGGCGAACCCTGAGGACTACCAGGCCGACCTCGGTCTGGACACCAACGAGCTGTTCACCTTCATCGGCGCCACCCAGCCCGACGAGTGGAACGAACTGCTCACCGTCTACGGCGGCAACCCCAACGAGGCGCAGCGCGGGTTCGCACAGCGACTCGACCAGGCCGTCGCCGATGACGGGCTGCTCCAGGTCCTCCGCAACGGCGTGAAGGACCGCGGGGTCCGTCTCCGCGTCGCCTACTTCAAGCCGAACCTCATCTCTGCCGACTCCGTCCTCGACGGCTACCGGGCCAACCGCCTCACCGTCGTCCGCGAGCTGCCCTACGCCACCAAGCAGGCCGACTGGGGCCACCGCCTCGACCTCGCCCTGTTTCTCAACGGCATCCCCGTCGCCACAGCCGAGCTGAAGAACCCGCTCACCGGCCAGGGCGTCGAGCAGGCCAAGGAGCAGTACCGCACCGACCGGGACCCCACCGAGCTGATTTTCACGCGGCGCGTCATCGCGAACTTCGCCGTCGACCCCGACCTGGTCTTCGTCACCACGCAGCTGCGCGGCAAGAGCACCCAGTTCCTGCCGTTCAACACCGGTTCGAACGGCCCCGGTCAGCCCGGCGGCGCCGGCAACCCGGCGCCCACCGCGCACGGCAAGTACGCCACCTCCTACCTCTGGGAGGAGGTCTGGCAGCGGGACAACTGGCTGGACCTCCTTCAGCGCTTCGTGCACCAGCAGAAGGAGAAGACGCCCGGCGGCGGCGTCACCAAGAAGACAATCTTCCCCCGTTTCCATCAGTGGGACGTGGTCCGGAAGCTCACCGCGCACGCCTCCGTCCACGGTGCCGGCCAGAACTACCTGGTCATGGCCTCCGCCGGCTCCGGCAAGTCGAACACCATCGGCTGGCTGGCCCACCGCCTCAGCGATCTGCACGCCCGCACGGACCCGGCCGTTCTCCGACCCGACGCCCTGGCCGAGGGCCGCATCAAGCCCGGCGAGCCCGTCTTCGACAAGGTCATCGTCATCACGGACCGCCGCAACCTGGACGCCCAGCTCCGGGAGACGGTCGGCAGCTTCAGCCAGACCGACGGCCTGGTCGTGAAGGTCGACGAGAAGCACGGCGCGAAGAGCGAACAGCTCGCTCGTGCCCTCTCCCGGGACACCGGCAAGATCGTCACGGTCACCCTGCACTCGTTCCCGGCGCTACTGGACTACATCAAGCGCAACCCGACCGAGATCAAGGGCACCCGCTTCGCGATCATCGTCGACGAGGCGCACTCCTCCCAGTCCGGCGACGCCGCCACCGCCGTGAAGTCGGCCCTGCGCGACCTCGGCCTGGACGCCGACGCGGACGACGAGGGCGCGACCACGGTCACCGTGGACGACAAGCTGAAGGCGAAGGCGGTCGAGCGCTCGCACGCCGCCAACCTCTCCTACTTCGCGTTCACCGCCACCCCCAAGTCCAAGACACTCCAACTCTTCGGCACGGAAGGCGTGGAGAACGGCAAGACCGTCTACCGCCCCATTCACACCTACTCCATGCGCCAGGCCATCGAGGAAGGCTTCATCCTCGACCCACTGCGCAACTACGTCACCTACAACACCTACTGGAAGCTCGCGAACCTCAACCGCGACGAGAAGGAGGTCGACCCCTCCAAGGCGAACAGCCATCTCGCCCGGTTCGCCCTCATGCACGAACACACCGTGTCCCAGCACGCCACGGTGATCGTCGAGCACTTCCTCGCCCACACCCGCGGCCGGCTCGGCGGCCGGGCCAAGGCCATGGTGGTCACGGCGTCCCGACACTCCGCCGTGCAGATGGCCCGCGCCATCCGGAGCTACATCGCCGACCGCGAGTACGACACCAAGTACCCCGACCTCGGTGTCCTGGTCGCCTTCTCCGGTTCCCTCACCATCGACGGTGACGAGACCACCGAGGTCAAGGAGAACGGCGGCCTCTCCGAGGGCGCGCTGCCCAAGGCCTTCGCCTACACCCGCGCCGACGACAAGGCCGTGAAGGCCGGCGGCAAGGGGCAGCAGGAGCACCGGATCCTGGTCGTCGCCGAGAAGTACCAGACCGGCTTCGACCAGCCGCTGCTCACTACCATGTACGTCAACAAGACGCTGACCGGCATCGCCGCCGTGCAGACCCTCTCCCGCCTCAACCGCACCGCCGAGCGCAAGTCCCAGGCCGACCTCGCCGTCCTGGACTTCGTCAACGAGGCCGAGGACATCCAGGACGCGTTCCGCCCGTACTTCGAGGAGGCGCACACCCTGCCCTCCGACCCGAACCTCCTCTACACGGCCCAGAGCCGCGTCATGTCCGCGCCGATCATCTCGGAGCAGGACATGGACGAGTTCGTCGCCGCGTACTTCGAGGCGCAGGAGAAGGCGGGCGGCTCGCAGTCCAAGTGGGAAAAACTGCACGCCGAGCTGTACCGGCTCCTCTCCCCCGCCGTCACCCGCTTCACCACCTTCCTGGAGAGCGAGGAGGAGGACGACGTCGAGGTAGCCGAGGAGTTCCGCGCCAACCTAAACGACTACGTCCGCAAGTACGGCTTCCTCGCGCAGATCGTGCGGTACCGCGACGCCGAGTTGGAGCGCCTGTACCTGTACGGGCGGTACCTGCTCAACCGACTCCCCCGGCTCGCGGACGGCGGTGTCGACATAGGCGAGGTGGACCTCAGCCACCTGCGCGTCGAGAAGACCGGCGAGCACGACGTGTCCCTCAACCCCGAGGGTGCCGCCGAGCTCAAGGGGTTCGGGGATGGGGTGGGCGGTGCCACGGACGCCGAGAAGTCACTGCTGTCCGAGCTGATCGAGAAGTTCAACGCCAAGTTCGGCACAGAGTTCACCGAGGAAGACGTCCTCCCGGCCTTCAACGCGACGAAGGACGACCCGAAGGTCCGGGCCGCCGCCGTTGTCAACGACGAAGAGAACTTCGGCATCGTCTTCGACAAGAAGTTCGAGGAGAACATGATGGATCATGTCTCCACGATCGACACGCTCGGCAAGCGGTACTTCGGTACCGACCGGGACTTCAAGTCCAACCTCGACCGCAGCGCACGCCGCGCGGCCTGGCGGATGATCCGCCGGGAGGAAGGGCTGGAGGACATCTGACGCGAGCGGGGGGGGGGGGGGGGAGGGAGCAAAAAACAAAGGGAGAAACGTCCTCTTACACCCAAACCCCCCCCCCCCCCCGCCGCCATGTTCCGGACCGCCACCCCTCTCACCAACC
>NZ_JBHJRX010000004.1:96446-181932 GCF_042268605.1 Streptomyces sp. NPDC056296 | reverse complement strand
AGGGGGGGGGGGGGGGGGGGGGGGGGGGGGGGGGGGGGGGGGGGGGGGGGGGGGGTTGGGGGGGGGGGGGGGGGGGGGGGGGGGGGGGGGGGGGAGGGAGGGGGGGGGGGGGGGGGGGGGGGGGGGGGGGCGCCCCCCCCCCCCCCCCCCCCGCTCCGTCGTACGCGCCGGTTCAGCGCTCGGCGGCCATGCGCACGAAGCCGCTCCAGGCCTCCGGGCCGAACGCGAGCTGGGCCACTGCGGGCTGCTTCGAGTCTCTGACGAGGACGGCCCCGGAAACTGCGGCGGCCTCGACGCACTCACCACCGTTGCCTGTGCTGTAGCTGCTCTTGATCCAAGCGGCCTCGGGCACAGCCGCCTTGCTGTGCTGCACGCTCATGTGTCTCCCATCAGTTGCTCGATGAACGCCACTGACTCGCTTGGTGTCAGCGCCTGTGATCGGAGGATGCCATAGCGCGCTTCAAGCGTGCGCACGTACGCGGCATCGGTGTAGAGACGACTGTGATCCTGTACTTCCGCGTACGCAAGGCGCTGTCCCTTGTCGACGTCGATCAACGAGAAGGGGCCGCTCAACGCGGCGTTGTCCTCTCGTGCGATCGGCATGACCTGCACCTCCACGTTCCTGGACTGGCCGGTGACGAGGATCTGCTCCAAAGTCTCCCGCATGACTCTTGGGCCACCAATCGGCCGGCGCAACACTGCCTCCTCGATCACGAAGCTCAACAGGGGCGCAGGGCGTCGGCAGAAGATCTCCTGGCGCACCATGCGTGCCTCGAGCCGCTGCTCGATCACGTCGTCCTCCAGCAACGGTCGCTGCATATGGAAGACGGCACGTGCGTAGTCCGCCGTCTGCAGCAGACCCGGTACGGCATACACCGCGTACACATTCAGGGCTGTGGCCCGGGCCTCCAGTCGAGCCATGTCCCGGAAGAACGCCGGATACTGAGCCCGCCCCACCTCCTCCTTCAGCGCCGTGAGAACGCCACCCGCCCCCAGCACCTCATCCGCCTTCTCGATGAACCGGGCCTGCGGAATCCGCCTCCCCTGCTCGATGGACGCCACTGTGTCCGCCGAGTACCCCAGCCGCTTCCCGAACTCGGCCCGCTCCAGTCCCGCCCGCACCCGCAGCAGCTTCAGCTGCCGCCCGAACGCGGTCACCACGCCCGTCCCCGGCTCGTCCTCCGGCCGCTGCTGCCGCTGCGCCGCTTCCTCGTCGCTCACCACGGTCACCGCCCTGCCGTCCCTCACCTGCGTACCTCGCCCCGGTCACGCTAGGCCACAAACTCACCACCGTGAGTGGCACTCGTGACCCGATCACCCTCCGGTGGGAGGCGCGGGCAAGAGCCTCACACGCGAACCCTGATCGACTCCGTGAACCGCACCATCGCCCGGTGATACGTCGCCCTCTCCGGGTTCGGGAACCGGACGTTGTGGCGGTAGTAGCGGTGGAAGGCGATGATCAGCGCCGCGTGCTCGATCTCCAGAGGGAGGATCGCCCGGTCCACTGTCGTGAGGGGGCGTGTCTTCTCGTAGCCGTCGAGGAGGGCGTGGAGGCGCTCGGTTTCGAGGAGGCCGGCTTCGTCCTGGGCGAGGCCGACGGCTGCCATGCCGAGGTCGAGCAGGGGGTCGTCCAGAGAGATCGTCTCCCAGTCCAGGACGGACAGGCCGCCGTCCTCGCGGACGATGACGTTGTCGTCGAAGAGGTCTCCGTGGATCAGGCAGGGCACGCGGTGGCTGTCGGCCTCGGCGCTGCGGACGCGGTCGAGCCGGGACGTCAGCCACTGGGCGAATTTCTGGTCCGCGAATCCGGAGATCGCGGCGAGGTGCTCCGGGGGCAGGCGGCGGGCGGCGACCGGGACGTCGTCCAAGTCCTCGGCGTCGGGGGCGAGGGCATGGAGGCGGGCGAGGAGGCTGCCGGCCTCTGGGAGGAGAGCGAGGGGCAGGGGCTGCTCGACGGCTCCGGCGATCCACTTCTTCAGGACGAGGAGGCGGTCGCAGAGCGGGACGACGAGTGAGCCGTCCGTGGCGGGGACGACCTCGCTGGTCGGCAGGCCGAGCCGGTGGAGGGCTCGGGTATGTCGGGCGAGCGTGGTCGCGGTGACCTCGTCGTGGTTGTCGAGGGAGGTCAGTACGTACTCGCCCTCGCCGCAGGCGAGCCGGAAGCTGGAGTTCGCGGCGCCGCCGGAGAGCGGGGTGAGGGACGGGCCCGTCAGTCCGTACCTGTCGGCAACGGCGGCGAGGGCGATCTGGTCGGCTGTGGTGTAGTGCGCCACCTGGTTCAGGCTCCTTGCTGTGCTGCCGACTCCTGTCGGCGGTCCTCGACGAGGCCGACCCAGCGTGCCCGGACCTGAGCAGCGGTGTCCAGCCACTCGGCGCGGGGAAGGCCGACGGGCGGTTCCTCGTCCGCCATCAGATAGGTCAGCTCGGCGAGGTACGCGAACTCGACGCCGTTGACGCAGTCCTCCATCAGGCGCTCACGGGCCTGGGCGAGCGCCTCCGGGGAGCCGGCCACCAGGGCGTGCAGGCATTCCGCGAAACGGATGTAGGCGACGGACGACGTCAGCCCCGCCTCCACGGCCTCCGCCGCCACAGCCTCGGCGCGCGCCGGCAGGTCGGGCACGATGCCCGCGTCCCTCACCAGTGCGGCGATGCGGGTCTGGGTATCGGCCCACCGGATCGACACGCCCGCGAGGAGTTCCTCGGCCCGGGCGATCTGCTCGGCTGCTCGCGGACGGTCCTGGAACGCCGCGGCGAAGGCCAGGCAGGCCTGTGACAGGGCGGCTTCGCCGACTTGCCCAGTGGCCAGTGCCTGGTCGCGGCCGGCCGCGTATGCGGAGCATGCCAAGGCGATGGATCCCTGCGGCCACCACAGGTCGCCGAGGACGCGGTCCTGTCGGCCCTCTGTTCCCAGGTGAAGTGCCGCCTCCTTGGCCTGCGGGAAGTCACCGATTCGGCGGGCCAGGTGGATCAGCCCGCGGCGGGCGGTCGCAGCGAGGCGGCCTCCCAGGTCGGCGACGCGCTGCATGCCGTTGAGGGATTCCTGGAAGTTACCGAGGTCGCGGTCGCACTCGGCCAGGAAGTAGCGCGGCAGCTCTTCCAGACTCAGTGGCAGGACACCGGCCCGCAGGACGTCTTGGAGTTGCCGCGCGGTGATGCCGCGGTGCCGGCGCTGGCGCTGGGCGATGGCGGAGAGAGTCGTGGCGAGTGCTTGGGCCCGAGTGGGAGAGGCGCCGTCCAGGAGGGCCGCGGGCGGCTCGATGGGTTCCCAGACGAAGTCGTCGACGTACTGGAACGCGGCGTCCTCCAGCCAGCCGAGCGGCAGGTCGAACTGGTGGGACAGGGCGAGGCCTTGGCGGAGCGCCGAGACCAGGCGTGCGCGGTGGGACTTGTCCTCTTGACCGAGGGCGTCGAAGGCGCGTTGCGCGGCACGCTGCCAGTCGGCACTCGTCCACCGGTCGTCGCTGGTCGAGTCCGCCTCCCGCACCGCGTCCCGGACCAAGGCGTGCAGGCGATAGGGCCAGGGCGCGCCGGGATCATGGTCGACGAACGGCCTGTCCACCAGGTTCTGGGCCGGAGCATCGTGGTCGAAACCGGCGGTCGCCGAGGCGAGCGGTACGGAGAAGGTGTCCAGGAGGCTGACGGACCGCACGACGCGCCGGACGTCCGGAGGCAGGTCGCGGAAGGTCCGGGCGACCAGGGCGGGGAAGTCGAGGTTGAAGTCGTGCACGGAGGGAGCGTTGCCCGAGCGGCGGTACAGATCAAGGAAGCGCATCGCCGCCAGGTCGAGGTAGAGCGGCAGTCCGTGTGAGTTCGCCGTGATCAGACGGCGTGTCGCGTCGTCCATCATCGGCCGGCCGTCGCGTGTCAGGCGTTGGGACAGGTAGGTTTCGCAGTCTCCGGCGGACAGATATCCGACGGTGTGCTGTCGGGGGTCGCGTGTCGCGCCTCCGGCGAGCTGGGGCCAGCACTCCGGGCCTGCCCAGTCGAGTTGGCCCTCCAGTTGCGGATCGTCCCATTGGAGACGATTGCGGCCCGTGACGATGAACAGGACGTTCGGCATCAGCCACACCATCCGCTGGACGAGGCGTTCCAGGTCGCGGTGCACCCGGTCCCCCACGTCTTCGAACGTGTCGAGCAGCACGACCAGGGTTGCCCGGTGCTTGGCGGGAAGGCACGCCAGGTCCCACGCGAGAAGATGCGGGTAGTAGCTGAGCGCGTCCTGATCGGGAGTGGTCTCCAGGAGGTCGGCGAAGCGACTGCACTCCGCAAGGGCCCTCATCCTGTGGTGCCGTTCCCTCAACGCCCGGACGACTGTCCTCAGTCCCTGGCCGACCACCTGCCCCATCGTGCCCGGAAGAGCCACTGCCTGGGCGACGTCCGCTAACGCCGACTGCATCTGGCCCGACAGGTTCCGCGCGCCGGGAAGGGAGCTCAGTCGGGTTCGGCGGCGGACGTACTCTTCGAGCGGTTCACCGGGGTGATTGTGGTCCCAGTACCGCTGCAGGGCCAGATCGAACGTCGGCATCGGCTGCCCGATCTCCGCCGCCGCCAGCCGAACGGCCAAGACCAGTGACTCGAAATCGACTCCGGAATCACGCGACAGGTCCACGCGCACCGGTACGACAGGGCCAAATCCCCCGTCCAGTGGTGGCCAGTGTCCCTGGACCGGGAGCTCGCCGGTGAAATGCTGCGCCACGCACCGGGACAAGGTCGATTTGCCGATGCCACCGACGCCGTAGAAGGTGAGTACGTTGCGGCGGGGAGACTCGAGGTCCTGCACGTCGAAGCCGTCGGCTCGGACCTCGCGAACGAGATGGGCAAGACTCTGCGCCACCGAGTCCCACTCGTCGCGCCTGTCCGCGAAGTAGTCGACCGCCTTGACTTCGCGGTCGTTCGAGCGGAACAGCGCCCTCAGATCCGACTGGCTCACCAGCGCCCCCCATGTCCGACAACGGTGACAGAAGAGCAGCCGACCTGAACAGGCGTCAAGTTCCCCTGTGAGCAGGCATGTACTTCCAGACCGGTGTCAAGGCGGAATACAGAACGTACCCAGAAGCGCCGTCGAGTACCGCCCCGTACAGCGTCCGTAGCCACCGCGTACGAAGAAGCGACGTCAGCGCGTCACCACTGGTCACGCTAGGCCCCGGAACACCACCGTGAGTGCATGACCGCAACACAACCACCCCTGACGGTGTACAGGTTCGCGATGTGCTTCAGCTCCACCCCGCGAGGCGCCCGCCTTGCCCGGCGCCTGTGCGCGCATCGTCTGGACGCCTGGGGGATCCCGTACGGCACCGACGTGCACGACGTCGTCACGCTCATCGCGTCGGAGCTGTGCGCGAACGCCGTACGGCACGGGCACGTCGCCGGCCGAGACTTCCACGTCCTGCTCACCACCGACCCGGCCACCGGCACGGTACGCATCGAGGTCACCGACACGCGGGGCGAGCGCCTACCGCGCCTCCCCACCGCCGTACCCGAGGACGACGACGGCGGGCGGGGACTGCTTCTCGTCGAGGCGCTGGCCGACCGCTGGGGATGCTCGCCCCGTGCCGAGGGCGGCCCCGGCAAGACTGTGTGGGCGGAGTGCGCCGCTCCGGGCCTGACCTGATCGCGTAGCTCCCCGGCGACCTGGCTGGACGCACGCAGGCACGCCCGCGAGACTGATCTCTTCGGACACTCGACGGGGCGGGAGCGGGGACCAGGTGCCGGACGTACGACGGGTCGCGGGGCGTTACGAGCTGCTGGAGCAGTTCAACAACGGCGGTATGGGGGACGTCTGGCGCGGTTACGACGCCGTACTGGACCGGCCGGTCGCCGTGAAGCTGATCCGCCCGCAGGCCGTGACGTCACCGCACCTGGCGGAGGAGTTCGAGAAGCGGTTCCGGCGCGAGGCAAGGGTCACCGCCCGGATCCAGCACCCGGGCGTACCGCAGGTGTACGACGCGGTGCTGGATGAGTCGTACGAGCAGCTGTTCCTGGTGATGGAGTTGGTCGACGGCGTACCGCTGACCGCTTACGCGCACCCGGAGCACCCGCTCCCCGTCAGCTGGGCGGTGGCCGTAGCGGCACAGGTGGCGACCGTACTCTCGTACGCGCACGACGTGCCCGTCGTCCACCGCGACCTGAAGCCGAGCAACATCCTCGTCGCCCGGGACGGCACGGTGAAGGTGCTGGACTTCGGCATCGCGGCGATCCTTCAGACGGACGTCACCAAGCTGACCGCGACGGGCAGTCCGATCGGAACGCACCAGTACATGGCACCGGAGCAGGTGCGCGGAGCGCGGGTCACGCCGCGCACCGACCTGTACGCGCTGGGCTGCGTGCTGCACGAACTGCTCTGCGGGCAGACGCTGTTCGCCGGGGACAGCGAGTGGCAGCTGATGACGCAGCATGTCACCGCGGCCCCGACCCCCCTGCGGCAGTTGCGCGGCGACGTACCGACGGCCCTGGAGGAGCTCGTCCTGCACCTGCTTCTCAAGGCACCCGAGGCGCGCCCTGCGGACGTGCAGGAGGTGTACGAGCGGCTGCGGCCGTTCCTGCCAGGGCCCGGCGAGGAGTCCGCGCCGGAGGAGACAGGCCCCACCGGGACGCCCGACCCGACGGGGATCTTCCGTCGGCCCTACGCGCCCCGCTCGCGCGCCGGTGCCGCGGGCGGGGCGCAGGCCGCCGCCCCTGTCGTCGACCCGGACGCGCCGCCCGTCGTGCCCGCGGCCGAGCGGGAGGCGTTGCGGGAGCAGATCCGTGAGGTCCACGCCCACTATCTGGCCCTGATGGAGGAGGAACGGTACGCGCAGGCCGCCGACGTGGTGGGTGAGCTCATCGAGCCGGCCGCACGGTCCCTCGGGTCGGAGGGCAAGGCGGTGCTGAGGTTGCGTTCATGGCGGGCGGTCAGTCGGCAGCTGGCCGGTGACCACCGGGCCGCGCTGCCGGAGTTCGAGGCGCTGGCCGACGCCTACGGGCGGGTGAGCGGCCCGAACAGCGAAGAGGCGTTGGAATGCCGGGCGCAGGCGGCACGTTGCCGCGGCGAACTCGGCCGGGTGACCGAGGCGCTGGCCGGGCTGAACGGCGTGCTCGAGACGGTCCGCGCCATCGACGGGGACGTCAGCGAGAACGCGGTGGAGCTGCGCCGTGACATCGGCATGCTGCTCCTCGCGCAGCAGCGGGCGGCCGAGGCCTTCGACGTCCTGGAGCCGCTGCACGAGGACCTGTGCGTGGTGTTCGGCCCCAACGACGAAATGACCGCCGAGGTGGCCGAGACCCTGGCGGTGATCCGTCTGGATCTCGACGGTGGCGACAGCACCGGTCCGTCGGCCTGACCTGGCCTTTGCCCGCACCCCGGGCGGCCGGGGCACTAGGATCTCCGCATGCCGCAGCTCGCCTTCGACATCGGTTTCTTCGCCGAGCTTCCCAAGCTCCAGCCCCCGGTCAGGAAGGGTGTCCTCGACGCCTGGGAGAAGTTCAACCAGCTCACTCTCGACCAGCTCTTCAAGGATCAGGGTCTGAAGCTGGAAAGCCTTGTGACGGCGAAGGACAAGCAGATCCGGACGATCCGCATCGACCAATTCTGGCGTGGTGTGGTGCTCGCGCCGCCCACCGGGGACACCTTCGTCCTGCTGCGGGTCATGCAGCACGACAAGGCCATCTCCTGGGCGATGAAGCAGAAGTCCAGCATCAACGAGGTGACGCGGGCCGTCGAGATCCGGGACGCGGCGACCCTGGACGAGATCACACCGGCCTACGAACGGGTCGCGGACGGCTCGTCGAAGGAACGGCTGTTCGCGAAGTTCTCCGACGGGGATCTGAAGGCGCTCGGCATCGACGACGAGACGCTCCGGCAGGCGCGTTCGCTTGTCGACCAAGAGCAGTTGGACGTCTTCGCGCCGCTGCTGCCGCAGGACCAGCGGGAGGTGCTGCAGTACCTCGCCTCGGGCTGCACGGTGGAGGAGGTCTGGCAGGACATCGTTGCGCCGGCTCTCCATGCGTCCACGCAGCCGGTGGACACGCGGGACTACGAGACCGCGATCCAGCACACTCGGGCACGTATCGCGCTGGTGACGGCTCCCGAGGAGCTGCGGGACATCCTGGAGAAGCCCTTCGCCGCTTGGCGGGTCTTCTTGCACCCTTCGCAGCGGAAGGTGGCCTACCGGGCGTCGTACTCCGGCCCTGCGCAGGTCACGGGCGGGCCGGGCACCGGCAAGACCGTGGTCGCTCTGCATCGGGTCAAGCACCTGCTTAGGTACCTGCGGGACGGCGACCGCATCCTGCTGACGACGTACACCAACGCGCTCGTCAACGCCCTCCGTTCGGGTCTGGAGTCCCTGGTGGACGATCCGGCGCTGCGCGAGCGTGTCGACATCTCAACTGTGGACGGCTTCGCCGGCCGGGTCGTCGCGGAGGCTCCGGGCGCGGTGGCGCTGCGGCCGCTGATGAACAACGAGGAGGTCAGCCGCTGGGGGAAGGCCGCCAAGACGACAGGCTTCACGGGCAGCGCGCAGTTCCTCGCGCAGGAGTACCGGCATGTCGTCCTGGCGCAAGGCATCGGCAGCCAGGCCGAGTACCAGGCGGCGGACCGGCGGGGCCGGGGCAGCAGGCTGACGGCGGCCGAACGGCCGGTGGTTTGGGAGACGGTGGAGCGTTTCACGGCCGGTCTCGCGGCGGACGGGTGCCGGACCTGGCTGCAGACGTGCGTGGAGGCGGCACGGCTGCTGGAGGTAAAAGGGCCGCCGTACCGGCACGTGGTGGTGGACGAGGCGCAGGACCTGCATCCGGCGCAGTGGCGGCTGCTGCGCGCGGCCGTTCCGGCCCGCCCGGACGACCTGTTCATCGCGGGCGACCCGCATCAGCGCATCTACGACTCGAAGGTGTCACTCAAGTCGCTCGGCATCAGGGTGACGGGGCGGTCGGTGAAGCTGCGGAAGAACTACCGCAGTACGCAGGAAATCCTGCGCTGGTCCACGGCCCTGCTGATCGGCCGACCGATCGCCCAGCTCGAGGACGACGGCCGTAACGAAACCCTGCTCGGCTACCGTTCCGCCCTCCACGGCGACGGACCCGCCGTACGGGGCGCGGTGAGCGAAGAGGCCGAACTGGACGCGCTGGTCGACCAGGTGCGGGCGTGGGTGGACGCGGGTGTGGATGTCGGCGAGATCGGGGTGAGCGCCCGGTTCAACAAGACGTGCTCGAAGGCCGTGGCGCACCTGAAGGACGCGGGCATCCCCGCGGTGACCCTGCGCTACGCCTCCGGCGACTCCGCGACAGGCGAGGGGGGCGCTGTACGGGTCGGGACCATGCACTCGTTCAAGGGGCTGGAGTTCCGCTGCGTCGCGGTCGTCGGTGTCAATGACGAGGCGCTGCCGTTCGCGAAGGCGCTCACGCCGCCTGACGTGGACCCCAAGCAGCACGAGACGGACATGATGTCCGAGCGTTGCCTGCTGTTCGTGGCCTGCACGCGCGCGCGGGACAGCCTCTCCGTGTCCTGGTCAGGTGTGCCGAGCCCCTTCCTGGCCGAGGCCGGCGTCACCACCGTTTAACCCACTCGATCTCCGAGCAGTTACCTGGAATCGCCGCACGGTCGCGATGTCTTGATTGACACCGCTTTCATCAACATGGTTCAGTGTTCATGCTTCCGATGGTGCCTGAGGGGACATCGTTGGAAGTACCTGACCTGCATGCCCGGAGGTCGGTCGGCGCCTCGCCGCCCCCGGATGTTCCGCACCGTCACACCTCAGGAAGACCATGAAGATCAAGCGCGTTCGCATCGAGAACTTCTGCTGCCTGCGCAGCCTCGACGTCTCCTTCGACTCCATCACCTCACTCATCGGACCGACGGGTGTCGGCAAGTCCACCGTGCTGCGTGCGCTGGACTGGTTCTTCAACGGTGAGAAGGGCGGCATCCTCAGCGAGGAGGACGTGCACTCCGCGGCGGACACGAAGCGGATTCGCGTGGAGGTCGAGTTCGACGGCCTCACCGCTTCCGACCGGAACGCGCTCGGCCACTACGCACCCGACGGTCTGGAAACCCTGAGTATCTGGCGCACCTGGGAGAACGGAGAGGACCGGATCACGGGCAAGGCCCTGGCCCATCCGCCCTTCGAGCGGATCCGGAAGGGCGCGGGCAGCCGGGAGAAGACGGCCGCCTACAAGGCGTTGCGCGACCAGGACCCGGCACTCGGCCTGCCCGCCGTCCGTGGCTGGGACGCCGCCGAAGCGGAGATGCTGTCCTGGGAGGCGAGGAACCGGGACCAGCTCGCCGAGGCCGAGGTGGAGAGCACGCAGTTCTTCGGCTTCGCCGGTCAGGGGCTGCTCGGCAAGCTGATCGACTTCGTCTTCATCTCGGCCGATCTGCGGGCCTACGAGGAGACCGACGACAACAAGACGTCCGTGGTCGGGCGGATCCTCGAGCACGCGGTCGACCGCTCGGAGGCGGAGGCTCAGTTCACGACCATCGACGAGGGCGCTCAGGCGGCCCGCGAGAAGGTGCACAGGGAGATCTACGAGCCGGTGCTCGCAAGGCTGTCCGGTGCCCTGTCCACGGAAGTCGGCCGGTTCACCACCGGTCGGGACGTCGTCGTCACCCCGACGGCCCAGGTGCCCAAGCGCGCCAAGACCGCCTTCGCGGTCAGCATCCGTGACGGGGCGGCTCTGACACCGGTCCGTCGCCAGGGGCACGGATTCCAGCGTGCGCTGATCATCGCGGCGCTCAGGTACCTCTCGGAGTGCCGTCGTCCCGAGAACGGCACGCGCTCCCTGTGCCTTGCGATCGAGGAACCCGAACTGTTCCAGCACCCGGCTCAGACCAGGGTCTTCGCACAGGTCCTGCGCAGCCTGGTCGCGTCCTCCGAGGACCAGACACAGGTGATGTACGCGACGCACAGCCCGGTGTTCATCGACCCGAGCGACCACCAGCAGGTCCGCAGGCTGTACCGGGTCAGCCGCGGCGAGCATCCGGAGGTGAGCCTGCGCGCCCTCACCGAAACGGAACTTCGGCAGTCCCTCGACGGCCACGTACCGGAGAAGTCCATCGCACGGCGAGGGGCAACGCGGTACGTCAAGGAGCTTGCCGAGGCGCTGTTCGCCGACGCCGCCGTCCTGGTCGAGGGCGCCACGGACGAGAGCTTCCTCCTGGCCTTCGCCGAGCGCCGGGGCCTCAGCCTCGGCGCCGAAGGCATCTGCGTGGTGAACGCCGAGGGCAAGGACAACCTGGTCCTCTGTCACGCCATCCTCACCGGGTTCGGCGTACGCTGCCACCTCGTCTTCGACGCGGACACCGGGCCGAGGAAGGTAGCCGACGCGGACACCGAGAAGAAGGCGGCGAGCCTTCGGGGCAGCATCGCGAAGAACACGAAGATCCTTGGTTATCTGGGGCCACCGCCGAAGCCAGCCCCGCGACCGCGAGCGAGGCGACTCACACCGTCTTCGAGGACGACCTCGACACCTACCTCAATGACGACTGGCCCGCTTGGAACGCCCGCCGCCTTGAACTGGTCGCGCGGGGCGAGGGCTACGTGGACGGCAAGCACGGGCCGACGTACGCGGAGGCCGCACGCACCGCCGGTGGTGAACCGAAGCTGCTGCACGCGCTGATGGAAAACGTGAGGGCCGTGGCAGGGCGGCCGACGCCTCGTACCTAGCCGGTGTACACGAGGTTCCTGCCCTTCCGGTCGGACCCCGACCGTAGGCTGTCGCTCGAGAAAAAGGGGAGACGATGACTGACGACCGCAAGGGAACCGTTCCGGTGTGGACGCTGGCGACCGGTGAGGTCCGGGTGCCCGCATTGACCGGGGACGGGCCTATGACGGCTGAGCGCCTGGCTGAACTGCGCGGGGTACTGGCTGCCCTGGCCGACGAGCCGATCGCCACGCTTGAGGTACATCCGCTGCCCGACAAGCTCGACCGCGGCCGAGGCATCCCGCTCGATGCCGCGAGCCCCTTGGCGCAGCACCTGTCCCAGCTCATCACGCAATCAGCGCGGAGTTCCTCGTCGGCTACGGCGACAACTGCCGGCGAAGGCCTGTACCGCATGGTGATTCCGGCGAAGGTCGCCGCCCAGTACGGTCAGGGCTGTATTCGCTCGATGGCGGCGAAGGGAACGTCCGGTGCCATCCGTGGCGCGCTCGTGGACTCTTCGGGAAAAATCGCCGGCGCCGCGACGTTCGTGCCGGTCGGTCAAGCGGCAACGGCGGGCGCGGTCGGCGGAGCCGGTGCGACAGCCGGCGTGGCGGTCGGCGGCAGTGCGATGCTCACCGTGGCCGCGCCGCTCGTCCTCATGGCCGTGGCGGTGGGGGTGAGCGCACATGCCGACGGCAAGCGCCAGCAGGCCATCGAGCACATCACGGAAATGCTGGAGCAACTACAGGAACAGGAGCTCGAACAAGAGCACAGCACACTCGACGGCTGCCGGGACGCCATCGACAAGGCCACCGCCGTCCTGCTCGACCAGGGCAGGCCCGGAGTCTCGCTGGGTCTGGACTCGGCAGTGCATGCCATCAACTCGGCGCTGGGCGCAGTCGATCGCCGCCTGGCCAAGTGGCAGACCGCACTCGACAAGCTGTCCGAGCGCCAGGCCGTCGATCTCGGCACGCTGACCAAGTCGTTTCCCGGCATCGACGATCACGGCGGCATCTTCCGCGCTCACCTGGAACTTGCCACCCTCGCCATCGCGTTGAAGCGTCGGGTCGTCGTCCTGCAGGCCGTCGAGCACGCCCAGGCCGACCCCGGCAACCTGTTCGAGACCTTCGCCCGCGCCCTCAAGCGCGACCAGCAGCGCCTCGACGAATTGGAGTCCGGCATCGCCGGTGTACTGGTCCGCCTGTCGACGCTGGAACTGGCACGCCCGCAGGGACTGCGGCCCGTTTTCACGAACGCGGAAGTCGATCGGCTGATGCGCGCGGCACACCGGATCCACCAGTTGAGCGACGGCCCCGTGGTCGACAGCCGCCCGACAGACGTGGCGGTCGAGATCGCCCGCGACGAGGACGGCTCGGTGGTCGTGTTCCCGGCGCTGCCCGCGTCGGCGTAGACGCGCTCGCGCTCACTGGTCCGAAAACCACCGGGCAACATCCCGGGCAGTGCGAGTCCACTCTGAGCGCGCCGCCGGGGTAGTTCGTGGCAGGTGGTCGGATCACATGTCGCCGACCACCTGCGGGCCGTCCGGCGTGTGCCTGCGTCACGCGGGCAGCGCGTGCAGGTTGCGGCCGTGCAGGGCGAAGACGCGTTCGCCGTCGGTTGCCATCAGAGGTACCTCTCGAGGTGTGGAGCGCCATCGGCAACGGCGCCTCCAAGCTCCAGACGGGCACGGACAAGTCCCTGCTGGTGATCCCTTACAGCTGAGCCGTCGAAAGCCGACGGCCGCAACCTGAGGAAGCCCGCCCGACGGCTACCTGCCGCGGTCACCCTCCACCCCGAGGGCGTTGAGCAGCATGGGGAGTGAAGCGTGCAGCTCGCGCTCCCAGTACGGCCAGGCGTGGGTGCCGGGGCCGTAGAAGTGGGTGGTCACGTGTCTCGCCCCCACCCTCTTCAGCTCCGCCGCCAGCGCATGGTTCTGCCGGTTGAAGTCGGCCTCCAGGGCGCTGGTGCTGCCGGGCGGGTCCAGCGGGCCGGTGGTGCCGTCGCCGCAGGACAGGTAGACCGGGATCGACCTGAGCCGTTTGGCGAGGTGGAAGGGGTCGTGGGCCTCCCAGATCCGGCGTTGGGCGACCGGGTCGCCCCAGACGCGGAGCGGGTCGTTGTTCTGACCGGCGAAGAAGCCCATGATGCGGCTGACCGACTCGTCGTTCAGGAGGGGGTGGGCGGAGCCCGAGTAGGCCGCTGTCGCCTTGAACATGCCGGGGTGGCGGGCGGCGTACAGGAGGGCGCCCTGGCCACCCATCGAGAGGCCGGCGACGACGCGGTTGTCGCCGGCGCCCCAGTCGCGTTCCAGGAGGCGGCGCAGCTCGACGGTGTGGAAGGTCTCCCACGCGGGGTCGCCGCCCTCGCCGTGGTTCCACCAGTCGCTGTACCAGCCGTTCCAGCCGGCCTCCGGCATGACGACCAGGACGTCGCGCAGGCTGTCGATCTCCGCCACATCCGTCCTGCTCGTCCAGGACGTGTAGTCGCCGCAGCAGCCGTGCAGCAGCCACAGGGTCGGCCAGTGCTGTCGATGGCGTCGGTCGTGCGGGTTCCAGCCGTCCGGGGTGAGGAGGCGGACGTTCACCGTGCGGCCACCCAGGGCGGGTGAGCGTACCGTCAGGTCGACCTGCCGCTCGGCGACCTGGGTCACGGCGACGACTTCGGCGCCGGGGGTGCTCGTCTCCCCCGCGGCCAGCGCCGGGGCGGTCGGTGTGACGGTGGCCAGGAGTACGGGCAGGAGTACGGACAGGACCAGGAGGGTCCTGGTCCTGAGGGAGATCAAGATGGCTGGCACGTTCGCGGACACGGCGGCTCCCTGGGGTGGGTTGCTGGTCGTCGCGCTGTGGTGCGGGGCTTCGTGCGTAATCTGCGGGTCAGTTTGCGTGTCTGCGGGGCGTGATCAGCAAGGCGTCGCCGACGGGGCGTTCGCCGGTGGCGTCGGAAGGGGCGTTGATCACGTCGCCGTTGGTCACCATCGTCGTCGAGCCGCCGCCGTCGAGGTTGACCGCGTCGCGCAGGCCGAATGACTTGGCGACCTCGGCGCTCTCCCCGATGCTGAGCCCGAGGGAGTTCGTGCTGCGGCCGTCGGCGGTGACGAGGACGGTGCGGCCGTCGGCGTCCACTCCGGCCAGCGTGCGTGGGTTGCGCTTGTGGACCCAGCCGTAGTACCAGCTCGGGTCGCCGGGGTGCACCATGCCGTCGGTGGCGGGGGTGATGTGGAGCCGTCCGTCGCGGACTAGTTCGGGGCCGGCGTTGAGGATGTCGGTGTGGGGGGAGGGTGCGACGCGGTGGCCGCGTTCGTCGAGCAGGGTGGTGGTGACGCGGAGGTGGTGGCCGACGTGTGCGAGGGTGGTCAGGTCGGCGACTCGGGCGCCGGTCGCCTGGATGGAGCTTCCACCCGGCGGGAGCGTTCCGCCTCGTGGTGAGCGCAGCTCCACGACCCGGTCGTGAGCGTCCAGTACGGCCTCCACGCCTTCGCCCTGGGGCGTGTGCTGGCCGTAGTCCGGTGTGAAGGTGACCAGTTCGTCGGGGTTAGTGCACGTTACGTCGTGCAGGGGCCGCGCGGTGGGGGCGTCGCCCTTGGTGCCGCCGCAGTTCCGGATCAGGCCCGGGACGCGGTTGACGCCGTTGAGGCGGAGGGTGGTCGCGCGGCCGGTGACCTCGCCCTGCCAGGTGAGACGTGTGACCTGCGTTCGCCGGCCGTTGTCGTGGATCACCAGGCCGGGGCGTCCGGCCCCCGGTTCGCTCAGCAGGCGGCCGTCGTACACGCCCACGCCTGCCGGGTCGCCCGGTGCGCCCGCCTTGGGGTCGAGGACGAAGAAGCCGGCGTTGACCGCGGCTGTTGCGCCCGCCGTCGTGGACAGTTCGCTGGTCGTCTCGCGGTTCTCCAGGTCCGGGCCGTACGACGCGTCGAGGCTGCCGCGGAATCTGCGCGGGTCGATGGTGAGCACGTCGACGTGCCAGGGGCCGCGGTCCGTGGCGTCGCCGCCCCAGCCGGTGTACACGGCGGATCCGGTGTGACCGGCGGCTCTCAGGCGTGCGCGTTCGGATGTCGCGGCGGCCTGTGAGTCGTACGTTCCGATGCGGACCCGCCAGCCGAGGGTGCCGCCCGCGTAGTCGGCCGTCTTCGGCGTCGTCACCTGTTCCACCCGGGCCTGGAAGCCGTCCCGTTTCAGCTCGGCGGCCAGTTCGTCGGCGCTCGCCCTGTCCTTCAGTGTGGTGGGCGGCGCGTCGGGGTCCGGTGAGGTGTCGCCGCCGGGGATGGAGACCTCGACCGTCCAGTGGAGGGCCGGGTCGGCCGCGTTCCCGCGCACGATGCGGGTCAGGGTGACGCCCGGCTGGAGGGTCGTGCTGGTTCGGGTCTCGGGCAGGTTCGAGGGGCCCAGGGGCAGGGTGTGCGGTTTCGGTTGTGGTGCCGGGGGCGATGCCTGTGCCGGCAGTGCGCCCACCGTGGCCAGGACGCCGAGGACGGCAGCCGCACCGCACAGTCTCTTCTTCATCTGCACCGCCTGGATCGGGGACCGGGGACGAACACGCGCCATCCTCTCCGCTCACTGCTGACACAGACATGGACAGCCGCCCAACGTCCACTGCACAAGTAGCGACCGGTTCCGGCGCAACGTCAAGGTCGCGGCGGCATCCGGGGCCGTTGTCAGTGGCCGCCGATAGATTCGATCTCGTTCCGCCGACGTGGCGTGAACATCACCTTTCGCATGCATGGGAGATGGTGCGTTGTCCGTCTGGGAGAAGTCGAGCACGGCGCGGGTGGTGCCGGCCGCGCGGCCGCGGAAGCTTTCCAAGGTGCCGTTCGTGGAGCTGGCCGACGGGCGGTTGCAGGGTGTGGTGTCCAGTGGGTCGGACATCGGGCGGGTGTACGTGTCCTCGATCGCGGCGGGGTCCTACGCGTACTCGTGCAGCACCAACAACAACCGTCCCTGCGGCGGGGCGCGCGGCTCGTTCTGCAACCACATACGCGCGCTCGTCGGCGAGGCCGTGCTCCAGTACGGGGGCGAACGCGTGGGCCGCTGTCTGAAGGTCGAGGTCAGCGACGGGGAGCTTGATGCGCAGTCGCTCACCCTCGCCATGACGTCCACTCGGCCCGGGTCGGATGACGCCTCCGCGGCGGCCCAGGTGTTCAGCCGGTTCCTGCGGCATCTCGCCTATCTCGAACTCGCGGCCACGACCGGGCCGTTGCCCGAGATGCAGTGGTTCCCGACCGCCAGGGCGGTGGCTGCCTGATGCGTGCCGATCTGCTTTTCGATGCCGTCGACGGGCTTGATGAAGCCCTCACGGCCGTGGACGGGTTCGACGAGGTTCTCGTCGGCGGGTTGCTCCGTCCGCGGCCCGGGCAGGCCGGGGGGCTGGCCGGGATCGCCGACGCCGTCGCCGGTACGCCGCTGGCCTCGCGGGTCGCCGAGGCCGCCGACAAGACGGCCGCCGGGGCCGGTGACGAGGGGCACTTCGTCGCGCTCGCCGCCGCCCGTACCGCTCTGCTCGGGTCTGTGCACGACGCGCTGGTCGTCAGGGTGGCAGAGGCTGTCGGTCGGCCGGATGTGGTCGATGCCTCCGCGAGCTCGGTGGCCGGAGAGGAGTGCGCGGTGAACTTGCTCGTCGCCGCTCGCAGTTGGTTGTGTGATCTGGCGCGGGCGGGGTGGCAGGGTATCGATCACGAGCTCGTGGGCGGGGCCGCGCCCGTCGTCTCCGCGATGCTGCCCGACCCGGCGCTGCGCCGGCTCGCCACGCTGCTCGACGGGTTCGCCGCCGAGCTTGCCGCCTGCTGTCCCGGGACGACACTGGAGCGGGTTCCGGTGCGGCGCTGGGCCGATCTGTGGGCGCGTGCCCTGTTGTTGACGTTGCCCGGGGCTGCCTCCGCGCCTGCCATGGGAGAGGTGACCGGGCGGTTGCTGCCGCTCGGTGTCGACGTCCAGGAGCACGCCACCGCCGTACAGGCGCAGGTGCACGCGGTGTTCGAGCCCGCGGACGGCGGTACGCCGCGGCTGGTGCGGGCCTCGGTGTCCGCGCCGAAGCCCGACACGGTCGTCGGGGCCGGTCTGTGGCAGCTTCTGCGGCCGCACATGTCCCTGCTCGGCGCCGTGAGCGAGGGGCGCTCCATGGACCTCGACGCGATGCCGGTCACCGCCGAGGGTGATCTGGTGTGGGACGACGCGTGTGCTCGTGCGGGTGAGCCCGCCGATGCCTTCGTCACCGCCCGGGTGGCCCTGCCCACCGCCGCCCCGTTCGACGTGTCGCCGCTGGACAGGCATCCGGCCCGGATCGCGGTGCCCGTCCTGGTGGAGGGATACGGCGTGGAGGGGAACGGCACGGAGGGGCACGGCGTGGAAGGGCAAGGCGGGGCCGATGGGGTCGTTCTCCAGGTCGCCGGGCGCCGTCTGGAGGTCGACACGGAGCGCGTGCCGGCCGCCGGGCCGCTCACCCCGGAGGTCGTCGCCTCGTCGTCCGCCTGTCTCGGGCTGCTGCGCTGGGATGCCGGGGAGTTCCTGCTCCAGCCGCTCGCCGTCGAGCGGACCGTGCGGAAGAAGACCGTCGCCGTGCATGCCGGGGCCTGGGCCGGGGGGACGGCCGACAAGGCCGGGGTCCGGGCCGAGAAGGCCGCCACCGACGCCGTCACGGTGCTGCGCGAGCGCGCCGGGAAGCTGCTGCGGAAATGACCCGGCCCACCAGCGGGGACGTCCCCGCTCCCGACCCGCACGACAACCGGCGGCAGGTTCTCTACTGGCGGCTGCTGGCCCGGCTCTTCGACCCCGAGGAGCAGGCCGCCCTGGAGTCGGCGAGCCTCGCCGTGGTCGAGGACATCGGCCTGCCTCCCGCGCTCCTCGACCCCGACGCGTCCGTCGACTCCGTCGTGCAACGGCATCCGGAACTGGCTGCCGAGTTCGACGGGTTGATGACCCCCGAGCCGGAGGAGGACGGCGCACGGGACCGGGCCGCCGAGGTGCGGCGTGCGGCGCTCGCGTCGAAGGTGCTGCTGAACGTCTTCGCCTCCCGACCCGGCAACGTCACCGCCGAGCAACTGGCGCGCTGGCAGTCCGACGCGGAGTGGTTCGAGCGTGCCCTCGGCTGCCGGCCCGGCGAGCTGCGCGGCGGGCGGGGCGGGCAAGGGGGCGGCACGCGCCTGGCGGGTGCCGGTGGCGGTGTCAGCCCGACCGGTACCGGGGGCGGCGGGCAGACGCCCGACCTCAGCCGCCTCATCCCCGCGATCGGGCCGGAGCTGGGCTCCATCGAGGCCGGTCTCGTCAAGCGCATGCACCTGCGCGAGGTGCTGGCCGACCCCGCGCTGGCCTCCCGGCTGACGCCGAGCATGTCCCTGATCGAGCAGTTGCTGCGGGACAAGAACAACCTCTCCGGTGTGGCGCTGGCCAACGCCAAGGCACTCATCCGCCGTTACGTCGACGAGGTCACCGAAGTGCTGCGCACCCAGGTGGAGAAGTCCACGGTCGGCGACCTCGACCGGTCCGTGCCGCCCAAGCGCGTCTTCCGCAACCTCGACATCGACCGCACCATCTGTAAGAACCTCACCAACTGGAGTCCGGAGGAGGAGCGGCTCTACGTCGACCGGCTCTACTACCGGCACACCAGCCGCAAGACGACGCCACAGCGGCTCGTCGTCGTCGTGGACCAGTCGGGTTCCATGGTCGACTCGATGGTCAACTGCACCATCCTGGCCTCCATATTCGCCGGGCTGCCGAAGGTGGACGTCCACCTGATCGCGTACGACACGCAAGCGTTGGACCTCACCCCCTGGGCGCACGACCCGTTCGAGACGCTGCTGCGCACCAAGCTCGGTGGCGGCACCGACGGCACGGTCGCCATGGCACTGGCCCAGCCGAAGATCTCCGAGCCGCGCAACACCGTCGTGGTGTGGATCTCCGACTTCTACGAGTGGCGTCATCAGGAGCTGTTCGACAGCATGGCCGCCATTCACCGTTCGGGGGCGAAGTTCATCCCGGTGGGCTCGGTGACCAGCTCCGGGCGCGGCAGCGTCAACCCGTGGTTCCGGGAGCGGTTCAAGGATCTCGGCACTCCGGTCATCTCCGGTCACATCAAGAAGCTCGTGCACGAACTCAAGACGTTTCTCACCTGATCACCGGACACGCCCCTTCATGTCGTCCCTGGCGTCCACGGCGTCCACGGCGTCCATGGCGTCCATGGCGTCGATGTCGTCCTGATCACCGTACGGAAAGGCCCTTCCCTCATGTCCGACCTGCTGCGCGCGCCCGCCGAGATCAAGTATGCCGAGGAGCTCGACTGGCTGGAGTCGATCGACGACGGCCCCAAGCCGTTCTCATGGCGCCTGTCGCCGAAGATGGTCCGCCTGTTCGTCCTCGGCTCCGAGCGCTCCGACGGCCTGGACCGCGAGGTCTCGCAGAAGTGGTTCGGCGACCGCAGTTTCGTCGAGCGGTCCATCGTCACGCTGGCCTCTGACCGCGGCCTGCTGCTCATCGGCGACCCGGGCACCGGCAAGAGCTGGCTGGCCGAGCTGTTGTCCGCCGCGATCAGCCGCAACTCCACGCTGGTCGTGCAGGGCACGGCCGGCACCACCGAGGACCATATCAAGTACTCGTGGAACGTCTCCATGGTCATCGCCAAGGGGCAGTCACGGGAGTCGATGATTCCCTCGCCGATCATGACCGCGATGGAGGCCGGCTCGATCGGCCGCTTCGAGGAGCTGACCCGGTCCACGAGTGATGTGCAGGACGCGCTGATCTCGATCCTCTCCGAGAAGTACATCTCCGTTCCCGAGCTGGAGAGCGGTGGCGGGGACGACAACATCGTCTTCGCCAAGCCCGGCTTCTCGATCATCGCCACGGCCAACAGCCGCGACCGGGGCGTCAACGACCTGTCCTCCGCGCTCAAGCGCCGTTTCAACTTCGTCCGCATCCCGGTCGTGACCAACAAGAAGAGCGAGACGGAGATCGTCCGCTTCCGTACCGAGGAGCTGCTGCGCCGGCACTCGATCGACGTCGACGTGCCGCCGACCCTGCTCGACGTGCTCCTGCGGAGCTTCGCCGACCTGCGCGCCTCCGCCGCCGCGGCCGGCAGCGACGACGAGAAGCTGGAGTCCGCCCTGTCGACGGCCGAGCAGATCGGTGTGCTGGAGGACGCCGTCCTGCACAGCAACTTCTTCGGCGAGCGCGCCCTGACCGCCCGCACCCTCGCCTCCTCGCTCGTCGGTTCGCTCACCCGCCGCGAGCCCGAGGACCTGGCCATCCTCAACAAGTATCTGCACGGCGTCGTCGAGCCGCGCAGCAAGGAGGAGGGCGGCTCATGGCCGGAGTTTCTGGAGGGCGGCCGCGACGCGATCGCCACGCTGTCGTGAGTACGCCTCGGGAGAGCACCTCGTTCGCCGCCCTCCGCGGGCAGCTCCAGGAAGCCGCCGCGGCGTTCGCGGGTGGGCCCGACGCCCTGGAGGGCATCCTCCTCGGCCTGGTGGACGACGTCGACCGGGCGGCGCGCGAGCCGCTGGAGATCTTCCCCGTCTGCCACCACTCCCCCGCCTCGGCGACCGCCATGGCCCGGCGGCTGCGCGAGAAGCAGCCCAAGGTCGTATACCTGGAGCTGTGCGAGGACATGGCGCCGCTCCTGACCGAGCTGCGCAACTGCCGGCTGCCGGTGGCGGTGCAGGCCTTCGCCGGTGACGTCGACGGTTTTCCCGTCGACTGGGCACCGTTGTCGGTCGTCGCGCCGATCACCGAGGCGTCCGCCGAGTACCAGGCCATCGCCTACGCGCTGGACACGCCGGGTGTGGAGCTGGTCCTGGTCGACCGCTCCTCGGACCACGTCTTCCAGTGGGACAGCAGGGGCGAGCAGGCCCGGGAGGCCGCGACGGAGGGCGCCGACCCCGCGGCCGACGCCGGGACCGAGCCCGAGGCCGGGCTGCACGGTGAGGCCGTCGGGGTCGAGATCGGGGACCTGCGGCCGCGCTTCGCCGAGTTGGAGGAGCACCTGCTGCGGCACGGCAAGGTGCGGCACTGGTCGGAGTGGTGGCACCAGTACGTCGAGGTACCGCTCGGCGACAGCGCCGGCGAAAGCACCGCCGACCACGACACCTACCGCCAGGTCATGTTCCTCATCGGCAGCCTCTTCCGACGGCTGGCACCCGGGGACGGCGCCCGGGTCCGCATGGACGAGGACCGCGAGCGGTACATGTGGACCCGGATGCGCGAACACCTGGCGGCCACGGGGACCGATCCCGACGACTGCCTGTACGTCTGCGGGGCCTTCCACGCGGCCAGCCGCGTGGCGGAGTTCGGGGTGCACGGCACCGACACGTTCACGATCTCCCCGCGTACCGGCACCACCTGGCAGTACGGACTGATTCCCTCCAGCCACGCGGCCATCGAGGCGCAGTTCGGTCTCGCCGCGGGGTCCGTGTCGATCGCCTCGACGGAGTGGGCCAAGAGCCTCAAGCGCACCCGTGTGCGGCCTTACCGGCTGGCGGGTCAGGCCGGCGGGAAGTCCTCGGCCAAGAAGGTTTCGGCGAAGAGTGCCTCCGGGAAGAAGGCCTCGGCGAAGCAGCTCCCCGGGAAGGGAACCGCCGCCCCGCCGCCGGAGCCCGACGCCGCGGACCGGCTGTCCGGCTTCCTGCGCAGGCCGCCCGTACTCGACGGGCTGGACGAGGCCGAACTGCTCGGCTGGTCCGTGGACATCGTCCGCGCGGCCCGGCGAAGCGGCTACCTCGCCTCCACCGCCGACGCCATCGCGGTCTTCGAGACGTCGATCCTGCTCGCCGGCATGCGGGACCGGGCCAAGCCGACGCCGTACGACTTCCAGGACGCGGCGGTAACCTGCATCGAGAAGGACACCGTGCCCGGACGGCGGGACGTGCGGCGCCTCGTCGAGATCATGATGGGCGGCGACCGGATCGGCCAGGTCGGCTACGAGGCGCTGCCGCCGCTCGCCCGTGACGTGCACGACCGGCTGGAACCGCTCGGGCTGAAGCTCCAGCAGCGCGGCGTGCAGCGGGCGCTGCTGGACGTGGTCTCCCGGCCGGAACTCCAGGCGTGTTCCGACGTGCTGTGGATGCTGCGACGGCTGCTGCCGCACGGGGCGGCACGGCCGATCATGGGTGAGCGGCGGCTCGGTGAGCGTTCGATCCAGGAGTCGTGGGACCTGGCGATCGGCACCCACCAGCGGGCCCTGATCGAGCTCGGCTACGAGGGCGTCAGTATCGAGCAGGTCCTGGAGCAGCGGTTGCGGCGCGACGCGTACGGGCCTCAGGCTACGACGGCGACCGTGCTGGCCACCGTCGAGGACGCGACGTTGTATCTGCGCAGCCGTCGCCTCGCCGACGAACTCGGCACCCACGCGCTGAAGGTGCTCGCCACCGAACGCAGCGTCGACGGCGCGCCGGAGGTACTGCGCCGGGTGCGGGCGCTGCTGGCGTACTACCGGACCAGCGAGCCGGTGCTGCCGGCGTGGATCGAGTCGTTCGTCAAGACCGGCTACGCGCACTACTGCACGCTGCTCCCGACGGCGTTCCGGGACGAGGACGCGACGGTCGGGCAGGTCGCGGCGATGCTCGGCTTCCTGTTCAGCATGGAGAGCCTCGCGCTGTCGCTGGGCTGCGATCGCGCGCAGCTGGAGCTGGCGGTCGCCCAGTCGCACCCCGACGACCCGTCGAAGACGGCCCTGCTGTGGGCGGCACGGGTGCAGCTCGGCACCCTGTCGCGGGCCGAGCTGCGGGCCCGGTGCGACGCGCTGCTGGACAACCCGCTGGTGGTGCCCGCCTATCCGCGCTACCTCAGCGGTTTCGTGCACGCGCTGGAGCCCGTGCCGGGGCTGGCGGACGTGGTCGTGGAGGCGGTGTCGAACGCGTTCGGGCGGTTGCCGGACGCGGTACTGCTGCCGTGGCTGCCGCTGCTGATCACGACCTTGCGATCCGGTGCCGGGGAGCTCGCCCCGCTGCTGATCCGCGAGGCGGGGCGGATCTTCCCGGGCCGGCTGGCGGCCCTGGACGCGTGGGTGCCCCCGTGGCGGACGCCGCCGGTCCCGGCCGTGGCCCGCCGGGCGGCGGCCGAGGAGCCCGGCCGCCGGGGTGCCGCGCTGCTGCCGGCACATCCGGCGACCTGCGACGCGGTGGCGGAGCTGCTGGGCTGTTCCGGGGAGTGGGCACGCCCCGGAGCCCCGGCCGGGCCGTCGGGCGCCGGGCGGGTGGTCGCCCATCCGGCGACCTGCGACGCGGTGGCCGACCTGATCGGCTGCGACGGGGAGTGGGTCACGGAGGCCACTTCCAGCGGCGTCGGCGCGGTGCTGACGGCTCGTCATCCGGACGCGGCGGCCGCCTGGGAGTCGCTGCTCGCGAGAGCCTGACGGCGGAGGCGACGTCGCACCCCTGTCCCAGCCCCAGCCCTGGGTGCCTGCCGCAGCCCTGGGTCCCTGCCCCAACCCAGGGTCCGTGACCCGGCGCCAGTACGGGGCTGCCCCCCCCCACGGTCGGGAGGGGGCAGCCCGGCGCGAGGGGCAGCCCCGCGGGAGGGGCAGCCCCGCGGGAGGGGCGGCCCGGCACGCTACCGCGCCGGTGTCGCCACGCCGGCGGGTGCCGGTGCGTAGCCGGTGGGCCGGGCGGTGAAGGTCCCTCGGCCCTGGGTGCGGCTGCGCAGCCGCGTCGCGTAGCCGAACAGCTCGGCCAGCGGCACGGTGGCCGAGACGACCGCGGCACCGGCCCGCGTGTCGGAGCCGGTGACCCGGCCACGCCGCGCGGCGAGGTCGCCGAGCACGCCGCCGACAGCGTCCTCGGGGACGGTGACCGTCACCTCCACGACCGGTTCCAGCAGGCCCATCTCCGAGGCGCGCAGGGCGTCGCGGAGACCGAACCGGCCTGCGGTGCGGAAGGCCGTGTCCGAGGAGTCCTTCACATGGGTCTGGCCGTCGGTGAGCGTGACCCTCAGGCCGGTCACCGGGTGACCGCCCAGCGGGCCCTCGGCCAGGGCGTCGCGGCAGCCGGCCTCGACGGCCCGCACGAACTCCTGCGGGACGCGCCCGCCGACGACCGTCGAGCGGAACACGAAACCGCCCTCCTTCGAGCCCACCTCCGCGTCCTCTCCCCACGGCTCCACGTCGAGCACGACATGCGCGAACTGCCCCGCCCCGCCGTCCTGTTTGACGTGCCGGTGGACAAAGCCGGTCACACCTTCACCGACCGTCTCGCGGTACGCCACGCCCGGGCGGCCCACGGCGACATCCAGGCCGTGCTCGCGCCGGATGCGCTCCATCGCGACCTCGAGATGCAGTTCCCCCATACCCGACAGGACGGTCTGACCGGTCTCCGGGTCGGTCCGCACGGCCAGCGAGGGGTCCTCCTCGGTCAGCCGGGCCAGCGCCGAGGCCAGCCGGTCGGTGTCGGTGGAGCGCCGGGCCTCCACCGACACGTGCACGACCGGTTCGGCCACGCCCGGCGGCTCCAGGACGAGCGGGGCGCCCGGCGCGCACAGGGTCGAGCCGGCCCGGGCGGACTTCAGCCCGACCACGGCGACGATGTCCCCGACGACCGCCCGCTCCAGCGGGTCGTGGCGGTCGGCCCGTACCCGAAGGATGCGGCCGATCCGCTCGGTGCGGCGCGTGCTCCCGTCCCACACGGTGTCTCCCTTCTCGATCGTGCCCGAGTACACCCGCAGGTACGTGAGCCGTCCCGTCGGAGTGGCGTTCACCTTGAACGCCAGTGCCACCATCGGCGCCGCCGGGTCGGCGGGCCGTTCCCGCTCCGTGCCGTCGTGGGTGCCGCGTACCGGGGGTACGTCCAGCGGGGACGGCAGGTAGGCGACGACGGCGTCCAGCAGCGGTTCGACGCCGCGGTTGCGGTAGGCCGAGCCGCACAGCACCACCACGCCGTCGCCGCCGCGGGTCAGGTCGCGCAGCGCGTCGGCGAGGGTGGCCGCGGTGAGCGTCTCCCGGTCGCAGAACTCCTCCAGCGCGACCGGGTGCCGTTCCGCCACCGCCTCCTCCAGCAGTCGCCGCCTGTGTGCCGCCTCCTCGCGCAGGGCGTCGGGCACCGGCCCCTCCTCGGCCGCCTCAGCGCCGTCGGCCCACTCCAGGGCGCGCATGCGGACCAGGTCGACGACGCCGGTGAAGCCGTCCTCCGCTCCGATGGGCAGTTGCACGACCAGGGGTGCCGGGTGCAGCCGCTCGCGGATCGAGGCGACGGCCGTGTCGAGGTCGGCGCCCGCCCGGTCCATCTTGTTGACGAACGCGATCCTCGGCACACCGTGCCGGTCGGCCTGCCGCCACACCGACTCGCTCTGCGGCTCCACACCGGCGACCGCGTCGAAGACGGCGACCGCGCCGTCCAGTACCCGCAGGGAGCGCTCGACCTCGTCGGCGAAGTCGACGTGTCCCGGGGTGTCGATCAGGTTGATCCGGTGACCGCCCCAGGAACAGCTGACGGCCGCGGCGAAGATGGTGATGCCGCGATCGCGCTCCTGCGGATCGAAGTCGGTGACGGTCGTGCCGTCGTGGACCTCGCCGCGCTTGTAGGTGGTGCCGGTGGTGTAGAGGATCCGCTCGGTGACGGTGGTCTTGCCGGCGTCGACATGGGCGAGGATGCCCAGGTTGCGGACGGTGGTGAGGGGGTTGGTGTTGTTGCGCACGGCCCGTGGCCTTTCGCTGATCTGTGGGAGATCGGTGAAACCGATCTGTGAACAGGGCGGCGCGATTACCGGGAGGAGGGGCTGAACGGGGCGAGGGCCCGCCGTGGCACGGCGGGCGTGAGGACTGATGCCTCGTCAGGTGCTCGTCGCGGACTTCCGGTGCCGGCCGCGCAGCGGACACCGGACGGCCGAAGACACCAGGATCACCTCGTACCGGGACGGGGGAACGACGGCAGCAGTGCGGATACGCACGGCCCGGCTCCCCTCACTCGGTGTTGACGTCGATCTTGACGTCGATGTTGATGTCGATGTGAGTGTAGGGAAGCCGGGCCGGGTGCCGCATCGCCTTTTCGTCAGGCGCCCGCACAACGCGAGATGCCGGCCGGGATCTCTCCCGGCCGGCATCTCGTCTGTGCCTGATCTTGTGTCCGAGGGGGGACTTGAACCCCCACGCCCGATAAAGGGCACTAGCACCTCAAGCTAGCGCGTCTGCCATTCCGCCACCCGGACCAGGTGTCTGTCGCTGCGCGGGGCGTTCCCCCGTGGCGACATGGACAACCATACCAAGGTTTCGCAGTGCCTTTCACCTGCGTTTCCTTCCCCTGAGCGGCGGTCCGGGACCGGCGGCCCCGCTGCACCTAGGGTCGCACCATGAGTGACTGGCTGGTTACCCAGAGCCCGCTTCCGCGTCGTCGGCCGCGGGCGTTGTCACCGCTCAGGGAGCATCTGCGGGACACGTTCTGGTTCGCGCCCACCGCGGCGATGGTGGGCGTCTTCGTGGTGTGGCTGGCGGCCCAGGAGCTCGATGCCGCCCTCGTCCGGTCGCTGCGGGACGACGGTGACTTCGACACACTGGCCGAGCTGCTGAGGTTCGCGGACGACGCGAAGACGGTGGTGTCCGCGGTCGGCTCGGCGATGATGACGTTCATCGGTGTGGTGTTCAGCATCTCGCTGGTCGCCGTGCAGATGGCGAGCGGGCAGTTCACCCCACGAGTGGTGCGGCTCTTCGTCCGCAGCCGGATCACGAAGGCGACCTTCGCGGTCTTCCTCGCCACCTTCGTCCTGACGCTGCTGGTGCTGACCTCCTACGACAGCGGCGCCGACCCCGACACCGTCACATCGGTCGCCCTGGTGCAGTCGGTGCTCACGCTCGTCATGGTCGCGCTGAGCCTGCTGCTGTTCGTGATGTACGTGAACGCGACGCTGCGGCTGATGCGGGTCAGTCATGTGATCGCCCGGATCGCCGCGGAGTCCTTCCGGGTGGCCGCGCTGATGCCCGTACCGGTGGGCGGCGGGGAGGCGGCCGCCCTCGGGTCCGCGACCGCGTGGGTCGCCCACGACGGGCAGGCCGGTGTGCTGCGGGACGTGCACATCGCGCGGCTGGTACGGGTGGCGCGCAAGCATGGCGTCGTACTGCGGATGATCCCGCGGATCGGTGACTTCCTGGTGCCCGGCACCCCCGTCCTGGCGGTGCACGGCGGACAGGCCCCGCCACGCCGGGCGCTACGGTACGCCCTGTCCGTCGGGGTGGAGCGCACTTTCCACCAGGACCTGGCGTTCGGGCTCCGCCAGCTCTCCGACATCGCGCTGCGGGCCCTGTCCAGCGCGGTCAACGACCCGACGACGGCCGTGCAGGCCCTGGACCGCGTCGTGCAGATCCTGGCCACCCTGTCCCGGCGGCCGCTGGACGCCGTCGTGCACCGGGACCGGCGCGGGGCGGTCCGGCTGGTGCAGCCCGTGCCGGGCTGGACCGAGCTGGTGGATCTGGGGTTCGCCGAGATCCGCGCCTGCGGCGCGGGAATGCCGCAGGTCACACGGCGCATGCTGGCCGGTCTTGACGACCTGCTGCTGCTCGCCCCGCCGGACCGGCGCGAGCCGCTGCTGCGCCACCGCGAACTGCTGCGGCAGGCCGTCGAGCGGTCCGCACCGACTCCGGCGGACCGGGCCTTCGGCCTTCAGCCGGACCGACAGGGCATCGGCTGACCGTCGGACGCCTCGTACGCGCGGCTCACGGCCGTCACGGCGGCGCGGATGTGACGGCCGTGACAGCCGTTACGGCATGAGGTGGTGGTCCGGGAAGTTTCCGGGCAGCCGCTCCCCCGCCGGGCCCCGCGTCACGGCGCGCACCAGCAACTCGCCGCCGACGAAGGCCCCGCGCCAGGACGCGCCGTGCCCGCCGAACAGCTCGTCACGGTCGCCGCGGGAGCGTGGCACACCGTGGCCGACCTTGAACGCGCGGATCTGCGGCGCCAGCCTGGCGTACGTCGCCGGGTCGTCCGTGGACAGCGTGGCCACCAGCGCGCCGTTGGAGGCGTTCATCGCGGCGAGCAGCTCTGCCTCGGTGTCGACCAGGACGATGGTGTCGACCGGGCCGAACGGTTCCGCGTGGTGCAGCGGCGAGGACCTAGGCGGGTCCAGGAGCGTGACCGGTTGGACGTAGGCCGAGGTGTCCTGGCCGGGCAGGAACCGCGCGTCGGCCGTGCTGCCGCGGTGCAGGGGTGCGGCGCCGCGCTCGACGGCCTCGGCGACCTGGGCCCGCAGTTCCTCGGCCTTCGCCGAGTTGATCACCGGCCCGAAGTCGAGCGCGGGGTACGGGTCGTCCGGTGCCCCGACGGCGAGCGGATGGCCGACTCGGAGGGTGCGGACCGCCGGGAGGTACGCCGCGAGGAACGCGTCGAACAGCCGGCGCTGGACGACGAAGCGCGGATAGGCCGTGCAGCGCTGCTTGCCGTAGTCGAAGAGCCTCGGGACCACCGCCGTGAGTGCGTCCCAGTCCGTGAAGTTCCAGATGCCCCAGGTGTTGAGTCCTTCCTGTTCGAGAATGTGCCGCTTGCCCAGGTCGGCGACGGCGGTGGCGACTGCGGCTCCGGTGTCGCGGCCGCCGACGAAGGAGACGCAGCCGATCTCGGGCGCCCGCACCAGCGCCTGGGAGAGCTCGCCTCCGCTGCCGCTGACGAGGGTGACGGGAACTCCCTCGCGGGCGGCGAGTGCGCAGGCCAGGGTCAGACAAGCGACACCGCCGTCGGTCGGGGTCTTGGCGATGACCGCGTTGCCTGCCAGTGCCTGTACCAGCAATGCGTGAACGAGCACGCTCATCGGGTAGTTCCAGCTCGCGATGTTGGACACCGGCCCGTCCAGCGGGGCCCTGCCTTTGGCCATCTCTTCGATGCCGTCGACGTACCAGCGCACGCCGTCGACGGCCCGGTCGACGTCGGCCTGCGCGAGCCGCCAGGGCTTGCCGATCTCCCAGACGAGCAGCAGCGCGAGCAGTTCGCGGTGCTGGGCGAGGGCGTCGAGGGTGGCCGCGACGCGGGCGCGGCGTTCGGTCAGGGGGACGTGGCGCCAGGCACGGTGCTGGTCGAGGGAAGCGCGTACGGCTTCGTGGGCCGTCGCGCCGTCCAGCCGGGCGGGCCGGTGATAGGGGTGCCGTCGACGGGGCTGGTGGCGGGCAGCACACGGCCGTCCGCCCGCCAGCTCCCGCCCCAGAGGTTGAGGACACGGTCGTCGTGGAACGCCTCGGGAGCGACGGTCTGGCAGCGCTGCCAGGCGTCGGTCCAGGAGGTGCCGGACTTGAGGACGAGGGCGGATGCGGCTGCGGCTGCGGCTGCGGCTGCGGCGGGTGTCGTGCCCGTGGTCGATGTCGTGCCCGTGGTCGATGTCGTGCCCGCGGCCGATGCCGTGCCCGCGTGGGCTGTCGCGCCTGCGGGGACAGTCACGTCCGCCACCGGAGTCGTCACTGCGGAGGCTGACACACCCGCGACGGGAGTCGTGCCAGCGGAGGCTGCCGCGCCAGCGGAGGCTGCCGCACCCGCGACGGGAGTCGCACCGGCGACGGGAGTCGTGCCAGCGACCGGAGTCGTGCCAGCGGTGGATGTCATGCGGGCGCTCCGTCCCGTGCTCCGCTCCCGAGTGCGGCGACGACGTGCCGTGCCGTCTCGGTCGGTGTGCTCCCGACCCGCACCCCGGCGGCCTCCAGCGCGTCCTTCTTCGCCTGCGCGGTGCCCGAGGAGCCGGACACGATCGCGCCGGCGTGGCCCATGGTCCGTCCCTCGGGCGCCGTGAAGCCGGCGATGTAGCCGACGACCGGCTTGGTGACGTGGTCGCGGATGTAGGCCGCCGCGCGCTCCTCCGCGTCGCCGCCGATCTCGCCGATGAGGACCATCAGTTCGGTCTCGGGGTCGTCCTGAACGCCGCGAGGCAGTCGATGTGGCTGGTGCCGACGACCGGGTCGCCGCCGATGCCGACGCAGGTCGAGAAGCCGATGTCGCGCAGCTCGTACATGAGTTGATAGGTGAGCGTGCCCGATTTGGAGACCAGTCCGATGCGGCCGGGCTTGGTGATGTCGGGCGGGATGATGCCCGCGTTGGACTGGCCCGGCGTGATCACGCCGGGGCAGTTGGTGAACATCTTCGGCATCGCCTTCCAGGTCGACATCGGTGAGGAGGCGGGCTTCGCGGCCGGGATCGTGGCCGCCGCGATGTCGCTGAAGGCGATCGTCAACGGCACCGGGCGCGGGGTCATCGGCTGGCTCTCCGACCTCTACGGCCGCAAGCAGTGCCTGCTCTACGTGTGCGCGATCCTGGGCCTCGCCCAGTTCGGCATCATCTGGTCGGCCGAGATCAAGAACCTGCCACTGTTCCTGATCTTCTCCGCCGTCTCCGGTTTCGGCGGCGGTGCCATCTTCCCGATGTTCGCGGCACTGACGGCGGACTACTTCGGCGAGAACAACAACGCCACCAACTACGGAATGGTCTACAGCTCCAAGCTCGTCTCCGGTCTGGGCGCGGGCATGGGCTCCGTGGTCGTCGCCGCCTGGGGCTACAACGGCGCCTTCACCCTGGCGGGCTGCATCTCGATCCTCGCCGGTTTCATGGCGCTGTTCCTGCGTCCTCCGGGTCGCCCGAAGAGCAAGCGCGTCACGCCCAATCCCCGGCCGCTGGGTGAGGGGTGACCTGACCGACCTTCCTCGCACGGACCGGGCGACCCCTCCCGCAGCACGCGGAAAGGGCCGCCCGGTCCGTGTCGCGGGTCAGCGGCGCCGCTTGCGCAGGGCCGCCAGGTTGTCGTAGCTGATCTTGGCCTCCCGCAGGGACTGCGCCGGGTCGGTGGCGCTCGGGGAGTTGTCGTCCTCGATCATCGGGTTGTGGTAGTTCCGTTGCCCGACCCGCGAGAAGAACGACGTGTAGTCGATGACGCCGGTTCCGAAGGGCACCATGTCGTAGCCCATGCCGTTGGTGGTGCTGACGACGCCGTCCTTGGCGTGGAACAGCGGGTAGCGCTTGTTGTTGCGGGCGACGAGCCCGGCCGGGTCGAAGACCTGCTTACGGGTCGAGCCGTCGTGTGCGGTGTACGTGTGGAACTTGTACTGGGCGACGTGCGCCCAGAAGATGTCCATCTCCAGCCATACGAGCCTCGGGTCGGTCCTCTTCAGGAAGTACTCGAGCTTCCGGATGCCCGAGCTGCGGGTCGGCCGGCCCTGGTCGTCCAGCGGGCCGCCGTCGAGCAGGAAGCCGTAGGCGCTGTCGTGGTTGTGCGTGTAGAGCTTGACGCCCTCGCGGCGGGCGATCGCGCCGAGGGCGTTCCACTTGTCGGCGGCCACGTCCCAGTCGGCGCGGTAGGAGCTGCCGGTGGGGTCGCCACCGGTGCCCATGTGGTCGAGGCCGAGGATGTTGGCGATCTCCAGGTGCTTCTTGAAGGTGTCCTTGTCCGCCGTGGTCAGCGGCCAGGAGGACGGGATGAAGCCGTGGTTGCCCTGGGCGCGCAGGCCGTAGTCGTCGAGCCAGCAGCGCAGCAGCCTGGCGCCCTCGACGGTTTCCAGGTTCGCGCCGCCGGGCGCGTTGGCGTGCTGGCGGTACCCGGCGAACTCCACCTGCCGGTAGCCGTGGCGCGCCAGCTGCTTGAACACCTCGCGGAAGCCGGAGGGCAGGTCGGTGGCGAGGGGGTCGCGGCCGGTGGCGTCCCGGACGGTGTACAGGATGATGCCGCGCTTGTCCGCCGGGACGAGGACGTGCCCGCCGTGACCGTGGCCATGCCCGTGACCGTGGCCATGCCCGTGTCCGTGGTCTCTGCCCCGGTCCTGGGCGTGGGCGGGGGCGGCGCCGAAGACGGGGGCCGCGACGGCTCCGGCGGCCACGGCGGTGCACGTGCTGAGGAAGCGGCGCCGGTCCACGCCGAGGGTGCGGCGCAGGCCTTCGCCCGGGCCGTCGACGGCCGGGTCCGTGGTGGCGTCGGTGCGGGACGGGTCGGAGAACAGGGTCACGGGTGCCTGCCTTCTGGGTCGTGGCCTGCCCGGATGCGGCTGGGGCGGGCCGTTGTCAGTGCCGTGTGTTTCACTCTCAGTAGCTGGATCTCGGGGGCCGCACGTGGTGCCTCGTCAGCCGAGTCCGGCGAGCTGGAGCAGGAGTTGTTTCACATCGGTGGCCGCGACGCGGTCTCCGACAGCGCGGGGGGTGGAGCAGATGAGGAGCGGACCGTCGTCGTCGCTCGCTGGGAGGCGGCCGTGGCTGCCTCGAATAGGTGAGGGGTCCAGGGGCACGACCGCCATGCGGTAGCGCATGCCGAGCTTCTTGCGGGCCAGGGCGGTGGCCGCCTTGACCTTGACGTAGGGGTCGAGGGGATCCATGAACAGCTCGACCGGGTCGTAGCCGGGTTTGCGGTGGATCTCGACGAGCTGCGCGAAGTCGGGCGCGCGGTCGTCGTCGAGCCAGTAGTAGTACGTGAACCAGGCGTCCGGCTCCGCCACGGCGACGAGCTCGCCGGCGCGCGGATGGTCGAGGTGGTGGGCCTTCTTGCCCTCGTCGTCGAGGAGTTGCTCGATGCCGGGCAGTCCGTCGAGGGCGGCGCGGGTGGCGTCGAGGTCCTCGGGGCGGCGCACGTAGACGTGGGCGATCTGGTGGTCCGCGACCGCGAAGGCGCGGGAGGCCATCGGGTCGAGGTACTCCATGCCGTCCTGCGTGTGCACCTCCAGCAGGCCGGCGCGGCGCAGGGCGCGGTTGATGTCGACGGGCCGGTTCACGCGGGTGATGCCGTACTCGGACAGCGCGACGACGGTGCGGCCCTCGGCGCGGGCGTCGTCGAGGAGCGGTGCCAGCGCCGCGTCCAGGTCGGCGGCGGCCTTCAGCGACCACGGGTCGTCGGGGCCGAAGCGCTGCAGGTCGTAGTCGAGATGAGGGAGGTAGCAGAGCGTCAGGTCGGGGTGCCGGGTGGCCATGACGTGCCGGGTCGCGTCGATGATCCACTGGCTGGAGACCAGGTCGGCGCCGGGTCCCCAGAAGTGGAAGAGCGGGAAGGTGCCGAGCTTGTCGGTGAGTTCGTCGTGCAGGGCCGGGGGCCGGGTGTAGCAGTCGGGTTCCTTGCGGCCGTCCGCGTAGTAGACGGGACGGGGGGTGACGGTGAAGTCGGTGTCGGCGCCCATGGCGTACCACCAGCAGATGTTGGCGACGGTGTAGCCGGGGTGGGCGCGGCGGGCGGCGTCCCAGAGCTTGTCGCCGGCGACGAGTCCGTTGTGCTGGCGCCACAGCAGGACGTCACCGAGTTCGCGGAAGTACCAGCCGTTGCCGACGATGCCGTGCTCGGACGGGTGGGTGCCGGTGAGGAAGGTGGACTGGGCCGCGCAGGTGACGGCGGGCAGGACGGTGCCCAGCGGCGCGCGAAAGCCGGACTGGCCGAGCTGCTTGAGGTGGGGCATGTGGTCGAGGAGACGGGGGGTGAGGCCGACGACGTCCAGGACGAGGAGAGGGGTCGGTCCGTCGGAGTGGGTCGGTGGGGTCATGGCAGTTCCTTCAGGCCGAGGTCCGTCAACAGGTCGCGGGCGAGGGTGAGCTCGGCGGCGATGCCGTCGGTGAGCTGGGCGCGGGCGCGGGGCCGCAGCTCGGGCGGGAGGGCCTGCCAGGTGTAGGTCTCGACCTCCAGATGGCGGGTGAGCGGGTGCGGGCCGCCGACCAGCCGGGTCAGCGCTGCCTTGAGCACGGGGAGGGTGGAGGTGAGGGGCGCGGCGGGGGCCGCGTGGAGAGGGACGTGGAAGTGGGCGCGCCAGGGTGTGGTGCCGGGCAGGGCGCCGCCGTCCGCCAGGGCCTCCTCGAGGTCGTCGGTGCCGTGCAGGCCGGCGGAGGTGGCGGCGCGGGTCTGGTGCAGGAAACGGGGTTCGGCGAAGGCGGCGAGAGCTTCGCGGACCTCGGGGAGAGAGGGCTGTTCGGCGTGCAGGGCGGCGGAGAGCTGGGACTTGACGATGGGGACGCGGGCGTCGGTGAGGGCGTCCAGGGCGGTGTGCGGGTCTTCGAAGGAGGTGGCGAGGTGGCAGGTGTCGACGCAGATGCCGATGCGGTCGTGGGCGATCGCGGTCAGCGGGGCGATGGCGTCGTGGGTGGTCTCCACGACACACCCGGGTTCGGGTTCGAGGCCGACGCGGATGGAGCGGCCGGTCAGTTCCTGGAGGGCGTCGAGGCGTTCGGCGAGGGTGACCAGGGCGGTGCGGGCCTTGTCGGCGCGGGTGTCGTCGTACGCGGTGCGCCAGGCGAGCGGCAGTGTGGAGATGGTGCCGTCCGTGACGTCGTCGGGCAGGAGGCCGGCGAGGACTCGGGCCAGGGACGTGGTGTGGTCGAGGCGTTCGGGGTCGGCCCAGTCCGGTGTGTAGACGCGGTACTTGACCTCCTCGGCGCCGAAGCCCTCATAGGGGAAGCCGTTGAGGGTGACGACCTCCAGGCCGCGACGGTCGAGTTCGGTGCGCAGCCCGCGCAGTGCGGCGGGGTCGGTGACCAGGGCGTGGGCGGCGTCGCGGGCGAGCCACAGCCCGATGCCGAGGCGGTCGCGGCCCAGCCGGCGGCGGACCGGCTCGCAGTGGTCGCGGAGCTGGGCGAGGACGCCGTCGAGGGTCTCGGCGGGGTGGACGTTGGTGCAGTAGGCGAGGTGGACGGTGGAGCCGTCGGGGTGCCGGAAGCGCATGGCTCACTCCCCGCCGCGCAGGATGGAGTTGCCCTCGTGCGTGGCGTCGGCCGAGGTCACGTCGAGGACCAGCCGCCCGCTGAGTCCGTAGAAGGCGACGGGGTTGCGCCACAGCACCAGGTCCACGTCGTCCTCGGTGAAGCCCTCGTCGAGCATCAGGTCGCCGACCTTGCGGGTCTTGAGCGGGTCGCTCTTTCCCCAGTCGGCGGCGGAGTTCACCAGGACCTGTTCCGGGCCGTACTCGCGCAGGAGGGCGACCATCCGCGCCTCGTCCATCTTGGTGTCCGGATAGACGGAGAAGCCGAGCCAGGCGCCGCTGTCCTTGGCCTCCTTGACGGTGGTCTCGTTGAGGTGGTCGACCAGTACGCGGTCCGTGGGCAGCGCGGACTCGCGGACCGCGTCCAGGGTGCGTCGCAGGCCGGCCAGCTTGTCGCGGTGCGGGGTGTGCACGAGGGCGGGCAGGCCGTGTTCGGCGGCGAGCTGGAGCTGGGTGGCCAGGGCGGTGTCCTCGGCCGGGGTCATCGAGTCGTATCCGATCTCGCCGACGGCCACGACCCGGTCCTTGACGAGGTAGCGGGGCAGTTCGTCGAGGACGGGCAGGCACCGGGGGTCGTTCGCCTCCTTGGGGTTGAGGGCGATGGTGCAGTGGTGGGCGATGCCGTACTGGGCGGCGCGGAAGGGCTCCCAGCCGAGCAGGGCGTCGAAGTAGTCGCGGAAGGAGGCGGGAGAGGTGCGGGGCTGGCCGAGCCAGAAGGAGGGCTCGACGACGGCACGCACACCGGCGGCGTACATGGCCTGGTAGTCGTCGGTGGTCCGGGACGTCATGTGGATGTGGGGGTCGAAGATGCGCATCAGGACTCCTTGCCGTGGGGGTCGGCCGTGCCGTGCGAGGAGCGCGCGGGCTCGGTCAGGGCCAGGACGCGGTGCAGGTCTTCGGGGACCGGACGGCCCGCGGCGGTGCGTTCGGCGGCGTAGTCGGCGAGCATGCGGGCGAGTTCGGCGTCGGCGCGGGCCCGCCGGTCGAGGTCCGCCACGTGGTCGACGGGGACGCCGGTGAACAGGCACTTCAGCACGGCGTGCCGCCACTGGTGCGGGTCCAGGTGCCGGGCGGCGTACGGGCCGAGGGCGGCGGCGACCAGCCGGGTGTCGTTGGTGCGCAGGGCGTCCTCGACGAGCGGGAGGGCGTCGGGGCCGGGCACGAGGTGGGGCAGCGCGTGCAGGACGGCGCGGCGTTCGTCGGCGGTGCCCTGGGAGTAGACCCGGGTCAGCGCCTCCGGGTCGGCGTGGGCCGCGTGCAGGACGAGGACGCGGGCGGCGTCGGCGTGGGCGGGGCCGCAGCGGCGGCCTGCCTCGGCCAGGCGCAGCTCCCAGACGGAGATGGGGCCGTGGCCGCCGGGGTGGCTGGCGGCCTCGTCCAGGGCCTGGTCCAGCCAGGCCCGGGCGGCTCCGCCGAGCTCGGCGGTGAGGGTGGCGCGCAGGTCGGCCGGCGAGATGTGGGCGGGGGTGGTGCCCTGGGAGTCCCGTCCGGCGGGGGTGGTGCCCTGGGGGTCCCCTCCGGCGGGGGCGCCGTCCGCGTCCTGGGTGCTCGGGGTGACGTGGGTGGCGTGTGGCTGCGTCATGGGTGTGGCTCCCTTCAGTGGGTGGCGGAGGGCTCGCCGGAGCGGTTCGTGAGGCGGGGCGCGGACGCTGCCGCGGCCCCGCGGAGGAAGGGGAGGGAGCGTTCGGCGAAGTGGGGGCCCGCGTGGGAGTGGCGCGGCAGTTCGACGACGGTCAGGCCCTGGTAGCCGGTGGCGGCGAGGGCCTCCAGGACGGGCGGGAAGTCGATCTCGCCGTCACCGAAGGGGAGGTGTTCGTGCACGCCGCGGCGCATGTCCTCGATCTGTACGTGGCGCAGCCAGGGGGCGGCGGCGCGCACGCAGTCGGCGGGAGGGAGGGGTTCGAGGCACTGGCAGTGGCCGATGTCCAGGGTGAGGCCGAGGTGCTCCCGGTCGCCGAGGATGCCGCGCAGCCGGTGGAAGTCGGCGAGGGTGGCGAGGAGGTGGCCCGGTTCGGGCTCGACGGCCAGCGGGACGCCCTCGGTGGCGGCGGCGTCCAGGACCGGGGAGAGGGACTCGGCCAGCCGCTTCCACGCCGTGTCCTCGTCCGTCCCGGCCGGGGTGATGCCGCTGAAGCAGTGCACGGCGTGGGCCCCCAGGTCGGCGGCGACCCGGACGGCGCGGACGAGGAGGTCGGCGCGGCGGGCCCGGTCGTCCGGGTCCGGGTCGAGGAGGGAGGGGCCGTGCTTGCGACGCGGGTCGAGCACATAGCGGGCGCCCGTCTCCACGGTGACGCCCAGCCCGAGCGCGTCCAGCCGGTGGGCGACCCGGCGGGTGCGGGCGGCCAGGTCGTCGGCGAGCGGGTCGAGGTGCATGTGGTCGAGGGTCAGGCCGACGCCGTCGTAGCCCAGGTCGGCGAGGAGGGCGAGGGCGTCGTCGAGGCGGAGGTCGGCGAGGCCGTTGGTGCCGTAGCCGAAGCGGAGAGGGGACGGCGTGGCACCGTCACGGGCCGGCCGCGGGCTCGCGGTCACGGCCGCGTGGCCGTCCGTGCCCGCGTTCGGCTCCTGGTGCGGGTTCCGGCTCATGTGATGCTCACCTTCCTCATGGCCGCCCTTCTCGCGAACATCCGGCCGGCCGGAGCCAGGGCCGCGACCAGCAGGGACGTGGCGGTCGCGCCGGAGCGGGCGGCGAGCGCGGCCTGGAGCGGGATGGTGGCCCTGATGCCGCCGCCGACGGCCCGCTGGGTGAGCGGGGGTGAGGGGTTGAGCGCGGCGTGGAAGTAGGGACGGGCGGCCGTGGCGGCGTAGGCGGCGCCCAGGGCGGTGGCGAGGGCAGCGGTGCCCCGGGGCCGCCGGCCCTCAGCGGGGCTGGAGCCCGGCAGGCCGGGGGCGGCTGCTGCCCACCGGCCTGCCGGGAGTCGGGTGCGGCGGTGGGTGACCAGCCGCGTCAGCGCCCCCGTCGTCGCGAGGGCCGCCAGCGGGGCCAGGACCGAGCCGCCGGTGGTCTCGCGGCGGGAGACGGCCGTGACCGCGAGGGTGTGGCTGCCGAGCAGTGCGGCGGAGGGCAGTGCGGCCCGGGTGCCGCCGCCGGTGGCGGCCGCGCCCAGGAGCAGGTCCAGTCCGCGGGCGGCGGCCATGGCCGCGGGACCGGCCGGCGTGTGTTTCAGCGCCAGGTCGTAGGCCCAGACGGTCGCCGCCAGCGGAGCGGCCACCGCGAGGGCGGGTCGCCCGGCACGGGCGGCGAGCAGCAGACCGGCGCCGGTGAGGCCGCAGGCCGCGGTGAGGGCGGCGGCGGGGCGGATACGGCCGGACGGAAGGGGGCGATGCGGGCGTTCCACGGCGTCCTCTTCGCGGTCCGCCCAGTCGTTCAGGGCCATGCCGGCCTCGTACAGGCACAGGGAGGAACCGATGGCGAGCAGGGTGCGGGGGCCTGGGCGTACGCCGGCCGCCGCGGCGCCGGCCAGGGCGTCACCGGGGACGGTGAACAGGGCAGGCAGACGGAGCAGTTCGGCCCAGGCTCCGGCGTCGCCGGGGCGGGGGCGGGGGCGGGGGCGGGGGCGGGGCGGGCGGGTCGCATCACCGTCGCCGGGCGGCGTCGCGAGGTCGGCGCCCCGGCCATCGGCGGGCGGCGCGGCGGCGTCGGCGCCTTGGCCGTCCGTCGGCACACCGGGCACTGCGAGCACCCCGGACGAGGTGGACGACCCGGACGACCCGGATGCGTCCCGCGCCCTGGCGCGGCTCATCGCCGCGTCCCGTGCTCGACGCCGTCGCCCCCGTCGTCCCGCAACCGCCCCGCGAAGCCCACCAGCTCCGCGTACTGCTCGCCCAGTGACGACGGACCGTCGCCCACCGGGTCCTTGAAGTAGAAGCCCAGTTCGCCCAGCGGGCCGGACAGGCCCCTTTCCCGGGCGCGGGCGACCAGCCGCGCCAAGTCGAGGACGAGCGGCGCGGCGAGCGCCGAGTCGCAGCCCTGCCAGGTGGTCTGGAGGACCATGCGGGCGCCGAGGAAGCCGTCGAAGGCGATGTGGTCCCAGGCGGTCTTCCAGTCGCCGAGCGCGGGCACGTCGTCGATGTGGACCTCGCCTTGGGGCGCGGCGCCGAGGGTGTCGGCGAGGACGCGTTCCTTGCCCGCGTTCTTGGCGGCGGCCGCCGCGGGGTCGGCGAGGGCGGCGCCGTCGCCACCGCCCAGGAGGTTGGTGCCGGACCAGGCGCGCACGGTGAGGGCGCGTTGCAGGAACATCGGTCCGAGTACCGAGCGCAGGAGGGTTTGCCCGGTCTTGCCGTCACGGCCCGCGTAGGGCAGGCCCGAGGAGTCGGCGAGCGGGGCCAGCGCCGGATGGTGCAGGCCCGTGGAGGGGGTGAAGTTGACGTAGGGGCAGCCGGCGCGCAGGGCGGCGGCCGCGTAGAGGGAGCTGGGCGGCAGCGTGCCGTCGGTGGGGGCGGGTTCGGTGGAGGCGACGTTGACCACGACGGCGCCCGCGAGGCCCTGGCGTCGCACGAAGTCGCGGATGTCGTCCGCGAACACGTCGATCCACTCGTCCTGGGTGCGGTCCGGGCCGCCGTCCGTGCCCCCGGGGAGGGGACCACCGGGCCTGATCTCCTGGTCGGCGGCGACGAGTTCGGCGTGTACGGCGGACGGCAGGCCGTGCGGCAGGACGCCACCGGCGGCGAGGTGCTCGGCACGCTTGGGCAGCGGGCAGTCGACGGTGTCGTGACCGCCGAAGACGAGGGACGACAACGATGGCAGACCGCACGAGGCGAAGGGAGCGGTCTCGGTGACCATCCCGGTCGGCGGATGGAGCCCGGCGGCGACGGCCGCGCAGCCCGCGACGGCGGTGGTGGCCACGGAACCGCGCGCACCGATGAGCCAGACACCGAGGCGGGGGGCCGAGGAGGGGGTGGGCAGGGACGGTTCGGCGGACATGGGCAGCCTCCTTGTCGTATGCGAACCGGGTGCGATACCGGAAGCGGGGCCCGGGCGGTGCCCGGGGAGACGGCGGGCGGAGGTCCGGCGTCCTCCGCCCGCCGCCGTTCTAGTCGCCCTTGGCGGGCAGTTCCTTCAGCTGGATGTCGCGGAAGGAGACCTGGTCGTCGGCGCCGTGGTTCTGGAGGCCGATGTAGCCGTCGGTCAGGCTCCGCTCGGGGTCCTTGTTGGTGAAGTCGTTGATCTTGACTCCGTTGAGGAACACCTGGAGGCGTTCGCCCCGGACCTTGATCTCGTAGGAGTTCCACTGGCCGGGCGGCCGCAGGACCTGGTCACGGGCCTTGGTGTTCGCCGACTTGAAGGAGTAGACGGAGCCCGTGGTGCGGTCCGGCGCGTCCGTGGCGTCGATCTGGATCTCGTAGCCCTTGTTCACCGCGGACCAGGGGTCGTCGGAGGCCGGGAAGCCCACGAAGATCCCGGAGTTGTCGTCGCCCCGCATCTTCCAGTCGAGCTTGAGGGAGTACGACTTGAGCTCCTTGGCCTGGTACCAGAGCAGGCCCATGCCGCCGTTGGACTCCAGCGTGCCGTCCTTGACGTCGAACGTGCCGGGGCCGGCCTGCTTCCAGCCGTCCCGGGTCTGGCCGTTGAAGATGTCCCGGTAGCCCTTGTCCGGCTTGCAGTCCGCCTTGACCTGGCCGGTGGCGTACTGCATGCCGCCGAGCAGGTGGGTGCGGAAGGCCTCGTCGGCGTAGGACTCCTTGGTGTGACCGCCGCCGGTGTAGAAGGAGCGGCCGCCGCCGTAGCTCTGGCACCAGGCGATCGGGTGGTCGCCCTTCATGTTCCCGCCGTCGTAGGTGGTCTCGTCGAGGGTGGCGAGGATCTTGGCCTGCTCACGCGGGTTGGTGCGGTAGTTGTACCACTCGTCGGTGCGCTCCCACGCGTCGTCCAGGTGCGCGGTCGACGGGTGGTCGTGGTCCTCGACGCGCACGGTGGCCTTCTGGATGGCCGGGTGCGAGTCGAAGTGGGCGCCGACGAGGCCGCCGTAGAACTCCCAGTCGTACTCGGTGTCGGCGGCGGCGTGGATGCCCATGTAGCCGCCGCCGTTCTTGACGTAGTTCTCGAACGCCTTCTGCTGGTCGGCGTTGAGGACGTCACCGGTGGTGGACATGAAGGCCACCGCGTCGTACTTGGCGAGATTGGCCGTGGTGAACTGCCCGGCCTCCTCGGTCGCGGTGACGGAGATGCCGGCCGGACCGCCGAGCTCCTTCAGCGCGGCGACACCCTCCGGGATGGAGTCGTGCCGGAAGCCCGCCGTCTTGGAGAAGACCAGGACCTTCTTGCCCTTCTTGAACGGCTCCTTGGAGAACTCGAAGTCGTCCACGTCGAACAGCGCGCCGTCGCCGCCCCGGAAGACCAGGTAGATCTCCGTGGTGCGCTTCGGCAGCGAGCGCAGCGGCACGTCGACGTTCTGGAACGTCTCCCAGCTGCCGGTCGGCGGGATGTACGCCGAGCCGTGCAGCTTGCCGGTGGGCGAGCCGGTGCGCAGCTCGACGAAGCCGCCGGCACCGCCGGACGAGGCCCGGACGGTCAGCTTCTTCTGCCCGTCGAACTTGTACGGGCTGAAGGAGATCCAGTCGCCGTCGTTGATGTCACCGACGGTCTTGCCGCCGTTGGCGCCTGTCTTGTCGTACGTCTTGACGCCCGACTGGGTGGTGAAGTGCTCGGCCTGGCGGTGCGGCGGCTGGATCACGGTGCGCGCGGTGCCGGTCAGTGCCTCCTGGCCGTTCGCCCCGCCGTCGGTGTAGCTGGCGCCGACGACGCCGTAGATGTTGGCGTTGGGGTCGTGGCCGCCGTCACCCGGGGGCGGGTTGAGGGTGCCCTCACAGCCCATCTCGCTGGTCAGCTCGTGGGCGTGGGAGTCGTGGCCGAGGCTGTAGGCGACCTTGACCTTGGAGCAGTCGATCGTCTCCTCGGGGTCGGTGACCTTCACCTTGAAGGGGATGGGCTCCCCCATCGGCAGCAGGGTGCCGTTGCCCGGCGTCTCGATGGTCACCTTGGGCTCGGTGTTGCCGACCACGACCCGGACGCTGGCGTTGCCGGTGTTACCCTCGGGGTCCTTCGCGGTGAAGGTCGCGGTGTAGGTGCCGACCTTCTTGTACTTGTGGGTGGGGGTGAGTCCCTCCCCCTTGGTGCCGTCGCCGAAGTCCCAACTGTAGGTGAGGTGCGGGGAGTCGGCGTCCTTGGCGGAGGCGGTGAACTTGACCTTCAGGCCGGCCGCACCGGACGTCTTGTTCGCGCTCACCTCGGCGATCGGGGAGAAGCCGTCCTCGGCGTTCTCGATCCGGTACAGCGCGGAGTTCTCGTCGCCCTGGAACCAGGAGACTCCGTAGTCCAGCACGTAGAGCGCGCCGTCGGGGCCGAACTCCATGTCCATGATCTGGGTGCCGGTCCACGGGAAGTCGTTGATCTTCGCGACCGTGCCGTCGGCGTTCTGCTCGATCCGCTTGATCCAGCGGCGGCCGAACTCACCCGCGAAGAAGTCGCCGTCGAACTCCTCGGGGAACTTCACGGAGGATTCGAGTTCCGGGTCGTAGCGGTAGACCGGGCCGGCCATCGGGGACTCGGAGCCGGTGCCGAACTCGGGCACGGAGTCGCCGTCGTACGGGATCCAGGCGGCCTGCGCGGGCGGCAGGTCGGTGAGGCCGGTGTTGTACGGCGAGGTGTTCTTCGGCGCGGCGCAGTCGAACTTCTCACCGGGTGTCTTGGTCGCGAAGTCCCAGTCGGTGTAGGCGTCGTTGTCGCCGGTGCAGAACGGCCAGCCGAAGTTGGCGGGCTTGGTGACCTTGGCGAACTCGACCTGGCCCGCGGGGCCCCGGTTCGGGTCGGCGGCACCGGCGTCGGGGCCGTAGTCACCGACGTAGATCGTGCCGGTCTTGTCGTCGACGCTCATCCGGAACGGGTTGCGGAAGCCCATCGCGTAGATCTCGGGACGGGTCTTGTCGGTGCCCGGCGGGAAGAGGTTGCCCTCCGGGACGGTGTACGAGCCGTCCTCGGCGACCTTGATGCGCAGGATCTTGCCGCGCAGGTCGTTGGTGTTGCCGGAACTGCGGCGGGCGTCGAACGCCGGGTTACGGTCGGGGCGCTCGTCGATCGGCGTGTAGCCCTCGGAGTCGAAGGGGTTGGTGTCGTCGCCGGTGGACAGGTACAGGTTGCCTTCGGCGTCGAAGTCGATGTCGCCGCCGACGTGGCAGCACATGCCGCGCGAGGCCGCGACGTCCAGGACCTTCTTCTCGCTGGCGAGGTCGAGCGTGCCGTTGGTGTTGAGCACGAAGCGAGAGAGGCGGTTGACACCCTCGAACTTCTTGAAGTCCTCGGCGGTCCCGGTCAGTGGGGCGTCGCCCGCGGGCGTGTCCAGCGGCGGGGCGTAGTAGAGGTAGATCGCCCGGTTGTTCTCGAAGTCCGGGTCGATGCCGACGCCCTGCAGGCCCTCCTCGTCGTGGCTGTAGACGTCGAGCTTGCCGGCGACCTTGGTGACGCCGCCCTGGTCGGTGAGGCGCAGTGTGCCGTCGCGCGAGGTGTGCAGGACGCTGCGGTCCGGGAGTACGGCGAGCGACATCGGCTCGCCCATCTCGGGTTCGCCCTTGGCGAGCGGTACCTGCTGGAACTGCCCCTCGGCGGCTGCCGGTCCGTCGTGCTCCGGGTGGCCGGGGTGGGCGCCGGCGACGGTCGCCGGGGTGCCCACGGCCAGCATCAGGCCGGTGAACAGGGCGAGGGTGGTGCGAAGCCTCGTGGGTTTGGACTTTCTGGTTCTGCCTCTGTGCACGAAGTCCCTCCGGGAACGGGATGGGCCGTACGGGTGGGTGCGAAGACGTGCCGTGCGAGCGCCGGGGTGCACCGTCACCCCGGAGGTGTGGATGTCCTGAACACTTCAGGGACGGTAACCGCGTTCTTCCTGGGCCAACACCCCTTGGATCAGAACCGGTTGAACTTTTCCCCAATACAGGACAAAGCAGGATTCGGGCAGGCCGGACCGGGGACCGGCGGACATTCCGGCCCCCGTCCCCGACCTGCCGCCGGGCGCGCGCGGATCAGCTGCCGACGCGCCGCGGCTCAGCTGTTGAACGCGGCGTCGAAGGACGCGCTGGGCGGCTCGAAGTCGAAGGCCTTGAGGCGGGTGAGGGCCTCGGGGGCACCCTGGAGCCGGTCCATGCCGGCGTCCTCCCACTCGACGGACACGGGGCCCTGGTAGTCGATGGAGCGCAGCATCCGGAAGACGTCCTCCCAGGGCACGTCACCGTGGCCGGCCGACACGAAGTCCCAGCCGCGGCGCGGGTCGCCCCACGGCAGGTGGGAGCCGAGCCGCCCATTGCGCCCGTCGAGGCGCTTGCGGGCCTCCTTGCAGTCGACGTGGTAGATCCGGTCGCGGAAGTCCCACAGGAAACCGACCGGGTCGAGGTCCTGCCACACGAAGTGGGACGGGTCGAAGTTGAGGCCGAAGGCGGGCCGGTGGCCGACCGCCTCCAGGGCGCGCTGGGTGGTCCAGTAGTCGTAGGCGATCTCGCTGGGGTGGACCTCGTGAGCGAACCGCACGCCCTCGGCGTCGAAGACGTCGAGGATCGGGTTCCAGCGGTCCGCGAAGTCCTGGTAGCCGCGCTCGATCATCGACTCGGGCGCGGGCGGGAACATGGCGACCAGATGCCAGATCGCCGACCCGGTGAAGCCGATGACGGTGTCCACGCCGAGGCGCGCCGCGGCCCGTGCGGTGTCCTTGATCTCGGCGGCGGCGCGCTGCCGCACACCCTCCGCGTCGCCGTCGCCCCAGATGCGGTCGGGCAGGATGGCCCGGTGGCGTTCGTCGATGATGGCGTCGCAGACGGCCTGGCCGACGAGGTGGTTGGAGATCGCCCAGCACTTCAGCCCGTACTTGTCGAGCAGCTGGTGGCGGGAGTCCACGTAGGAGGGATCCGCGAGAGCCTTGTCGACCTCGAAGTGGTCGCCCCAGCAGGCGAGTTCCAGCCCCTCGTAGCCGAAGTCGCGGGCGAGGCGGCAGACCTCCTCCAGGGGGAGGTCCGCCCACTGGCCGGTGAAGAGAGTGAAGTTGCGCGGCATGTCGCTGCCAGCCTCCTCAGGGGGTGATCGGGGTGTAGACGGAGTTCTTCTCGGCGCTCTCCTCCACCGCCGCCAGCACGCGCTGCACCTGCAGCCCGTCGGCGAAGGAGGGCTCGGGCCGGCGGCCCTCCGCGACGGCGTGGACGAGGTCGCGCACCTGGTGCACGAAGGTGTGCTCGTAGCCGAGTCCATGGCCCGGCGGCCACCAGGCGTCCAGGTAGGGGTGCTCGGGTTCGGTGACGAGGATGCGGCGGAATCCGGCGTGCTCCCCCGGCTCCGTACCGTCGTGGTACGACAGCTCGTTGAGCCGCTCCAGGTCGAAGGCGAGGGAGCCGCGCTCGCCGTTGAGTTCGATGCGCAGGGCGTTCTTGCGGCCGGTGGCGTACCGGGTGGCCTCGAAGGAGACGAGGGCGCCGGAGGTGAGGCGGCCGGTGAAGACGGCGGCGTCGTCCACGGTGACCTGGCCCGTGACACCGTCCACCGAGCCCGCCGACAGACCGCGGGCGGCTCCGTCGGGCAGCGGGCGTTCCCGTACGAAGGTCTCGGTGAGGGCGGAGACGCCCGCGATCCGCTCCCCCGTCAGGTACTGCGCGAGGTCGACGATGTGCGCACCGAGGTCGCCTAGGGCTCCCGAACCGGCCAGCTCCTTGCGCAGCCGCCAGGTCAGCGGCGCCTTCGGGTCCACCAGCCAGTCCTGGAGGTACGTCACCCGCACGTGCCGCAGCCGGCCGACGCGGCCCTCTGCCACCATCCGCCGGGCCAGCGCGGTGGCCGGCACCCGGCGGTAGTTGAAACCGACCATCGCGAGCTGCCCGCGCGCGGCCGCCCGGTCGGCGGCGAGGGTCATCGCCTCCGCCTCCGCGACGGTGTTGGCCAGCGGCTTCTCGCACAGGACGTGCTTCCCGGCGGCGAGCGCGGCCAGCGCGATCTCGGCGTGGCTGTCGCCGGGGGTGCAGATGTCGACGAGGTCGATGTCGTCCCGTTCCAGCAGGGCCCGCCAGTCGGTCTCGGTGCTCGCCCAGCCGTGCCGGTCGGCCGCGGTGCGGACGGCGTCGGCGTCCCGGCCGCAGATCGCGGCCAGTACCGGGTTGAGCGGCAGGTCGAAGACCCGGCCGGCGGTGCGCCAGCCCTGGGAGTGTGCGGCACCCATGAAGGCGTAGCCGACCATGCCGACGCGCAGCGGCGGTCTGGTCGCGGATGCCCCCGTCGCCCTGGTCCCGGTCCCGCTGTCGGTCCCGGTTCCGGCGGCTGATGCCTCCGCCCCGGCCCCCTCGGGCTGCTGCGGCTGTCCCATGCGGATGTCCTCCTCGTCGTGATGGCGCGGTGGGGGGTGGGCCCCGCCCGGCGGCCGGCTGGTCAGGCCGGCCGTGGGGCGGCGGCCCTCACTTGAAGCCCGTGGACATGTACTGGTCGACGTTCTCCTTGTCGACCACGGCCGAGTAGCAGGTGACGGTCGAGGGGATCTCGAACTCGGCGAGGCCGCTGATGCCCTTGCCCTGGCCGAGGGCGCGGGCCAGGTCGATCGCGGAGGCGGCCATGGTCGGCGGGTAGAGCACGGTCGCCTTCAGTACGCCGCTGTCCGCCTTGATGGCCTGGAAGGCGGAGAGCGCGCCCGCGCCGCCGACCATCAGGAAGTCGTCGCGCCCGGCCTGCTCGATGGCGCGCAGCGCGCCCACGCCCTGGTCGTCGTCGTGGTTCCACAGGGCGTCGAAGTCCGACTGAGCCTGGAGCAGCTGGGCCATCTTGGCCTGGCCGGACTCGACGGTGAACTCGGCGGCCTGGCGGGCCACCTTCTTGATGTTCGGGTAGTTCTTCAGGCCGTCGTCGAAGCCCTGGGTGCGCTGCTTGGTCAGCTCCAGGTTGTCCAGCCCGGCCAGCTCGATGACCTTGGCGTCCTGGGTGTCCTTGAGCTTCTCGCCGATGTAGTGGGCGGCGTTGAGGCCCATGCCGTAGTTGTCGCCGCCGACCCAGCAGCGGTAGGCCTGAGGGCTGTTGAAGATCCGGTCGAGGTTGATGACCGGGATACCGGCCCGCATCGCCTTCAGGCCGACCTGGGTGAGCGCCTTGCCGTCGGCCGGCAGCACCACCAGGACGTCGACCTTCTTGTTGATGAGGGTCTCGATCTGGCCGATCTGCTGCGCGGTGTCGTTGGAGCCCTCGGTGACCTCCAGGGTGACTTCCGAGTACTTCTCCGCGCGCTTCTGGGCCTGGTCGTTGACGGCGTTGAGCCAGCCGTGGTCGGCCTGCGGCCCGGCGTAGCCGATGGTGACCGGCTTGCCCGGCTTGTCGTCAGCGGCCGGCTGCGTGTCCGCGGCCTTGTCCTCGCCGTCGTCGGGGTCGTTGCTGGTGCACCCGGTGAGGACGGCACCGGCGGACACGGCGGCGGCTCCGAAGAGCAGTCCTCTGCGGCTCGTGAGTTGCGTCATGACGGTGAACCCTTTCCTCAATGCGTGCTTGCGGCACGGCGCTGGACCAGCACGGCAGCGACGATGATCGCGCCCTTGGCGATCTGCTGGACGTCGGTCTGCAGGTTGTTCAGGGCGAAGATGTTGGTGATGGTGGTGAAGATCAGGACGCCCAGCACGGAGCCGAGGATGTGGCCGCGCCCGCCGGTCAGGAGCGTGCCGCCGATGATCGCGGCGGCGATGGCGTCGAGTTCGTAGAGATTGCCGTTGGTGTTCTGGCCGGAGCCGGCCAGGACGATCAGCAGGAAGGCGGCGATGCCGCAGCACAGGCCGGACAGCAGGTAGAGGTAAAGCCGCTGGCGGCGGACGTCGATGCCGGCGAGGCGAGCGGCCTCCGCGTTGCCGCCGACTGCGACGGTGCGGCGGCCGAAGGTGGTCCGGTTGAGCACCAGCCAGCCGATGACGGTGACGGCCGCGAACACCAGGACCAGGGGCGGGATGCCGAGGATGTAGGCGTCGCGCTCGCCGAGGTCCAGGACGCTGGGGACCGTGACGACCTGGGTGCGGCCGTCGGTGATCTGGAGCGCGAGGCCGCGCGCCGAGGCCAGCATGGCGAGGGTGGCGATGAACGGCACCATCTGGCCGAACGCGATGAGCACCCCGTTGACCAGTCCGCAGCCCACGCCGACCACGACCGCCGTGAAGAGGATGCCGACGAAGCCGTACTCCTGGGTGGCGACCGTGGTCGCCCACACCGAGGCCAGGGCGACGATGGCGCCGACCGACAGGTCGATGCCGCCGGAGACGATGACGAAGGTCATGCCGACGGTGACGACGCCGATCACGGACGCCTGGGTGAGCACCAGCTGGAGGTTGCGGGTGTCGAGGAACGCGTCGGGCTGGGTGATGCCGCCGATCAGGACCAGTGCGGCGAGCACCCCGAGCAGGGTGAGGGTGCGGACGTCGGCGCGGCCCAACTGGACCCGCCAGGCGGGCGGACCGTCCACCGGTGCCGCCTTGCCGGTGCCGTCCCGGGGCGGGGACACGTGCTGCGTCATGACGCCGGGCTTCCTTCCATCACGAGGTCGAGTACGCGGTGTTCGTCGAGTTCACGGGCGGGGGCCTCGTGCACGACACGGCCCTCGCGCAGCACCAGCACGCGGTCGGCGAGGCCCAGTACCTCGGGCACCTCGCTGGAGACCAGCAGGACGGCGAGGCCCTCGTCGGCGAGGCGGCGGATGACCGCGTAGAGCTCGGCGCGGGCGCCGACGTCGACGCCGCGGGTGGGTTCGTCGAGCAGCAGGACCTTGCAGCCGCGCAGCAGCCAGCGGGCGAGGACCGCCTTCTGCTGGTTGCCGCCGGACAGGGTGCGCACGGGCGCGGAGGGGTTGTCGGGCCGCAGGGACAGCTCGCGGGTCGCCGCGCGGGCCGCGCCCAGTTCGGCGCCGCGGTCGATCCAGCCGCCGCGCGAGAAGCGGGACATGGCGGAGACCGACACGTTGCGGGTGACGGACTCCAGCATCAGCAGGGCCTGCGCCTTGCGTTCCTCGGGGGCGAGCCCGAGCCCGGCGCGCACCGCGGCGCGCACGCTCCCGGGGCGCAGCGGGCTCCCGTCGACGAGGACCTGGCCGGCGCTCGGCTTGCGGGCCCCGTAGACCGTCTCCAGGATCTCGGAGCGGCCGGAGCCGACGAGGCCGGCGAGGCCTACGATCTCTCCGGGGCGGATCTCCAGGTCGAGGGGGGCGAACTCGCCCTCCCGGGCCAGTCCCCGCACGCTCAGGACGGGCTCGCCCCCGGGTGATCCGGCCGGCCGGTCCGGGAAGACGTACTCGACGTTGCGCCCGGTCATCAGCGCCACCACCTCGCGGGTCGGCGTCGACTCGGCGGGCAGCCCGCCGGCGACGGCCCGGCCGTCCTTGAGGACGGTGACCCGGTCGCCGATGCGGCGGATCTCCTCCAGGCGGTGCGAGATGTAGACGACGGCGACGCCGTCGGCGGTGAGGTCGGCGACGATACGGAAGAGGTTGTCGACCTCGTCCGGGTCGAGCGCGGCGGACGGCTCGTCCATCACGATCAGCCGTACGTCGTGCGAGAGCGCCCGCGCCATGGACACGATCTGCTGCTGTGCCGCGGAGAGCTCGCCGACCAGCCGGCCGGGATCGACCTCCGGGTGGCCGAGTCGCTTGAGGAGCTGCGCTGTTGACGCCTTGGCCGCTCCGCCCCGTACGACGAAGCCGGCGGCGGTCGGCTCGTGGCCGAGGTGGACGTTCTCGGCGACCGACAGGTCCTCCACCAGGTCGAGTTCCTGGTAGATGGTGGCGATGCCGAGCCGCATGGCCGCGATGGGCGAGCGCAGGGTGACGTCCTCGCCCCGCCAGCGGATGGTGCCGGTGTCGGGCTGGTGGGCGCCGGCCAGCACCTTGATGAGGGTGGACTTCCCGGCGCCGTTCTGGCCGAGCAGGCAGTGCACCTCGCCGGCCTGGACGTCGAGGTCGACGCCGTCCAGGGCCCGGACTCCGGGGAACGACTTGGTGATGCCGGACATGCTGAGCAGCGGTGGTTCTGGTGCCATGTGAGGTCCCCTCGGCGGGCATGCGGGCCGGTGTCAGGGCAGAACGGAGCAGGGCAGAACGGAGCAGGGCAGGGCGGTACAGGGCAGTACAGGGCTGAGCAAGGCAGTACAGGGCGGCAAGGCAGTACAGGGCGCTGTGCTGATGGAGCTCGGAACCCGGATGGTGCCTACGCGAGTGAAGAAAGACGGTGCTACGCGGGTGACGGGTGGTGCCTACGCGGGTGAGAACAGGTGGTCGCTGATCAGCCGGGCCGCGCCGATGACTCCGGCGGTGGGACCCAACTCCCCCAGCACGATGGGCAGGTTGCCGGTCGCCAGCGGCAGTGACTGGCGGTAGACCTGGGTGCGGATCGCGGCGAGCAGGTTGTGGCCGAGGCCGGTCACCCCGCCGCCGATCACCACCAGGCCCGGGTTGAAGAAGCTGACCAGGCCGGCGATGACCTGGCCGGTGCTGCGGCCGCCCTCCCGGATCAGGTCGAGCGCGGTGGCGTCGCCCGCGGCGGCCGCGGCGGCGACGTCGGCGGCGCTGAGGCCCCCGTTCGCCTCCAGACGGCTCGCGAGCTCGGCCGACAGGCCCTGCTGGGCGGCCTCCGTGGCGTCGCGGGCCAGTGCCGCGCCGCTGAAGTGGGCCTCCAAGCAGCCCCGGTTGCCGCAGGCGCACGGGCGCCCTTCGGGCACGGCCTGGATGTGCCCGATGTCGCCCGCACTGCCCGTCGTCCCGCGGTAGACGTCACCGCCGACGACGATGCCGCAGCCGATGCCGGTACCGATCTTGACGACGAGGAAGTCGTGCACGGTGCGGGCGACGCCCGCGTGCTGCTCCCCCAGTGCCATCAGGTTCACGTCGTTGTCGACCATGACCGGGCAGCCGAGTTCCTGGCTGAGCGCCTCCCGTACGGGGAAGCCGTCCCAGCCCGGCATGATCGGCGGCGCCACCGGCACACCCTCGGGGAAGCGGACCGGCCCCGGGACGCCGATGCCGGCGCCGTCGAAGCCCTCCGCGAGCCCTGATGCCCGCAACTTGGCGGCCATGGCCAGTACTTGCTCGAAGACCGCGACCGGTCCCTCGCGTACGTCCATGGGCTGGTTGATGTGCCCCAGGATCTCCAGTTCGGCGTTGGTGACGGCGACGTCGACCGAGGTCGCGCCGATGTCGACGCCGAGGAAGCGCAGTTCGGGGTTGAGGCGGATGTTGTGGCTGCGGCGCCCGCCGCGCGAGGCGGCGAGCCCGTCGGCCACGACCAGTTCCGTCTCCAGCAGCCGGTCCACCTCGACGGCCAGCTTCGACCGGGAGAGGTCGACCTGGTCGCCGAGCTGGGCACGGGAGTTGGGCCCTCCGTCACGCAACAGCTGGAGCAGTCGCGCTTGGTGAGCGTTCGCGGGTCGTGCCGTCATGCGTCTCACGAGCCCCTCCCCGCCTCGATCGGCCTTGTGTGTGCCGGTTCCCGGCCACGTCCGTGGCTTGCTTTCGGAGGGAACGTAGCAGTGGGCGCCGGGCGTGGGAAGAAGTCACGCACGAATTACTGCGAACTTTCTCCACTGAGTGGACAAAGAAGTGCGGAGTGCTCGGCTCCGCGACACCTGACAAGGCCGCCCGGGCATCGCGCCGGGCGGCCTGCGAACAGCCTCTGACCTTACGATTTCTCGCGCGCGTGGTACGAGCGCCGGGTATGTTCGGTGTGCTCGCGCATCAGCCGGGTCGCCGCCTGCTCGTCCCGGCCGGTGATGGCGGCGATCAGGCCGCGGTGCTCGATCCAGGACTGCCGGCCGCGCTGCCGTGCGATCGGCGTGTAGTACCAGCGGACCCGGCGGTCGACCTGTGCGGCGAGTTCGGCGAGGACGGCGTTGCCGGCCAGCTCCATGATCTTCGCGTGGAAACGGGCGTTGATGGCGACGGCGGCGTCCACGTCGTCGGCGGCGACCGCCCGCTCCCCCTCCTCGCACAGCTCCTCCAGGGCGGCCACGCCCGCGCTTGAGGCGTTGGCCGCGGCGAGCCGGGCCGCCTCGGCCTCCAGGAGCGTGCGCACCGTCAGGAGCTGGTCGGCCTCCTCCTCCGTCGGCTCGTGCACGAACGCGCCCTGCGCGGGACGCAGATCGACCCAGCCCTCGGTGTTGAGCCGCTGCAGGGCCTCCCGCACGGGCTGCCTCGACACACCGAGGTGACCGGCGAGTTCGCTCTCGACGAGGTGCTGGCCGGGCTGGAGAGCCCGGGTGGTGATCAGTTCGAGCAGCGCCTCGTAGACGCGGTCACGCAGCGGGCCGGGCCGTTCGAGCTTGGGCACCGCGCCCTGCGGCAGTCCTGCGGACAACATCGGTCCCCCTCGAAAGCGGCACGAAGACAGCGGCACGAAGACAGCAGTACGACGACAGCGATACGACCGGTACGCCGAGTATCGATTGTCTTTCGTCTACAGTCTACGGCGCCCAGCCCGCCAGGAGCGTTCAGGGACAGCGGACGACCTGCCCGGCGTAGGAGAGGTTCCCGCCGAAGCCGAAGAGCAGCACCGGGTCCCCGGTGGTGATCTCGCCGCGTTCCACCAGCTTGGAGAGCGCGAGCGGGATGCTCGCCGCCGAGGTGTTGCCGGACTCGACGACATCACGGGCGACGACGGCGTTGACGGCGCCGATCTTCGCGGCGAGGGGTTCGATGATGCGCAGGTTCGCCTGGTGCAGGACGACCGCGGCGAGGTCGGCCGGTGCCAGCCCGGACCGCTCGCAGGCCTGGCGCGCGATGGCGGGCAGCCGGGTGGTCGCCCAGCGGTAGACGCTCTGCCCCTCCTGCGCGAAACGGGGCGGCGTGCCCTCGATACGGACCGCGTCCCCCATCTCGGGCACCGACCCCCACAGCACGGGGCCGATCCCCGCCGCCTCGCCGGATGCGCAGGCCTCCACGACGGCGGCCCCCGCCCCGTCACCGACGAGCACGCAGGTGGTGCGGTCGGTCCAGTCGGCCACCTCGGACATTTTGTCCGCGCCGATGACCAGGGCCCTGCTCGACGAGCCGGCCCGCACGGCGTGGTCGGCGGTGGCCAGGGCGTGGGTGAAGCCGGCGCACACGACGTTGAGGTCCAGCGCGGCGGGCCCGGGGATGCCGAGGCGGGCCGCCACGCGGGCGGCCATGTTCGGGGAGCGGTCGATCGCGGTGGAGGTGGCGACCACGACCATGTCCACGTCCGCGGGCGTCAGCCCGGCCGACGCGAGCGCCTTCGCGGCGGCGTGCCCGGCCAGCTCGTCGACCGGCTCGTCGGGCCCGGCGATACGGCGGGAGTGAATACCGACCCGGCTCCTGATCCACTCGTCGCTGGTGTCGACCATTTCCGCCAGATCCTCGTTGGTGAGGACCCGGGCGGGCTGGTAATGGCCGAGGGCGCTGATGCGGGAGCCGTGCATGGGTGGAGTCCTCGATGCCTCGGGTACGGGATCCACCAGTGTGATCAGTGACCGACGGGTACGACGGCAGGTGATACGACAGGAAACGGGCGCCCGGCTTGTCGGCTTCGGTCAGCATCCCGGGCGCCCCCGCCCGCGTCCTGCCCTCAGCCGGTGAACAGCTGGGTCGCCTTCCGGACGAGTTCGTACAGTCCGTAGGCGAGCGGTGCGCCCACCCACAACCAGGCGAAGGCGATCAGCGGGCGCCGGTCGGGCAGGTCAGGCGGACTCTGGCTGCTGTCGTCGGACATCGTTGCCCTCCTTCGGTGCCGGGGCGGCGGATACGTGGTGGCGGGCGTGGACCGGACGGACGAGTTCGTTGGCGACGAAGCCGACGACCAGCAGCCCGATCATGATGACGAAGGACGTTCCGTACAGGGCGGAGCCGTGCCGTCCGGCCTCCTCCTGCCGGTCGGCGATCCAGTTCACGATCAGCGGCCCGAGGACGCCGGCCGTCGACCAGGCGGTGAGCAGCCGCCCGTGGATCGCACCGACCTGGTAGGTGCCGAAGAGGTCCTTGAGGTAGGCGGGGATCGTGGCGAAGCCACCGCCGTAGAAGGACAGGACCACCAGGGCGCACAGGACGAACAGCGGCTTGGAGGAGTCGCCGAACAGGGCGATCAGCGTGTACATCAGCGCGCCGACGCCGAGGTACACGCGGTAGATGTTCTTGCGCCCGATCAGGTCGGAGGTCGAGGACCAGCCGATCCGGCCCGCCATGTTGGCCGCCGAGAGCAGGGCGACGAATCCCGCGGCGGCGGTCACCGACACCGGCGTCGAGGTGTCGGCGAAGAAGTCCGTGATCATCGGCGCGGCCTTCTCCAGGATGCCGATGCCGGCCGTGACGTTCATGCAGAGCACGATCCAGAGCAGCCAGAACTGGGGAGTGCGCATGGCACCGCGCGCCGAGACCTGGACCCCTTCGAGCGCGACCGCCCCGCCGTCCGCCCGTTCCTTCGGGCGTGGCACCCGTACCAGCAGGACGCCCAGCAGCATGAAGACGGCGTACGTCAGTCCGTGCACGAGGAAGGCCAGCGCGATCCCCGAGCTGTCGGTGCCGAAGGACTCCAGCATCTGCGCCGACCAGGGCGAGGCGATGAGCGCGCCGCCGCCGAAGCCCATGATGGCGATGCCGGTGGCCATGCCGGGGCGGTCCGGGAACCACTTGATCAGCGTGGAGACGGGCGAGATGTAGCCGATGCCGAGGCCGATCCCGCCGACGAAGCCGTAGCCGAGGACGATCAGCCAGTACTGCTCCACGGCCGCGCCGAGCGCGGAGAGCAGGAAGCCGGACGAGAAGCAGACCAGGGCGACGGTCATCGCCCAGCGCGGTCCGTGGCGCTCCACGAGCGTGCCGCCGAACGCTGCGGAGAGCCCGAGCATGACGATGCCGAGCTGGAAGGGGAGCGCGCTCTGCGTGCCGCTGAGGCCGAGCGCGGACTCGAGGGGCGGTTTGAACACGGACCAGGCGTACGCCTGGCCGATGGAGAGGTGGACCGAGAGGGCGGCGGGGGGAACGAGCCAGCGGCTCCAGCCCGGGGGTGCGACGGGGGGACTCATGAGTCCCCAACCGTAGGCAGCGGGAAAGCGGTTGAGAAGGCAGTTGAGCAGACAACCACCGTCCTTGCACAGTAGCGCCGCAGCCGACGGAAGGTCGGAATCGGGTTCGGTCGGCAGTTCCTCGGTATCCCTCGACCGAACGGAGCTCCCTCGCCATGAAAGTCGCAGTCCTCGGCGCCGGGGCGATCGGCGCCTACGTCGGCGCCGCGCTCCACCGTGCGGGCGCCGACGTGCATCTCATCGCCCGTGGACCGCATCTGGCGGCCATGAGGCGGTACGGGGTACGGGTGCGCAGCCCGCGCGGCGACTTCACCGCGCACACCCGCGCCACCGACGACCCGGCCGAAGTCGGCCCGGTCGACTACGTGTTCCTGGGCCTGAAGGCCAACTCGTACGCGGCGTGCGGGCCGCTGATCGAGCCGCTGCCGCACGACACCACGGCGGTGGTGGCCGCCCAGAACGGCATCCCCTGGTGGTACTTCCACCGGCACGGCGGCCCGTACGACGGACGCCGTCTTCAGAGCGTGGACCCGTCCGGCGCGGTCAGTGCGGTGCTCGCGCCCGAACGGGCCGTCGGCTGCGTCGTCTACGCGGCCACCGAACTCGAACAGCCGGGTGTGGTCCGGCACCTGGAAGGCACCCGGTTCTCGATCGGCGAGCCCGGCCGCGATGTCTCGGCCCGGTGCCTGGCGCTCAGCGAGGCGATGCGGTCGGGCGGCCTACTGCTCGGCGGCGCGGCGGGAGGCTTCGTACGCCCCGACGAACTCGACATCCCCCTCACCTTCGAGGGCACCCGACAGGCCGGCCCGACGCTCGGCTCCGGAGTCGTCATGGCCTTCGACGACACCGTCCCGCTGCTGCGCGTCGCGGAGTTCTTCCGCGACGAGTCGTGCGGGCAGTGCGTGCCGTGCCGGGTCGGGACCGTGCGCCAGGAGGAGGCGCTGCGCCGGATCGTGGAGCACACGGGTGCCGCCGCGGCCGACGACATCACCCTGCTGCGCGAGGTCGGCCGCGCGATGCGGGACGCCTCGATCTGCGGTCTCGGGCAGACCGCGTGGAACGCCGTGGAATCCGCCATCGACCGTCTGGGGGCCTACGAATGACCGCGATACCGCTCGGAGTGCCGCGCCGGCTGGTGGAGTTCACCCTCGACGGTCAGGACGCCCGGGTCCCCGAGGGGTCGACGATCCTCGACGCCTGCCGGGCCGCCGGGAAGGACGTCCCGACCCTGTGCGAGGGCGACACCCTCACCCCGAAGAACGCCTGCCGGGTCTGCGTGGTGGAGGTCGAGGGCGCCCGGACCCTCGCGCCCGCCTGCTCACGCGGGGCCGAGCCGGGCATGGTGGTGCGCACGGACACCGAGCGCGCCCGGCACAGCCGCAAGGTCGTCCTCGAACTGCTCGCGTCCTCGGTCGACCTCTCCACGACCCCCGCGGTCGCGCGGTGGATCAAGGAGTACGAGGCGAAGCCCGACCGCTTCGGCCCGGACGCCGCCCGCGTCGACGAGGAACCCAGGATCGACAACGACCTGTACGTACGCGACTACGGCAAGTGCATCCTCTGCTACAAGTGTGTGGACGCCTGCGGCGAGCAGTGGCAGAACACGTTCGCGATCTCCGTCTCCGGCCGCGGCTTCGACGCCCGGATCTCGGTCGAGCAGGACGCCCCGCTGACCGACTCGGCGTGCGTCTACTGCGGCAACTGCATCGAGGTCTGCCCCACGGGCGCCCTGTCGTTCAGGTCGGAGTTCGACATGCGCGCGGCGGGCACCTGGGACGAGGGTCGGCAGACGGAGACGACCACGGTGTGCGCGTACTGCGGAGTGGGCTGCAACCTCACCCTCCACGTGCAGGAGAATGAGATCGTGAAGGTCACCTCGCCGCACGACAACCCGGTGACCCACGGCAACCTCTGCATCAAGGGCCGCTTCGGCTACCAGCACGTACAGAACCGGGACTGACCGGCACAAGGGGCACGGACATGGGACGAGTCACGGAACGACGCAAGGTGATCCGCATACGGGACGGCGCGGTCTCCACCCGCCCGGACACGCTCGTCGCCGAGGAACCGCTGGAGATCCGGCTGAACGGCAAGCCCCTCGCGATCACGATGCGCACTCCGGGCGACGACTTCGCGCTCGCGGCCGGCTTCCTGGTCAGCGAGGGGGTGCTCGCCGAGCGGGGTGACCTGCAGAACATCGTCTACTGCGCGGGCGCCACGGCCGACGGAGCCAACACCTACAACGTCGTCGACGTGCGGACGACCCCGGACGTGCCGGTCCCGGACATCACGCTGGAGCGGAACGTCTACACGACCTCGTCCTGCGGCCTGTGCGGCAAGGCCAGCCTGGACGCGGTGCGTACAACGGCCCGCTGGCCCATCTCCGACACTCCCCCGGTCCGCGTCACCCCGGAGCTGCTGGCGGGCCTGCCCGACCGGCTGCGCGCCGCCCAGCGGGTCTTCGACCGGACCGGCGGCCTGCACGCGGCGGCCCTGTTCACCGAGGACGGCGAGCTGGTGGACGTACGGGAGGACGTGGGCCGGCACAACGCCGTCGACAAGCTGGTCGGCCGCGCCCTGCAGAACGGGGACCTGCCGCTGTCCCGGTCGGTCCTGCTGGTGTCGGGCCGGGCCTCCTTCGAGCTGGCGCAGAAGGCCGTGATGGCGGGCATCCCGGTGCTGGCCGCGGTGTCGGCGCCGTCCTCGCTCGCGGTGGACCTGGCCGCCGAGACGGGGCTGACGCTGGTGGGCTTCCTGCGCGGCAGCTCCATGAACGTGTACGCGGGTGAGGACCGCGTCGCCCTGCGGGCCGCGGCCGCCCGGGGCTGACCCGGTTCCCGCGGCACGGCGGCGGGGCCCCGACCGGCGGGGAGCGCCCCCTGCGCCGCAGGGGCCCCGCCTCGACTGACCCGCCTCGACTGACCCGCCTCGACTGACCCGCCTCGACTGCCTTCTCCCCGGCGTCTTCTGAGGCGCCGTCGGGCGACACGCGCGTGGACCACACGGGGCGTATCGGGCGGGGAACGTCCTGATGTACTGATGTCCTGATGACCGGCTCCCGACCAGCCGCCTGAAGGGCAGACCGTTCCATGCCGTCACCTCCCCGCACGCTTCCGCGCTCCCCCCTGCTCGCCCTCGCCTCCCTCTTCGCCCTGGCCGCCTCCACGCTCCCCGCCCACGCCGAATCCGGGAGCCGGGCGCCGGAGTTCGAGCAGCAGGTCCTCTTCAGGGCGGACCAGGACCCGGGCGGCTACGCCTGCTTCCGCATCCCGGCGATCGTGCGGACGACGGACGACACCCTGCTGGCCTTCGCCGAGGGCCGCGTCCTCAACTGCGGGGACGCCGGTGACATCGACATCGTCGTCAAGCGCTCCACCGACGGCGGACGCACCTGGGGACCGCTCCAGGTGGTCAACGACGGCGGCGGCGACACACACGGCAACCCCGCCCCGGTCGTGGACCGCACCACCGGCCGGATCCTGCTGGTCGAGACGTACAACGCCGGCCGTACGGACGCCGCCGGCTGCGCGGTGCCCTGTGCCCGCGTTCCCCACCTCCAGTACAGCGACGACGACGGCCGCACCTGGTCCGCGCCCCGCGACCTGAGCGCCGACATCCTGCCGCCCGACTGGAACTCCTGGTACGCGACCGGCCCCGTGCACGGCATCCAGCTCACCGGCGGCAGCCACCCCGGCCGGCTCGTCGTCGGCGTCAACGCCGAGACCTGGGACGGCGAGCGAAGCGAGATGGGGGTCCCCCCGGCCGGAGGCTGGGGGAGGGTCACCGCCAACCACGCGGCGCTCGTGGTCAGCGACGACGGGGGCGAGCACTGGAAGGTCGGGGCCACCGACACCTGGCCCGTCGCCGCCGACGGCACGTTCCGGCAGAAGCCGTCCGAGGTCACCCTCGCCGAACGCGCCGACGGATCGCTCCTGGTCAGCGGCCGGGAGGAGAACGGCACCGACCTCGGCCACCGCACCGTGGCCGTCAGCCGCGACGGCGGCGACAGTTTCGCCGCGCCCTTCCAGGCCCTCCCGGACCTGTACACCCCACAGGTGCAGGGTGCCGTACTCCGCCTCGGCGACCGGATGCTGCTGTCCGCCCCCGCCGACCCCGACCGCCGCCGGACGATGACGGTCCGCTCCTCCTACGACGGCGGCGCGACCTGGGACAGCGCGGACCGCGGCACGGTCGTCACCCGGGACTGGTCCGGCTACTCCGACATGGTGGCCGTCGACGACGAGGCGGTGGGCCTGCTGTACGAGGCCGGGGCCGTGGACGCCCGCGACGAGATCCGCTTCGCCCGCTTCACCGAGGACTGGCTCCAGCCGCGCCGGGCCGCCGACCCCACCACCCCCGACCGCGCCGCGGGTGCCGCGCCCGCGGCCGTGCTCGGCGGCGCCGGTACGACGGAGGGCGCGGTGGGCGGCACGGTGGGCGGCGCGCTCTCCTTCGACGGGGCCGACGACGCGGTGCGGCTGCCCTACGACGAGCGGCTTCCGCTCGGGGCCGGGGACTTCACGGCGTCGCTGTGGTTCCGGTACTCGGCGGACGACGGGGAGCAGCCGCTGCTGTGGATGGGCGGGGTCGGCACCACGCAGCCCCAGGTGTGGCTGCGCGCCGAGCCCGGCAACGGCCGCGTCCAGGGACTGATCACCACGCGCGAGGGCGGGGCGGCCCCGCGCTCTGCGTGGGTGCGCACCGACCGCGCCCACAACGACGGCCGCTGGCACCACCTCGCGCTGCGGCGCGGCGGGGGCCGGCTCACGCTGTTCGTCGACGGTACGACGGTCGACGCGGCGGACGTGCCGGGCTCGGTCAGCCGGAACTCGCCGTTCGGCGTGCACATCGGGGAGCGCGTGGACGGGCGGGCCCGTTTCACCGGCGCGATCGACGAGGTGCACGTCTGGAACCGGGCACTGACCGACGAGGAGATCGCCGCCGGAAACCCGCCGTCGGCCCTCGGGAACACCGTGCTGCACCTGCCCATGGACAGCGTGGCGGCGGGCGGCTGAGAGGCCCCTCGCCGACTCAGCGCCGCCCGGTGCCGACCCCGGTGCGCGCCGGGGCGGCGGACTTCTCGGACGCCTCGGCCTCCTCGGACTGCCCCGACTGCCCCGACTGCTCCGACTGCTCCGACTGCTCCGAGTCGACCGCCTCCGGGTCGTGCGACCGGCGCTTGGCGATGACCGCGCACACCATCAGCTGCATCTGGTGGAAGAGCATCAGCGGCAGCACGGCCAGCGAGGCCTGGGCGCCGAACAGGACGCTCGCCATCGGCAGCCCGGCGGCGAGGGACTTCTTCGACCCGGCGAACTGGATGGCGATCCGGTCCTCCCGGCCGAAGCGCAGCGCCTTCGCCCCGTACCAGGTCAGCAGCAGCATCACGGCGAGCAGCACGGCCTCGACGGCAAGCAGCCCGGCCAGCCGGACCGGGCTGACCTGATGCCAGACGCCCTGGACCATGCCCTCGCTGAACGCCGTGTAGACGACGAGGAGGATCGAGCCGCGGTCGACGAGCCCGAGGACCTTCTTGTGCCGGGCGACGAAGCCCCCGATCCAGCGGCGCAGTACCTGCCCGGCGACGAACGGCACCAGCAGTTGCAGCACGATCTTGACGACCGAGTCGGTGGAGAACCCGCCCCCGCCACTGCCCAGCAGGGCGGCGGCCAGCAGGGGCGTGACGACGATGCCCACCAGCGAGGAGAAGGAACCCGCGCAGATCGCGGCGGGCACGTTGCCGCGGGCGATGGAGGTGAAGGCGATCGACGACTGGATGGTCGACGGCACCAGGGTGAGGAAGAGCAGCCCCTGGTAGAGGGGGTCGGTCAGGAAGACCGGGACGAGTCCGCGCGAGGCGAGGCCGAGCAGCGGGAAGACGACGAAAGTGCAGGCGAGCACGGTGACATGGAGCCGCCAGTGCCGCAGGCCGTCCATCGCCTCACGGGTGGAGAGCCGGGCGCCGTAGAGGAAGAAGAGGAAGGCGATCGCCGCGGTGGAGGCACCGGAGGCGACATCCGCGCCCGTGCCGCGGGCCGGCAGCAGCGCCGCGAGACCCACCGTCCCGAGCAGCAGCAGGATGTACGGGTCGATCGGCATCCAACGCGGCCATCGCAGGCGTTTCACGGTGCTCCACTTGCTCGTTCGCTGTCTTGTTCACTGTCGTCCGAAGGTCGGGGACGTGGTCACGGGTCCCCGCTCCATCGTGCTCCCTCACCGCGCGATCGGGAATCCGGTATACCGCTCTGACTGTCATCACGTCCCGCGATAGGCTGGAGAGGTGTATGACCCTTCCCACCTGCGCACCTTCCTGTCGGTGGCCCAGACGCTGAGCTTCACGCAGGCCGCCCGGCGGCTCGGGCTGCGCCAGTCGACCGTGAGCCAGCACGTGCGGCGGCTGGAGGACGCCACCGGCCGGCAGCTGTTCAGCCGTGACACGCACTCCGTGGAGCTGACGGAGGACGGCGAGGCCATGCTCGGGTTCGCGCGCCGGATCCTGGAGGTGCACGAGCAGGCGACGGTCTTCTTCACCGGCACCCGGCTGCGCGGGCGGCTGCGCTTCGGGGCGTCCGAGGACTTCGTGCTGACCCGGCTGCCGGAGATCCTGGAGGGCTTCCGGCACGACCACCCCGAGGTGGACCTGGAGCTGACGGTGGAGCTGTCGGGCACACTGCACGAGCAGCTGGCCGCCGGGAAGCTCGACCTGGTGCTGGCCAAGCGACGGCCCGAGGACCCGCGGGGCGAGCCGGTCTGGCGCGACCGGCTGGTGTGGATCGGCGCGGAGCGGCTGCGCGTCGACCCGGACCGTCCGGTGCCGCTCATCGTCTATCCGCCGCCGGGCATCACCCGCGCGCTCGCACTGGAGGCCCTGCAGCGGCAGGGCCGCGACTGGCGTATCGCGTGCACCAGCGGCAGCCTCAACGGCCTGATCGCGGCGGCCCGCGCGGGCCTCGGCGTGATGGCGCACTCGCGCGGGCTCGTCCCACCCGGCCTGGTACGGGTGCCGGAGCGGGCCGGACTGCCCGAACTGGGCCGTGTCGACTTCGTGCTGGTGCACGGCCGGCGCCACTCCTCGGCGCGGGGCGCGGCCGACGCCCTCGCGTCGGCGATCCTGGCGGGCGGCGACCGGCTGCACCGGCCCCGGAGCGCGGGCCTCGGCTAGCCCGGACAGCCGACGGACCCGCTCACCGTGCCGGCGGTAAGCGGGTCGTACAGATTCGGTGGAGATTACGGCACCGAAACTTACTCAACGGTCAGGAATGTGTCCGACCCTTCCCCATGTGAGCGCATTTTCCCTCGCTGACCAGCGCGAACATGAGCCCTGTTCGATTTTGACGCCCCTCCCGTCCCCGCGCCGGGTGGGGTAGCTTTCACCGCGCTGTGCGGGGGCGTCACCAGAAGCGGGGAGCGGGGTTTGCGCGAGTTCACCAGTCCTCCGTCGACGTCGGCACCACCGGTGGGCGGTCTGGCCGACGTCGTCTTCCGGCATGCCCAGGAGGATCCGGGGCACATCGCGCTCGGCCGCAAGGACGACGCCGGGCAGTGGCGGGACGTGACCGCCGGCGCGTTCCGGGACGAGGTGCTGGCCCTCGCCAAGGGGCTGCTCGCCCAGGGCATCCGCTTCGCCGACCGGGTCGCCATCATGTCCCGCACCCGCTACGAGTGGACACTCTTCGACTTCGCCCTGTGGACGATCGGTGCCCAGGTGGTGCCGATCTACCCGACCTCGTCGGCCGAGCAGTGCATGTGGATGCTGTACGACGCCGAGGTGACGGCCGCGGTCGTGGAGCACGAGGACCACGCGATGACGATCGCCACCGTCATCGACCGGCTGCCGCACCTGCGCGGTCTGTGGCAGCTCGACTCCGGCGCCGTCCAGGAGCTGTACGACGCGGGCGCCCACCTGGACGACGAGGTGGTGCACCGGCACCGGAAGGCGGTCACGCCCGACACGCCCGCCACCGTCATCTACACCTCGGGCACCACCGGCCGCCCCAAGGGCTGTGTCATCTCGCACGGCAACTTCATGTACGAGGCGGACACCGTCATCGAGCGCTGGGAGCCGGTGTTCCACTCCAAGAAGGGCGACGAGGCGGCCACCCTGCTCTTCCTGCCGCTCGCCCACGTCTTCGGCCGGATGGTGGAGGTCGCGGCGATCCGGGGCCGGGTCCGCTTCGGTCACCAGCCGCAGCTGAACGCCGCCGTCCTGCTGCCCGACCTGGCGGCCTTCAGACCGACCTTCATCCTGGCCGTGCCGTACATCTTCGAGAAGGTGTTCAACGCGGCCCGGCGCAAGGCCGAGAAGGAGGGGAAGGCCGGTCCCTTCGAGAAGGCCGTCGACGTGGCCGTGAAGTACGCGGAGGCGGTGGAGGCGAAGGCCTGGGGCATCGGCCCCGGCCCGTCGGCGGGACTGCGCATGCAGCACCAGCTCTTCGACAAGCTCGTCTACACGAAGGTGCGGGCCGCGATGGGCGGACGTATCCGCAACGCCATGTCGGGCGGCTCGGCGATGGACCGGCGGCTGGGTCTGTTCTTCGCCGGCGCGGGCGTGCAGATCTACGAGGGCTACGGCCTGACCGAGTCCACGGCCGCCGCCACCGCGAACCCGCCCGAACGCACCCGCTTCGGCACCGTCGGGGTGCCCGTCCCGGGCGTCACCGTGCACATCGCGGACGACGGCGAGATCTGGCTGAACGGCGACAACGTCTTCCAGGGCTACCTGAACAACCCCAAGGCCACCGACGAGACCCTCCAGGACGGCTGGCTGGCCACCGGTGACCTGGGCGCCCTGGACGAGGACGGCTACCTCACCATCACCGGCCGCAAGAAGGAGATCCTGGTGACCTCCGGCGGCAAGAGTGTCTCCCCCGGTCTGCTGGAGGAGCGCGTGAGGGACCATCCGCTGGTCAACCAGTGCATCGTCGTCGGCAACGACCGGCCCTACGTCGCGGCCCTCATCACCCTCGACCAGGAGGCGGTCGAGCACTGGCTGACGATGCGCAACAAGCCACAGATGCCTCCGGCCGAGCTGGTGCACGACACCGATCTGGAGACGGAGGTGCGGCGCGCGGTAGTCGCCGCCAACACGCTGGTGTCGCAGGCCGAGTCGATCCGCACGTTCCGCATCCTCGCCCAGCCGTTCACCGAGGAGCACGGGCTGCTGACGCCCTCGCTGAAGCTGAAGCGCAAGGCCATCGAGAAGGCCTACGGCAGCGAGGTCGAGGCGCTGTATACGGCGTGAGTTCGGCGGTCAGGAATGCGTCGGCGGCCGTGATCGTTGACGATATGAGTACCACCTGACCACAACCGAAGGATCAAGAGCTCGTGAGCAGCAAGGTCCCCCCGATCATCCTGAACAACGGCGTCGAGATGCCCCAGCTGGGCTTCGGCGTCTGGCAGGTGCCGGACGACGAGGCCCGGACGGCCGTCGCCCAGGCGCTGGAGGCCGGGTACCGCAGCATCGACACAGCGGCGATCTACGGCAATGAAGAGGGCACCGGCAGGGCGATCGCCGCCTCCGGCATCGCCCGCGAGGACCTCTTCGTCACCACCAAGCTCTGGAACAAGGACCAGGGGTACGACTCCACCCTCCGCGCCTTCGACACCTCGCTGGCGAAGCTGGGCATGGAGTACGTCGACCTGTACCTGATCCACTGGCCCATGCCGGCCAAGGAGCGGTACGTCGACACGTACAAGGCGTTCGAGAAGCTGCACGCCGACGGACGGATCCGCGCCATCGGCGTCTCCAACTTCTACCCGGAGCACCTGGAGCGGCTGATCGGCGAGACGTCGGTCATTCCGGCCGTCAACCAGATCGAGCTGCACCCGCACCTGCAGCAGCACGCCGCCCGCGAGTACCACGCCGAGCAGGGCATCGCCACCGAGGCGTGGTCCCCGCTCGGCTCCGGCAAGGGCATCCTGGAGATTCCGGCGATCGTGGCGATCGCCCAGAAGCACGGCCGCACCCCGGCCCAGGTCGTGCTGCGCTGGCACCTCCAGACCGGCAACGTGGTGATCCCGAAGTCCGTGACGCCGTCCCGGATCAAGGAGAACATCGACGTGTTCGGCTTCGCCCTGGACATCGAGGACCTCGCGGCGATCAGCGCGCTCAACGAGGACCGGCGCCTCGGCTTCGACCCCGCGGAGTTCAACGGGGAATGAGACGTCGTCTCGTGCGAAGGGGCCCGGTCGGTGCGACCGGGCCCCTTCGGTTCAGGAAGGCCGCTGGGCCGTGTAGACCGTGTGCGCCACCAGCACGAACACGTCCTGGCGCCGGTGCGCGCTCGCCTCGTCCCCGGGGTCGAGCAGTCGGTCGAGCGTGGCCTGGTCCACGGCGTCGAGGCCGTCCCCGACCCGGTCGCGCAGCCGGGACAGGGAGGTGGTGACGTACGCGCGGGCCTCGTCCGTGAGCGGCGCGGGCAGGTCCAGCAGGAAGCTGCGGGTGCCGGTGTGCTTCAGGCCCGCCGCGGTCAGCATCGCGGGCCAGTCCTCGGTCTCGGCCACGGTGCCGGGCAGGCTCGCGCGCATCTCGGCGAACGATTCCTCCTCCACTGTGTGCATCCTGGCCTGCAGCCCGGGACGCCCGACGCCGATGTCGCGGGGCAGGAACCGGGCGGGCAGTCCGCCCTCCAGGACCGCCAGCGTGCCGCCGGGCGCGAGGTGCCCGGCGAGCGCGGTGAGGGCCGCGCGCTGGTCGCCGAGGTGGTGCAGGCTCTGGCTGGCCCACATCAGGTCGGCCGGGTAGTCCAGCTCGCCCAGTGCGCCGGGCAGGTCACCGGTGAGGGTGGAGAAGCGGTCGCCGACACCGAGCCGGGCGGCACGGTCGCGGGCCCGGTCGAGGAGCGGTCCGGCACCGTCGGCGGCGACGACGCGTGCGCCGGGGAAGGTGTCGGCGAACAGGCAGGAGACGACGCCGGGGCCGCTGCCGACGTCGACGACCAGGCCCGGCTCGGTCACCTCCCGCGCCAGCCAGGTCATGGCCTGCCGGTACAGCGGCGTGTACAGCTCCGCCTGCGCCTCCAGCAGGGGGGCCATCTCGGCCCAGTCGAGGTGGTCGTGGTCGTGGTCGTGGTGGTCGTGTCCGTGGCCGTGCTCGGGTACGGGCCGGTCGTGCTTGTGCTGCTGGTGTCGGTGGTCGTGCGCCATGATGGTCAGCCTCCCGTTCGCGATGCCGCCAGCGTGCGACGACTCACCGCGTCGGGGCAAATTCTGTTGCCGTTATTGCAAAAGGCTGGAGCACCACCGGGGCCCGGCCAGAAGGCCGGACCCCGACGGCATCACCTACGCGGGAAGCCGCTCACGAAAGCGGCGGGTAGGCGTTCTTCATCAGCTCCTGGAACTGCGCGGAGAACCAGTGCCCGGACACCGGGGCGTCACCCAGGGCGCCCGACGGGTTGTTGCCGTTGCGCGCGTTGCCCTCGTACGTGGGGTCGCACATCCGGTCGAAGCCCTTGCCCTCGTCGTTCGGGATCTCCTTGCTCGCGCCGTCGGACTCGCCCGGGGGCTTCATCCACACGTACGCGTCGATCCCGGCGGCGGGAGAGGCCTGCGGCCGCTCACCGAGGCCGGCTCCGGACTGGTTGCACCAGTTGCCGAGGTGGATGCGGCGGTCGTAGCGCCCGCCGTTCACATAGGTGTCCACGTTGGTCGTCGCGCCCGGTCCGGTGGGCCGGTCGGCGCCGCCCCAGCCGTTGCGGGAGGTGTCGATCAGCATGCCGAGGTTCTGTTCGAAGCCGATCGAGACCAGCTTGTCGCGCATGGCCTGGGCGTAGGACAGCTCGTCGGTGTACTGGTTCCAGTCGACCCACTTGGACTGGCGCACGGAGGTTCCGTTCACCGAGTCCGTGATCTTGAAGTTCTCCTCCTTCAGGGCGCTGTAGTTGGCGGTGTTGACGATGAAGCCGTGCACGTCGGCGACGGTCGCCCCCTCGGTGGTGGCGGCGGTCTTGAACATCTCGGCGGAGGGGCCGAAGTTGCTGTCCCAGCCGAGCCAGCCGTGGTGGCCGGCGTCGACGTAGTTGTAGACGTTGCCGATGTCGCCGAGCTTGTTCAGGGCGTAGCCGACGCCCTTCTGGTAGTTGCCGTTGGCCTTCATCACGTCGCAGTTCTCCGTGGCGGTCGGCCGCCCGGAGACGTTGGTGACGAGGTTGGGCAGCGAGTCGATCTCGACCGTGGTGACGATGCGGAGGTCCGCGTACTTCGGGTCGGCGAGGATGGCGGAGATCGGGTCGATGTACTCGGTCTTGTACTTGTCGATCTCCGTCGGGCCCAGCTCGCCGTTGGAGGCGAGGGCCGCGCAGTCGCGGCCGGGCAGGTTGTAGATCACGAGCTGGACGGCGAGTTCGCCGGAGCCCTTCTGCGTCAGCGCCTCGTCGAGGTGGTCACGCAGGCCCATGCCGCCGTTCACGCCCTCGATGGCGGCGATCCGGTCGAGCCACACGCCGGTGGGCTGGTCGGCGATGCGGTCGCCGCCGGGTTCGGCGGCGGCCTTGGCGGACCACTCCGGGTTCACGTAGACCTGGGCGCCGTCGTAGGGGTTGTTCACCCGGTCGGAGGGACCACCGGGGTCCGGCGGGTCGGTCGGGCCCGGGGGATCCGTCGGGCCGCCGTCGTCGACGTTGCAGGTCACGCCGTTGAGGGTGAAGGTGGCCGGGATCGCGTTGCTGCCGCTGTAGGTGCCCTGGAAGCCGAAGCTCGCCGAACCACCCGTGGACAGGGTCCCGTTGTAGGACTCGTTGGCCGCGGTGACGGCGGCACCGCTCTGACTGACCTTCGCGTTCCAGCTGTTGGTGACCTTCTGGCTGCCGGCGTACGTCCACCCCAGCGACCAGCCGGAGGTGGCGGCGCCGTTGTTGGTGACGGTCACGGCGGCGGTGAAGCCGCTGCCCCAGTCGTTCTGTACCTCGTAGTCGACGGTGCAGGGGACGGCCGCCGCGCCGGCGTTCGCGGACTGGGCGGCGAAGGCCGTGCCGGAGGCCCCGGCGACCAGCGCCAGGGCGGCGAGCATCGCGGTTCTGCTACGGGTCATGAGTGCGAGTTCCTTCTTTCGTGGGGTGCGGGTGCTGTCGTCCGGGGCCGCGCGCATGCCGGGCGCGGCCCGCTGCCGGACGGCATGGGGGTGCCGTCGCGTTCGGAGGTCAGGAACGGCCCGCGGGCACGGTGGGACCGCCCGGGGGATGCGCGAGCCGGCACGCCGGCCGAAGACGCGTCGGACAGGCCGCGACCGCGGCTAAAAGTCCTGAACGCGGAGGGTGGAGCGGGGGGTGTCGCATGAGCGACTCCTTGCAGTTCGGGCACGCCGTGACGGACGCGTCGACTGATGGAACCGCTCCCACTGGTGCCAGCGAAGGTAGCGCCAAGTGACGGCAAAGAACAGGGGAGTTACTGACTTTCTCTCAGCGGCACCTGTCGAATCTTTTCGACTCGCCACACATCTTGACCGCTCCCGGACCCCTCATCACTATGGGAGCGCTCCCACTGGTTCAAGGCTTGTTGCTCCTCCCCCACACCCTCCCCGAGCCGCAAGGAGGAACCAGCACCATGCATCCCCGACACAGACCCGGACGCCGCACCGCACGGCGGCTGTGGACGGCCGCACTGGCGGCCCTCGCGCTGCCCCTCACCATGATGACCACCGGTTCGACACCCGCTCAGGCAGCGGCACTTCAGTGCAGCGTGGACTACCGGACCAACGACTGGGGCGCGGGCTTCACCGCGGAGCTGACACTCACCAACCGCGGCAGCGACGCCATCGACGGCTGGACGCTCTCATACGACTACGCGGGCGACCAGAAGCTGACCAACGGCTGGAACGGCACCTGGTCCCAGTCGGGCCGGACCGTCACCGTGAAGAACGCCTCGTACAACGCGCGGATCGCCGCCGGGGCCGCCGTCTCCACCGGCGGGCAGTTCACGTACAGCGGCACCAACGCCGCGCCGACGAACTTCGCGGTCAACGGCACCGCCTGCCTGGGCGCGCACCAGCCGCCGATCACCGTGCTGACCAGCCCGGAGGCGGGCGCGGTGTACTCGCAGGGCGAGGCGGTCCCACTGGCGGCCACGGCGGCAGCGGCCGACGGCGCCACGATCAGCAAGGTGGAGTTCTACGACGACACCAGGCTGCTGGCCACCGACACCAGCTCGCCCTACGCGTACTCGGCCTCCGGCTTGACCGTGGGCAGTCATTCTCTGGTGGCCAAGGCGTACGACAGCATGGGCGCCTCCGCGGACTCCACGCCGGTCGGCATCACGGTCGCCTCGGGACCGACCGTGGTGGCGACCCCCGCCCAACTCGGCGTACAGCAGGGCGAGTCGGGGACGTACGAGGTCAAGCTCTCCAAGCAGCCGACAGCGAACGTAGCGGTGACGACGGCCCGCGCGAGCGGCAACACCGGCCTCACCGTCACCGGCGGTGCGAGCCTCACCTTCACCCCTGCGAACTGGAGCACCGCCCAGAAGGTGACCATCGCGGCCGACGCCTCCGGCACCGGCTCGGCGGTCTTCGAGTCGACGGCCCCCGGCCACGGCAAGGCCACCGTCAACGTGACCCAGCTGGCCGCCGCGAAGGACTACGACGCCCGCTTCCTGGAGCTGTACGGGAAGATCACCGACCCGGCGAACGGCTACTTCTCGCCGGAGGGCATCCCGTACCACTCGGTGGAGACGCTGATCGTCGAGGCGCCGGACCACGGGCACGAGACCACGTCCGAGGCGTACAGCTACCTGCTGTGGCTCCAGGCCATGTACGGCAAGGTCACCGGCGACTGGACTCGGTTCAACAACGCCTGGGAGATCATGGAGACGTACATGATCCCCACCCACGCCGACCAGCCGACCAACTCGGCCTACAACGCCTCCAAGCCGGCGACCTACGCACCCGAGCTGGACACGCCGGAGGAGTACCCGGCGCCCCTGGACGGCGCGGTCTCCGTCGGCCCCGACCCGATCGCGGCCGAGTTGAGGTCGGCGTACGGCACGGACGACGTCTACGGCATGCACTGGCTCCAGGACGTCGACAACACCTACGGCTACGGCAACTCGCCCGGTAAGTGCGAGGCGGGTCCGTCGGACACCGGCCCCTCCTACATCAACACCTTCCAGCGCGGGGCGCAGGAGTCGGTGTGGGAGACGGTGCCGCAGCCGACCTGCGACGCGTTCAAGTACGGCGGCCCGAACGGCTACCTGGACCTGTTCACCGGTGACGCGTCCTACGCCAAGCAGTGGAAGTTCACCAACGCCCCGGACGCCGACGCACGGGCCGTGCAGGCCGCGTACTGGGCGGACATCTGGGCCGAGGAACAGGGCAAGGGCGAGGAGATCGCCGGCACCCTGGACAAGGCCGCCAAGATGGGCGACTACCTGCGCTACGCCATGTTCGACAAGTACTTCAAGAAGGTCGGTAACTGCGTGGGGCCGACGAGCTGCCCGGCCGGCACCGGCAAGGACTCCTCGCACTACCTGCTGTCCTGGTACTACGCCTGGGGCGGCGCCGTGGACACCTCGGCGGGCTGGGCCTGGCGCATCGGCTCCAGCCACACCCACGGCGGCTACCAGAACCCGCTGGCGGCGTACGCGCTGAGCACCTACGACGACCTGAAGCCCAAGTCGGCCACAGGCGTCTCGGACTGGGCCAAGTCCCTCGACCGGCAGGTGGAGTTCTACCGCTGGCTGCAGTCCGACGAGGGCGCCATCGCGGGCGGCGCGACCAACAGCTGGGCGGGCCGGTACGCGACACCGCCGGCCGGTACGCCGACCTTCTACGGCATGTACTACGACGAGAAGCCGGTGTACCACGACCCGCCGTCCAACCAGTGGTTCGGCTTCCAGGCGTGGTCCATGGAGCGGGTCGCCGAGTACTACCAGCAGAGCGGCGATGCCGACGCGAAGGAGGTCCTGGACAAGTGGGTCGACTGGGCGCTGTCGGAGACGACGGTCAACCCGGACGGCACGTTCCGGATCCCCGCGACGATGCAGTGGTCGGGGCAGCCGGACACCTGGAACGCCTCCTCCCCGGGTGACAACAGCGAACTGCACGTCACCGTCTCGGACTACACCAACGACGTCGGTGTGGCCGCGGCGTACGCCAAGACCCTGACCTACTACGCCGACCGCTCGGGCGACACGGAGGCGGCCGCGACCGCCAAGGCGCTGCTCGACGGCATGTGGGAGAACAACCAGGACGCGCTCGGCATCGCCGTCCCGGAGACCCGCGCCGACTACAACCGCTTCGACGACCCGGTGCACGTGCCGAACGGCTGGACCGGGACCATGCCGAACGGCGACACGATCGACGCGTCGTCGACCTTCTCCTCGATCCGCTCCTTCTACCAGGACGACCCGGCCTGGTCGAAGATCGAGAGCTATCTCGCGGGCGGCGCCGCGCCCACGTTCACGTACCACCGGTTCTGGGCCCAGGCGGACATAGCCCTCGCCATGGGCTCGTACGCGGAGCTACTCGAATAGTCCCCGCGAAGCGCTCCGCGGGTTGGGCGGGTTCTTCGACTGCGGGCCGTGCGTGGCCGGTCGCGCTCGCGCGACGGTAGCCGCATGTCGCCACAGACCCGCGCTCCTTCGGGGCGCTTGACGGCTCCGTGTGCTCGGTCCTGTCACCGGACGACGGGACCAAACTGCCGGGCGGCCCTCGTCCATGTCGAGGGCCGCCCGGTCCCCATGACCGTTCGGGAGGGCGCGTGCCACCGTGCGCCCTCCCCCGCCGGTGGACGAGGCCGCCTGAAGGGGCGGACGTGGATCAGGGCGTGTACACCGTCGGCCTGGGCGCCGTCGCCATTCCGGCGCCGATGAAGAAGCTCGGGTGCGGCGGCTGGTTGTAAGCCGTGTTCTGCCACGCCAGGGCCGTGCGGTACTGGGTGTCGTGGAGCAGGGTCGTGATGCGGGTGTCCGTGTCGTGCGGGGTGGAGTAGATGCGCAGGGCCGTGTTGTTGGTGCTGCGCCAGATGACCTCCTCGCGCCAGTCGCCGAGGATGTCGCCGGCGAGGACCGGTGTGGCCTTGGTGCCGTTGTTGGAGGCGACGCCGGAGCCGGTGAGGAGGCGGGTGTCGCCGGAGGGGCCGTACTTGTCGACGCGGGTGCCGTCGAGGAGTTCGCGGACGGGGTCGCCGTCCCACCAGGACACGAAGTTGGCGCTGGAGGGCTTGCGGCTGCCGACGACCGTGCCCTTCGGGTCGCGGATGCCGCTCTCGGCCGACGACCAGGACTCGGCGCCCGCGCTGCCGGACCAGATGTCGGCGGAGACGCCCCGCCCGTTGTCGCCGCTCGCGCCGGTGGACCAGATGATCCGGCCCGTGCGCGCGTCCGCCATCCACGACGAGGGCTTCGAGCTGTCCTCGTCGACCTTGAACTCCTCCAGGCCCGGGCGGGACGGGTCGAGGTCGCCGACGTGCATGGCGTCGCCGTGGCCGTTCCTCGTGGTCCACAGGCCGTGGCCGTTGTCGTCGACGGCCATCGCGCCGTAGACGATCTCGTCCCTGCCGTCGCCGTCGACGTCGGCGACGGACAGCTGGTGGTTGCCCTGGCCGTCGTAGCCCTTGCCGGCGTTGGTGGAGGAGTTGGTGTCGAAGGTCCAGCGGCGGGTGAACCGGCCGTCGCGCCAGTCCCAGGCGGCGATCACCGAGCGCGTGTAGTAGCCGCGCGCCATGATCAGGGAGGGGCGGGAGCCGTCCAGGTACGCCGTGCCCGCCAGGAAGCGGTCGACGCGGTTGCCGTAGGAGTCGCCCCAGGAGGAGACGTTGCCCCGGGCGGGGACGTAGTCGACGGTGCCCATCGCCCTGCCGGTCTGCCCGTCGAACATGGTGAGGTACTCGGGGCCGGACAGGATGTAGCCGGAGGAGTTGCGATGGTCCGCCGAGGAGCTGCCGATGACCGCGCCGGTGCCGTCCCGCGTGCCGTCGGCGGTCTTCATGGCGACCTCGGCCTTGCCGTCGCCGTCGTAGTCGTACACCTGGAACTGCGTGTAGTGGGCGCCGGAGCGGATGTTGCGGCCCAGGTCGACGCGCCACAGCCGGGTGCCGTCGAGCTCGACGCCGTCGACGATCGTGTTGCCCGTGTAGCCGGACTGGGAGTTGTCCTTGGCGTTGGTCGGCTGCCACTTGAGGACGATGTCCAGCGCGCCGTCCCCGTCGAGGTCGCCGACGGAGGCGTCGTTGGCCTCGTAGGTGTAGGAGACGCCGTCGGGGGTCGTCCCTCCGGCGGGAGGGGAGATCGGCACGTCCTTGTAGCCGGCCCGGAACTGGATCGCGTGGACCGAGTCGCCCTGTTCCGTGCCGTTCACGACGGCGCGGACGGTGTAGTCGGCGTGGGAGGGGGCGCCCGAGTGGAAGTAGGTGGTGGAGCCGGTGACCGGGGCGGCGTTGACCTTGGTGCCGGCCCGGTAGACGTTGAACGAGACGTTGTCCGGGTCGGTGGCCAGCCAGCGCCAGCCGACCAGGTTGCCGTCGCCGGTGTGGACGCTGACGACGCCCCGGTCGAGGGCCTCGACCTGCCGGGCGGTGGCGGCTTCTGCGGTGTCGGGGGTGAGAGTCGTCAGACCGGTGGCGACAAGGCCTGCGGCGGCCAGGGCCGCGCCCAGGACGAGCGGACGGCGTCTGCGGTTCTTGTGGGGGTGCCTCACGGGACGAACCTCCTGAGGGACGGATGGATTCCGTCTCTCAGTCGCCGCCCGGCGCGGCCGGGTTGCCGCTTCCGGCCCTCGGCTTCCTACGGTTTCACGAACGCTCGCAGGGTGAAGACCGGGTCGGGGCGCGGCCGTTCCTGGTCGGGGAGGGCCGCGAGCCGGGTGGCGAAGTGCTCGGCGCGCGGGTCGCCCGGCGGCAGCGTGACGAACCAGCCGCGCCGCAGGTCGGCGACGGTGCGGCGGGGGCTGCGGCCCTGGCCGTGGCCGGTGAAGCGGGCCTGTCCCGCCGGGAGCAGGCCGTGTGCGCGGGCGTACGACTCGACGAGGCCGGCGGCGTCGTGCGCGGTGCTCGGCGGGCGGGAGGCGAGCACGGCGTCGATGTCGCTGCCCACGTTGTGCGAGGCGCCCTTGTCGACCGTGGTCACGTACACGCCGCCGGACCGCAGGACGCGTGCGCACTCGCCGACGATCGCCCGCACGTTCTCGTCACCGCCGGCGAGATGCAGCAGCCACACGCTGGTGACCGCATCGAACTCCCCGTCATGGAAGGGCAGTCGGCGGCTGTCGGCCAGCACGACGGCGCCGGGCAGCCGGGCGGCGGCGTAGCGGGTCATGGCGGGGGCGAGGTCGGCGCCGGTCACGCGCATGCTCTCCCGGCCGGCGGCGAAGCGCCGGGTGACGATGCCGGTGCCGCAGGCGACGTCGAGCAGGCTGCGCGCCTGCCCGGGTACGAGGCTCAGTACGGCCCGCGCGGCGGCCTCGGCGCGGGGCTCGCCGCCGCGGGAGGCGTCGTACCGTTCCGCTTCCTTGTCGTAGTCGAGCACACCCGTCAGTGTGCCGCATGGCCTGCGGCCAGGTCCTCCACCCTGCGGGCGAGCTCGACGTCCTTCTCGGTGACGGCACCGCCCGCGCTGTGGGTGTGCACGGCCAGGGAGACAGTGTTGTACCCGAGGGTCAGGTCCGAGTGGTGGTCGAGCTCCTCCTGCACCTGGGCGATGTGGACGACCATCGCGGTGGCCGCGAAGTGCGAGGCGAGCCGGTAGGAACGGGTGAGGCGGCCGTCGTCGAGGGACCAGCCCGGCAGCTCGGCCAGCCGCTCCTCGATCTCCTTCTGCGACAGCGGTTCGACGGGCATGGGCTGCGCTCCTGTCCTGGGCGGCGGTTGCCTCTCCAGCCTGCCACAGGGCGGCCGACCGAGCCCTGGTCAGGAGCGCCGTCCGAGCCCTGGTCAGGAGCGCCGCCCGGTCCCGGCGCGAAGGGCCGTCGGCTACCGTTCGGAGTATGACCGCACTCATGTCCGGCACCGCCCCCGCCGCCCAGGGCGTGGGCCCGCTGCTACGGGCCTGGCGGGAGCGGCGGCGGGTCAGCCAGCTGGAGCTGGCGCTGCGCGCCGAATCCTCCGCGCGGCACGTCAGCTTCATCGAGACGGGCCGCTCGCGGCCGAGCGAGGCGATGGTGTTGCGGCTCGCCGAGCACCTGGACGTCCCCGTGCGGGAGCGCAACGCGCTGCTGCTCGCCGCGGGTTACGCCCCGCACTATCCGGAGACGCCGTTGGACGACCCGGCGCTGGACGCGCTGCGCGAGGGCATGGAGCGGCTGATCCGGGGTTACGAGCCGTATCCGGCGCTGGTCGTGGACGCGACGTACCAGGTGCTCGCCGCCAACCGGGGCATCCTGATGCTGATGGACGGCGTACCGGAGCATCTGCTCGAACCGCCGCTGAACGCGATGCGGCTGACCCTGCACCCGGAGGGCCTGGCGCCGCGCATCCGCAACCTGCGCGAGTGGCGCGGGCACCTGCTGGAGCAGATGGAGCGGCAGATCGCCCTGCACCGCTCGGAGCCGCTGCGGGCGCTGTACGAGGAGGTGGCGGCGTATCCGGTGCCGGAGACCGCGCCGGGCGCGGAGCCGGCCGAGCCGGTGCCGTACTTCGCGCTGCCGATGCAGATCGTGCACGAGGGCCGGACCCTGTCCTTCATCTCGTCCATCTCCACCTTCAACACGCCGATGGACGTGACCGTCGCCGAGCTGGCCATCGAGACGCTGCTCCCGGCCGACCCGGCGACGGTCAAGTACCTTCACACACTGCTGCCCTGACGCTGCCTCAGCGCCGCGTACTGCAGCAGCGCGAACCCGGCGACGGTGAGCGCCTGGAGCACCGTCCACACCGCGCCCGCCGTGGTGGGCGTCAGCCACAGGCCGAGGGCGACGAAGCTGACCGCCGCCCAGGCGAGGTTGGCGTCGACGACGGCCCGCACCCCGAGGGCCGGCGGCCGGGGACGCGCGGCCAGCAGGGCCACGCACCCGGCGTACACCGCGAGGAACGCGCCGAGGCCGAGCAACAGCCCCGGGCCGGCGCCGAGGAAGCGCCCCAGCGGCCCGGAGAACGCGAGGTAGGCGACCGCGTTGGCGCCGGTCACCACCGCGTCGAGGGCGAGGAAGCGGCGCAGCATGAGCTGCGGTTCGGCGGTGCGGGCGAGTGCGGCCGGCTGGTTCGTGGTCATGACGAGTCACCCTCCGTCGGGTCGGGACAGGCTGCGTGGAGCCGGGTGCCGGTCCGGAGTACGCCGGACCGGAACCCGGTGACTCCACGATCCCGGCCCGGCCGCGCCCGGTCGATTACCCGGCAGGTAATGACGTTGATCCACGACCGCCCCTGTGAGACTGACAGAGGAACATGACAGACTGCGGTGAGACTTGGGCGCGTTGGGGAGGCGTGGCGTGAGTGAGCGGCGGGCCGCGGCCACCGTGGGCCAGGTGGTCCTGGGCAGACGGCTGCAGGAACTGCGGGAGACGGCGGGCCTCAAGCGCGAGGAGGCCGCCAAGGTGCTCCGGGTGGCCCCGGCGACCGTGCGGCGCATGGAAATGGCCGAGGTCGCGCTGAAGATACCGTATGTCCAGATCCTGCTGACGGCGTACGGGGTGCCCGCGGACGAGGTGTCGGCGTTCGTCTCGCTGGCCGAGGAGGCGAACCAGCCGGGCTGGTGGCAGCGGTACCACGACGTGCTGCCCGACTGGTTCAGCATGTACGTGAGCCTGGAGGGCGCGGCGCGGATCGTCCGCTCCTACGAGCCGCACTTCATACCGGGGCTGCTGCAGACCGAGGACTACGCGCGCTCGGTCCTGGAGGCCGGGACGATCGGCACCGCGGGCCGGGACGCTGTCGAGCGGCATGTGTCCCTGCGTATGGAGCGGCAGCAGCTGCTGGAGGGCGCGAACCCGCCCCACCTGTGGGTGGTCATGGACGAGACGGTGCTGCGGCGCCCGGTGAGCATCGACGGCCGGGTGATGCGCGACCAGGTGGACAAGCTGCTGGAGTTCTCGACCCGGGACCGGGTGACGTTGCAGGTCGCCGAGTTCGAGGACGGGCCGCACCCCGGGACGTACGCGCCGTTCACGCTCTTCCGGTTCGCGGAGCCGGAACTGCCCGACATGGTCTTCACCGAGTATCTGACCGGTGCCCTGTACCTGGACTCCCGCGCGGAGGTCTCCGCCCACCTGGAGGTCCTGGACCACATGACGGCGCGTGCCGCCTCGACCCAGCGCACCGAGAAGGTCATGCGCGAGTACCGCGAGAACTTCTGATCCGGCGCCCCGGGCACACCGGGCCCGAGCACCGACCGCACCCGAACACCCACCAGGTTCCGAGGAGACGACAGCGCATGACCGGATCCGATCCCACCCCCGCCCCCATCGACACCAGCCGGCCGCATCCGGCCCGCGTCTACGACTGGTGGCTGGGCGGCAAGGACAACTACCCGGTGGACGAGGAGCTGGCCCGCAGGATCCTCGCGGCGGACGGGACGGCGGTGCGCGGGGCGCGCGCCAACCGCCGGTTCATGCACCGGGCCGTCCGCACGCTCGCCGAGGCCGGGATCCGCCAGTTCCTGGACATCGGCACCGGCATCCCCACCGAGCCGAACCTGCACCAGGTGGCCCAGGCGGTGGCGCCCGAGGCGCGGGTCGTCTACGCCGACAACGACCCGATCGTGCTCAGGCACGCCCAGGCGCTGCTGCACGGCTCGGCCGAGGGGGCCACCGAGTACGTCCACGCCGACGTCCGCGATCCGGACCTGATCCTGCGGCTGGCGGGCGAGTCCCTGGACTTCGGCCGGCCGGTCGCCCTGTCGCTGGTGGCCCTGACGCACTACCTCGGCGACGCGGTCGACGGCGACGACGTGCACGGCCTGCTGGCGCGGTACGTCGACGCCCTGGCGCCCGGCAGCTACCTGGTCCTGTCGCAGGTCACGCCCGATCTGAACCCGGAGGCGGTGGGCAGGGCCGCCGGTCTGTTCACGCGCAGCGGCACGCCGTTCCACCCGCGCTCGCTGACCGAGTTCGCGCGCTTCTTCGACGGCCTGGAGCTGTTGGGCCCGGGCATCATTCCGGTCACCGGGTGGCGGCCGGACCCGGAGGACGTGGCGGTCCAGGCGGAGGGCATCGTGCCGGTGTACGCGGGGGTGGCGCGCAAGGCCTGACGGGCATCCGAGCCGTCGCCTCCTGACCCGTACGGGCCCCGCGAACGGGTGCGCTCCCGCGCCCGCCCCTAGGTTCGAAGACCCAGGGCGATCAAGGGAGCGCACGTGACCGACACGCGGACACCGCCCACCGAGCCGGGCGCGGCGCTGCTGCGTGCGGGACGGTTCTTCCGGCCCGGCACCGCGGCGCCCGACCTGCACAGCATCGGGCTGGTCGGCGGTCGGGAGGCGGACGCCTTCTACCGGGACCGCTGGAGCCACGACAAGGTCGTGACCTCCACGCACGGCGTGAACTGCACCGGCTCCTGCCGCTGGAACGTGTTCGTCAAGGACGGCATCATCACCTGGGAGACCCAGGCGACGGACTATCCGTCGGTCGGTCCGGACCGCCCGGAGTACGAGCCGCGCGGCTGCCCCCGGGGCGCGGCGTTCTCCTGGTACACGTACTCGCCGACCCGGGTGCGCTACCCGTACGTGCGCGGGGTGCTCCTGGAGATGTACCGGGAGGCGAAGGCGCGGCTGTCGGATCCGGTGCTGGCCTGGGCCGACATCCAGGGCGACCCGGAACGCCGGCTCCGCTACCAGCGGGCGCGGGGCAAGGGCGGCCTGGTCCGGGCGACCTGGGACGAGGCGGTCGAGATGGTCGCCGCGGCCCACGTCCACACCATCCGCACCCAGGGCCCCGACCGCATCGCGGGCTTCTCCCCCATCCCCGCGATGTCGATGGTGTCGCACGCGGCGGGCGCCCGCTTCCACTCCCTCATCGGCGCCCCGATGCTGTCGTTCTACGACTGGTACGCCGACCTGCCCGTGGCGTCCCCGCAGGTCTTCGGCGACCAGACGGACGTGCCGGAGTCGGGCGACTGGTGGGACGCGGCCTATCTGATCATGTGGGGCTCCAACGTCCCGGTGACCCGCACACCGGACGCGCACTGGATGGCGGAGGCCCGCTACCGGGGCCAGAAGGTCGTGGTCGTCTCCCCCGACTACGCCGACAACACCAAGTTCGCCGACCAGTGGCTGCACCCGCACCCGGGCACGGACGGCGCGCTGGCCCTGGCGATGGGGCACGTGGTGCTCAAGGAGTTCTTCGTCGACCACGCGACGCCCTTCTTCGACGACTACGTGCGCCGCTTCACCGACCTGCCGTTCCTGGTGACGCTGACCGAGCGGGACGGGGCGTACGTCCCGGCGAAGTTCCTGCGCGCGGCCGACCTGGGGCAGGAGGGCGAGGACGCCCGCTGGAAGACGGTCGTGCTGGACGATGCGTCGGGCCGCGCGGTCGTCCCCAACGGCTCGCTGGGCTTCCGCTGGAACGAGGCGGACCAGGGGAAGTGGAACCTCGACCTCGGTGACGTACGGCCCCGGCTGAGCCTGCACGGCCACGAGATGGCGTCGGGCGTCGAGGTGCTGCTCCCCCGCTTCGACACCGAGGGCGGGGCGCACGCGCAGGGCCGCGGGGAGGTCGTGAGGCGGGGCGTGCCCGCGACGCGGCTGGGCGGGGCGACCGGGCCGCTGGTGACGACGGTGTTCGACCTGCTGCTGGCCCAGTACGGCGTGGCGCGGCCCGGGGTGCCGGGCGACTGGCCGGATTCGTACGAGGACGCGGACGCGCCCGGCACTCCGGCCTGGCAGGAGACGCACACCTCGGTACCGGCGGCGGCCTGCGTGCGGATCGCCCGGGAGTTCGCGCGGACCGCCGAGCGCTCCAAGGGGCGCTGCATGATCCTGATGGGCGCGGGCACCAACCACTGGTTCCACTCCGAGACGATCTACCGGGCCTTCCTGGCCCTGCTCCAGCTGACCGGCTGCCAGGGCCGCAACGGCGGCGGCTGGGCGCACTACGTGGGCCAGGAGAAGTGCCGTCCGGTGACCGGTTGGGCGTCGCTGGCCGCCGCGTCGGACTGGTCGCGCCCGCCGCGCCAGATGATCGGCACCGCGTACTGGTACCTGAACACCGACCAGTGGCGCTACGACCGGTTCGGCGCCGACGTGCTGGCCTCGCCGCTGGGCGAGGGACGGTTCGAAGGGATGACGGGCGCGGACTGCCTGGCGCTGTCGGCGCGTACGGGGTGGATGCCGTCGTACCCGACCTTCGACCGCAGCCCGCTGGAGCTGGGCGAGGCGTTCGGCGACCCGGTGGCGAACGCGGTGGCCGAACTGCGGGCCGGGACGCTGAAGTTCGCCTGCGAGGATCCGGACGCGCCTCAGAACTGGCCGCGGATCCTGACCTTGTGGCGGGCCAACCTGCTCGGTTCGTCGGCGAAGGGCGCCGAGTACTTCACCAAGCACCTGCTGGGCACGCACTCCTCGCTGCGCGCCGAGGAGGCCGCACCGGACCAGCGGCCCCGGGACGTGGTGTGGCACGACGAGGCGCCCGAGGGGAAGCTCGACCTGCTGCTGTCGCTGGACTTCCGGCACACCTCCTCCACACTGCTGTCCGACGTGGTGCTGCCCGCCGCGACCTGGTACGAGAAGCACGACCTGTCCAGCACGGACATGCACCCCTACGTGCACGCCTTCTCCCCGGCCGTGGACCCGCCGTGGCAGACGCGGACCGACTTCGACACGTTCAAGGTGCTGGCGGAGAAGCTGAGCGAGCTGGCCGTCGGCCACCTCGGCGTGCGCAAGGACCTGATGGCGGCGCCGCTCCAGCACGACACCCCGGGCGAGATCGCCCAGCCGGGCGGGGTCGTACGGGACTGGCGGCGCGGGGAGTGCGCTCCGGAGCCGGGCAAGACCCTGCCGAACCTCACCGTCGTGGAGCGCGACTACACGGCGATCGGCGCGAAGTTCGCGGCGCTGGGCCCGCTGGTGGAGGCCAAGGGCCTGCCCGCCAAGGGCATCACCCTGAAGCCGGACGAGGAGGTGGAGCGGCTGCGGCACATGAACGGCGCGGTGCGCGGCGGCCCGGCCGACGGGCGCCCGGCACTGGACACGGCGGTGAAGGCCGCCAACACCATCCTGGCGCTGTCCGGCACGACCAACGGGCGACTGGCCGTCCAGGGCTTCCACACGCTGGAGGCGAAGACCGGGCAGCGGATGGCCCACCTGGCCGCCGAGCACGAGGGCAAGCGGATCACGTACGCGGACACCCAGGCGGCGCCCGTGCCGGTGATCACCTCGCCGGAGTGGTCGGGCAGCGAGGCCGGCGGGCGCCGCTACACGGCGTTCACGCTCAACACCGAGCACCTCAAGCCCTGGCACACCCTCACCGGCCGCCAGCACTTCTTCCTCGACCACGACTGGATGCACGAGTTGGGCGAGGCACTGCCGGTGTACCGGCCGCCGCTGGACATGAGCCGGCTCTTCGGCGAGCCGCAGCTCGGTCCGGAAGGGCACCGGGAGGTGACGGTCCGCTACCTCACCCCGCACAACAAGTGGTCCATCCACTCCGAGTACCAGGACAACCTGTTCATGCTGGCGCTGTCCCGGGGCGGCCAGACCATCTGGATGTCGACGAAGGACGCGGACGCGATCGGGGTCGCCGACGACGACTGGATCGAGGCGGTCAACCGCAACGGCGTGGTGGTGGCCCGCGCGATCGTCTCGCACCGCATGCCGCCCGGCACGGTCTACATGCACCACGCGCAGGAACGCACGGTGAACGTCCCGCTCGCGGAGACCACCGGCAAGCGCGGCGGCATCCACAACTCGCTCACCCGCCTGATCCTCAAACCGACCCATCTCATCGGCGGCTACGCCCAGTTGTCGTGGGCGTTCAACTACCTGGGCCCGACCGGGAACCAGCGCGACGAGGTGACGGTCATCCGGCGCCGCTCTCAGGAGGTCGAGTACTGATGCGCCCGATGGCCCAGGTCGCCATGGTCATGAACCTCGACAAGTGCATCGGCTGCCACACCTGCTCGGTCACCTGCAAGCAGGCGTGGACCAACCGGCGGGGCATGGAGTATGTCTGGTTCAACAACGTCGAGACCCGCCCCGGCCAGGGCTACCCGCGCCGCTACGAGGACCAGGAGAAGTGGCGGGGCGGCTGGGAACTGAACCGGCGCGGCGCGCTGAAGCTCAAGGCGGGCGGACGGTTCAAGAAGCTCGCCGGGATCTTCTCCAACCCGAGGCTCCCGGAGATCAAGGACTACTACGAGCCCTGGACGTACGATTACAAGAACCTCACCGACGCCCCGCTCGGCAGCGACTACCCCGTCGCCCGGCCCGTCTCCCAGCTCGACGGCAAACCGATGAAGATCGGCTGGTCCTCGAACTGGGACGACGACCTCGGCGGCGCCCCCGCCTACGGCGACCTCGACCCCATGGTGGAACGCACACGCCAACAGGCCTCGGAGAAGGTGCGCTTCGCGTACGAAGAGACCTTCATGTTCTACCTGCCGCGCATCTGCGAGCACTGTCTCAATCCGTCGTGCGTGGCGTCGTGTCCGTCCGGGGCGATGTACAAGCGCGCGGAGGACGGCATCGTCCTGGTCGACCAGGACCGCTGCCGGGGCTGGCGGATGTGCGTGACCGGATGCCCGTACAAGAAGGTGTACTTCAACCACCGCACCGGCAAGGCCGAGAAGTGCACCTTCTGCTATCCGCGCATCGAGGTGGGCCAGCCGACGGTCTGCTCGGAGACCTGCGTGGGACGGCTCAGGTACCTGGGGGTCGTGCTGTACGACGCCGACAAGGTGACCGAGGCGGCCTCCACGCCGAACGAGCAGGAGCTGTACGAGGCACAGCTGGGTGTCTTCCTGGACCCCGAGGACCCCGCGGTGCGGCGGGCGGCGGAGGAGGCGGGGATCCCGTTCGACTGGATCGAGGCGGCCCGGCGCTCCCCCGTGCACGCGCTGGTGAGCAGGTACCGGGTGGCGCTGCCCCTGCATCCGGAGTACCGCACCATGCCGATGGTCTGGTACATCCCGCCGCTTTCACCGGTGGTGGACGCGTTGACGGAGACCGGGCACGACGGCGAGGACCCGGGCAACCTGTTCGGCGCGATCGACACGCTGCGCATCCCGCTGGAGTACCTGGCGGAGCTGTTCACGGCGGGCGACGTCGGCCCCGTGCGGGCGTCGCTGGAGAAGCTGGCCGCGATGCGCGCCCACATGCGGTCGGTCAACCTCGGCGAGGATCCCGACCCGGCCGTCTGCGCGGGCGTCGGCATGCGCGCCCAGGAGATCGAGGACATGTACCGGCTGCTGGCCATCGCCAAGTACGAGGAGCGGTACGTGATCCCGACGGCGGCCGTCGGGGACGCGCACCGGCTGGAGGCGTCGGCCCTGCCGGACACGTGCAGCCTCGACACGGACGGCGGCCCCGGCATGGGCGGCGACGGGCCGTTCGGCCAGGACTCGGGACGCAAGAGGCTTCCGCTGGTGCCGGTGGAGAACTTCCACATCCTGCGCAGGCGGCAGACCACGGACGACGAGAGGGAGGTCTGATCCGATGCCCGGGTTCGAGGTGCTGTACCAGGCGGCGGCGCTCTGTCTGACGTATCCCGACGACGACTTCCGCGCCCGGCTGCCGCTGCTGCGCGAGGCCGCGCCGCAACTGCGCGGCTTCACCGACCACGCGGCGGCGACCGAGCAGGGCGAACTCCAGGCGCACTACGTGGAGGTCTTCGACTTCAAGAACCGGCACAGCCTGTACCTGAGCTGGTGGACCGACGGCGACACCCGCAACCGGGGGATGTCGCTGGTCCGCTTCAAGGAGCTGTACCGGGCGCACGGGCTGGAGTTCACCGACGAGGAACTCCCCGACTTCCTGCCGGCCGTGCTGGAGTTCGCCTCCCGCACCGGGGACATCGGCATGCTCACCGAGCACCGCGAAGCCCTGGACCAGCTCCGCTCCCGGCTGACCGCCTTCGGCACGCCCTACGCGTGCGTCCTGGACGCCGTGTGCGCCACCCTGCCGCCCGCACCCACCGGAGCCCGCCCGTGACCGTCTTCCTCTGGGGCGTGCTGCCCTACGCCGCGTTCGCCCTGCTGGTCGCCGGTCTGATCTGGCGGCACCGCTACGACCGCTTCGGCTGGACGACGCGGTCCTCGCAGGTCTACGAGTCCAAGCTGCTGAACATCGCCTCGCCCGTGTTCCACTACGGCATCCTGTTCGTACTGGTCGGCCATCTCATCGGGCTGTTCGTCCCCGAGTCGTGGACGGACGCGGTGGGCGTGAGCGAGCACGCGTACCACCTGCTGTCGCTGTACGGCGGCACCGCGGCCGGGGTGCTGGCGGTGGCCGGCATCCTGATCCTCATCTACCGGCGGCGCACCAACGCGCCCGTGTTCCGGGCGACGACCGCCAACGACAAGGTCATGTACGTCTTCCTGCTGGGCGCGATCGTGCTCGGCATGGTGGCCAAGCTCGCGCACTCCTCCGGCACCGGCTACGACTACCGGCACACCATCGGGCCCTGGTCGCGCAGCCTGTTCACCCTCCAGCCGAAGACGGAGCTGATGGTGGGAGTGCCGGTGCTGTACCAGGTGCACGCGGTGATCGGGATGGTGCTGATCGCCCTGGTGCCCTACACGCGGCTGGTACACATGTTCAGCGCGCCGGTGCAGTACCTGGTGCGCCCGTACGTGGTCTACCGGTCGCGCGACCCCAGGCAGCTGGGGCCGCGCCCGGACCGGCGGGGCTGGGAGCGCGCGGGCTCCTGAGCCCTTCGGAGACCTTTCCGGCTAGGCCAGCTTCGCCGTGAGGGTGATGGTCGTACCGGTCAGGGCCTGGCTGACCGGGCAGTTCTTCTTGGCGTCCTCGGCGGCGGCGACGAACGCGTCGTTGTCGAGGCCGGGGACGGTGCCCTCCACGGTGAGGTGGATGCCCTTGATGCCCTCACCCGGCTGGAAGGTGACGTCGGCGGAGGTGGTGAGCTTGGTGGGCGGGGTGCCGGCGCCGGCCAGGCCGTGCGACAGCGCCATGGAGAAGCAGCTGGAGTGGGCGGCGGCGATCAGTTCTTCCGGGCTGGTCTTGCCGTTCGCCTGCTCGGCGCGCGACGGCCACGACACCGGCTGCTCGCCGATGCCGGACGAGTCGAAGGTGACGACACCGTTGCCCTCGAGCAGGTTGCCTTCCCAGACGGTGTGTGCGGAGCGCGTGGTTGCCACGGCGGGTCCTCTCGAATTCTCTTGCTGTGGTTGGGCGGTGGGGGGCCGGCGGGCGGGCTCCCCCCCCCCCCCCCACCCCACCCCCGCTCCCCCCCCCCCAAAAGACGGCCCCCAAGAGGGGGACAGGCGAACC